>DASVXH010000021.1:0-26172 GCA_036392795.1 Saccharimonadales bacterium (SeqCode)
TTTGCCAGGAAGCTATTTTTACAAACCAGCTCTGGTTTGGTGAATCACCGACTACGATAGGAAATTCGCCTTTGGCAATCTGTTTGTCGTTATCCATGAAACGAACTTTTAGGATAAAAGTTCCTTTGCTGGGAAAAGTTAATTTTGTGACGGCATCCTCGTTTTTCGTGCGTCGCAGATTAATCTGCTGGAAAGTCTTATTTTTATGTACCACGTCCATCTGGACATTACCAAAATAAATCGGCTTGCCGTCCAGATCATAGACTCGCAGATTGTAGGTCACTGGCACATCGGCCTGAGTATTATGCACGTTATCGGCCATAATGATGACGTTTGAGCCGTCAACATACTTGGCGGTATACATGCCAGCCATTGCCAGGGCCGTACTCGACAGAGCCAGAACCGTGCACAGCCCCACCCCTAGACTTAACAGTATTTTTTTCATATTAGAGTGCCGTATTCATGTCGGTTTGGACCTCGGTCGGAGTCAATGCACGGTTATAGATGCGAATTTCGTCCAATTGGCCAGCAAAGTATTCGCCCCAGACGGCATTACCACCGAATTTAAGCGGGCCCGTCCCTACATACATACTGCCAGACTGATTGGTGGTGGCGCGCAGAGCGCCATTAATATACAGTTTGAGCGATGTTCCGTCGTACGTTGCTGCCATATGCGACCACGTATTGAGCGTAAGGCCAGGTGTCGCACCTGCTGACTGCGAACTGCCAGAGGTTGGATTAAGGCGCATCCAGGCCGAGGGTCGATTACTACTTTCACGGGCGTACATTCCGTATGACATCTCACTACCGTTTTCTTTTAGCATGACAGTGCGCCAGCCAGAGCTTGCCGTCGGACGTACCCATGCTTCGAGCGTCATCTTGTTGGTCAGGTCCAAACTAGCCGAGTCATTTACAGAAACGTAGTCGTTTGATCCGTCAAAACTGAGCGCTTTGCCGAATTTACCGGCTGCATACCATGCAGCCTGGAAAATCGAACCAGAATTACCGGTACCAGATCCATCCGCGACCGTCGTACCAGTACCTTCATTGAAGCTATAGGATGCAACCAAGCCACCGCTAACACTGTTCGATACATTCACCACTACGCCACTTGATGTCGTAGTATTGCCTGCAGCATCTCTGGCCACAGCCGTTATAGTATGGCTGCCGTTTGCCACACTGGCACTGTTCCAAGACACGCCATAAGGCGACGAGGTATCTTCGGTGCCCGCATTAACGCCGTCTACTTTAAACTGCACGCCGACTACCCCAACATTGTCAGAGGCCGTTGCGGCAAAGTTTACAGTACCATTGACCGTTCCGCCCGTAGGCGAAGTCAAGCTGACAGTGGGCGCCACTCCATCCGAGGCGGTGGTCGTAAAGGTGTAGTCGCCAGAAGTCGTCAGGTTGCCGGATGCGTCCTTACTCTTTACTCTGTAGTGGTATTGGGTACCAGAAGTGAGACCAGTCAGGTTTTGCGAATGGCTGGTTGACAAGGTAGCGTCGAGAGTAGTTGATGAACCGTAGCTGGTAGTTGGCCCGTATTCTACTTGGCTATCGGAGTCTTCGTTGGTAGTCCAGCTAATGGTTGCCGCGGTGCCAGTCACACTTGTCGCCTGTACATTAGTAACTGTTGGCGCACCGGTATCGGGGGTACTCAATTTTACAATCTTAGCCTGCGACGGTACGCCAGCACTGTTGACCAAGAAAACCATGTAGTAGTTATCTGGAGCAAGGTTGGTATTGGCGGGGGTATTAATGCTGAGCGTATCACCATTGCGAGTAAATGGAAGTTCCATGAAATGCTGATTCCAATCGGCGGTGTGGGTGACCGATCCGAGGCTTACAAAACTGACCTTAGCAATATCGGCAGCCTCGGGTGAAACGAAGTCCATGGTGCTATTGTGGCTAATTGCACTGGGGCCACTGGTAATGGTCGGGCGGGCACCTTGGAACATATAGGAAGGCGAATAAATCTGTGCATTCAGTTGGTCCGGAGGTATATTCTTCAGACGTCCACCACCTGCCGAAAGCACGCGGCCGTCGGGCAAGAGTAGTGAAGTTGAATGATACATGCGTGGTTTTGCCGGATTGGCCATTGCAGTCCATGTCTTGGTGGCCGGATCCCACTGTTCAGCCGTAACCGTGCCGACCTCTGCAAAGTCAGTGACCTGAGGGGCGCCGCCTATGGCCAGCGCCTTCCCAGTCGGCAACATAGTGACATTATGGAATGAGCGGCCTTGGTTCATCGTACCAGCATCACTCCAAACCGGTGTGTCGTTAGTCATATCCAATATGCGCGATTTCTTTTGCGATGTTCCGGGATTGCCTACATCATAGCTATTAAAGTCCTCGCCTCCGCCGGTAATCAGATATTTACCAGGTGCGAACGACGTCCACACGCCAAACGGCACTTGTGTCGTACCCGTGTTAGTCCAGGCATTGTTACTGGGATTGTAGGTCATTACCCCGCCTTGTTCGGTCGAAATCGCCAGGATTTTGCCCGATGGCAATACCGATGTCTGAGGATATTGGATTTCGCGGAGCTGTGGCGTGCTGATGGGCACGGTGCTCATGGTATTGGTTTTAGCATTAAAGATTTCAGGAGTGTTTACAAAGGTGCCTTGCACCGATTGGCCGCTAAAGGTAATCATGCGGTTGTCTGGCATTTGGGTTACACTTGGGTACCAGCGAGGGTACTGCATGTCAGCCTTGCGAGTCCAGGCTTTGGTGGTGGGGTTAAACGAGTAGACATTTTTGATACCACTGCTATCCGGTTCGTGACCGCCCATGACAATCAGGTTACCGTCGGCGTCCGTAGCATGACCGGAGCAAAACAGTCCGGCGTTTGCGGCGCTTAGGGGTACATCAGTAAAGATATTAGTGGTTGGATTCCATAACTTAGCCTGAGTAGTTGGCGTTTCCCAGGCATCCCACATTAGCACTTCACCGGTGTACATAAGTGTACTGTGTACTGCCACCAGCGGCCAGTTCATGACCGGACTCCATTCCCCTACAACTGCACGTTGGTCATTATTTTGTACATTAACAGTTACTGGGGCAGATGTAGTCTGGTTGAGACTATCACGGGCACGGGCAGTCAGACTATGAGTACCATTTGTAGTAGTAAGCGTATCCCAGCTCATGGTGTACGGGGCTGTTGTATCCTCGGCACCCAACACGTTGCCGTCCAGGAAGAACTGCACACCCTTCAGACTGGTTTCGTCGGCAGCTGCCGCACTAACGGTCACTGCATTGGCCACCGTTGCATTGTTGGCGGGTGCAGTTAACGACACGGTAGGCGGTGTTACATCAGGAGCGATTGAGCTAAATGCTACGGACATGCCCGATCCTGCAAATTCCACATGGCTGCCATTAGCGACTGCGGCTTCGATGGTATGTTGACCAGCAGGTACATCTAAAAATGTATAGGACTGATTGCCATCTGTGTCGAAGTCCATTTTGGTCGTACCACCGTCCAGGCGGAAATGTGCATGCTTACCATCACCGGGCAACCAATCACCGTTTTTGGTGTACGTAACAGTGATAGAGGTTGCCTCGATAGTTTGATTAACGGTAGGGCTTGTTACAACGATGCGCGGTTCGTTATTAGTCGTAAAGGCTACCGGCGCACTCGTCGTATTATTGCCGTTCGTATCAGTCGCTATAGCAGTCAATGTATAGCTACTGTTCAGACTAAGCGTACTATCCCAGCTAACTGCATAGGGCGCGGTCGTATCCGCAACTCCAAGATTATTGCCATTTAGTTTGAACTGCACACTGGATACACCCGATTCATCGGTAGCATTAGCTGTAAACTGTGCACCGCCGGAAACCACACTACCTTCAGTAGGTGCAGTGATTGCAACCGTTGGCGGCACAGTGTCACTTACAAACGAGGCATACATCGAGAAAGTTACGTCTTGTGCTGTAGTCTGGCCAAAGGTGGTCGGCCATGTACCAAATGTTTGACCAGCGGTACTCCATCCGCTAATACCCCCGTTGGTATAGCGCAAGTTATTAACGCTATCGCTGCTACCGTTCGAATTGTAAGCCAGGAAATAATTAGTATTTGGAGCTAAAGTTCCATTAATAGGCAATGTGTTCCAGCTATTAGCGGTCAAGGTACCTGTTGCCGTACTGGCCACAAGAGTGCCAGGAGTCGTGCCATTGGCCGTATAAATAGCCATTTGGTAATTTCGTTTAGCTACCGTAGCGTCTACCGCACCTACATAAGCAGATACCGAACCCAACTTACCACCGCTGCCGGTCGTAAAGCGAGTAGTATTCATAGTATTTGAATTGCCGCTGTCGGTTGCCGTGCCCGAACTGGATGAACCGGCGTTAGTTATAAAGGTGCGATCACCCGAGGCTGCCAAGTCACCAGAAACATCCTTGCTCTTGACGCGGTAATGATACAGTTGATTGGCCTGCAGTCCGCCAACTACCTGACTGTGGTTGGTTACGAGCGAGCCGTTCAGCGTCGTTGATGAACCGTAACTGGCAGTCAAGCCATACTCCACTTGGGTATCCGAAGCAACATCAGTAGTCCAGCCGATAGTTGCGGCATTGGTTTGTACGCTACTGACCGTAATACTAGAAATAGCGGGAGTTGCCGCCATCACCGAAGCTAAAAATGGAATTGAAGCCTGAAGGCAAAGTACGAGAAAAACCACCGCCAATCCTTGTCGCCATATAAAGGTTTTTTTCAGGAAAGCGGTTGGTATTTTGCTCATATATCGTACCCCTAATTCTAAGTTGTTCGGTTTTAGTTTGATAGTAGGTGAGTTTCAGCTCTTTGACAATAGGTTAAATATTCTTTCAGCTAATATTCAGATTAGAAAGTAGTCAAATTGTCTACGTTGCCACCCGTCAGACGGCCTCGACAGCGCTTATAATAATGATACAATTAGCTTGAATGAAGAATAACGCCTCTCTCTTATACAATGCCGTTTTGATCGTGGGAGACTTCCTGGCCTTGGTAGCGGCGTTCGTTGCCGCTTATATACTGCGCGTAAAAATAGATCTTCGTCCTCTATTGGAACCGATCAGCGCCATAACGTATCTAAAAATATTTCTGACAGTGCTGCCTTTTTGGATTCTCATTTTTGCCTGGCTGGGCCTGTATAACAATAGTATTTACGAAAAGCGCTTCAAGGAATTCAGCCGACTGCTGGTTGGGTCATTTATCGGCCTACTGCTGGTTGTTTTTTGGGATTTTGTGGCCAAAGAACCGATTTTTCCGGCGCGTCTGGTACCAATCTATGGCTTTGCGCTAGGATTTTTGTTCTTATTAATATTCCGCAATTTGGCGCGCTTTGTCCGCGTACAGTACTTTAGTTACAACATTGGACTAACTAAAGTACTGGTTGTCGGCAATAGCCACATGACCGGCGAACTAATCGACTGGCTGGCAGAAAGCCGCCGCTCGGGCTATAAGATTATCGGTGTCATTGGCCAAAAGACTACCGTTGGAGACCGCAAGGTCGCCGTTTATCCTTCATTCAAACAGTTTCTGGAGCACAATCGGCAGGAATTTCATGGCATTATCCAGACCGAATTGTACGCCGACGACACTAAAAACAGCGAATTACTGTCGTACGCTCAGCAGCACCACTTGGGATATCGTTTTGTGCCCGGCAATACCGGACTGTTGGTGGGTAGGCTGGAGGTGGAGCTGTTCCGATCTTCGGTGCCAGTCATAACCATACACCAGACAGCATTGTTTGGCTGGGGCCGTATGGTCAAACGCATCACTGATCTGGTTGTCGGCACTTTCTTATTGATTATTGCTGCAATTCCGATGGCCATTATCGCAGTTATCAGCACTTTGTCGGGCAGCGGTTCGGTCTTTTTCAGCCACGACCGGTTAACGCGGTTTGACCAGAAATTTAAGGTAATCAAATTTCGCACGCAATATGCCAAATATGACGGCACCACTCCAGAGCAGGCCTTTGCCATGATGGGCAAGCCCGAACTGGCAAAAGCGTACCGCGAAAACGGGGATTTTATTGCTAATGATCCGCGCATTACCCCAATCGGTAAGTTTTTGCGCGCTACGAGTCTGGACGAACTGCCGCAGTTATTTAATGTACTAAAGGGTGATATCAGCCTGGTGGGCCCGAGGGCGCTCATCCCCGAAGAGCTGGCCGCCTACAAAAAACGTCACACTATTCTGAGTGTTAAATCCGGCCTAACTGGTCTGGCGCAAGTTTCTGGCCGACGCGATATTACATTTGAAGAACGCCGAACACTGGACCTGTATTACGTGCAAAACTGGAGTCTGTGGCTGGACCTGGTAATTTTAGCCAAAACCGTGCGCGTCGTCTTGGGGGGCGGAGGCGCAAAATAACGATGATCAATCACGACCGATACCAGATGGCAGAAAACCCGAATAGCATAAAAATAGCAATTGTGCATGATTGGCTGATTGGCGGCGGCGCCGAACGCGTAGTAGCCCAACTGCACCGCATGTTTCCGGATGCGCCTATTTATACATCCTATTGCACTAATGAATGGCGACAGCGCCTGGATAACAAGGTCGTTACAGGTTTTTTGCAGCATTGGCCGTTTAGTCGACTGCGTAAATTCATTGGTGTTTTGCGGATGTGGTGGTTTAGTCACCTGGATCTAAGCGAATACGACTTGGTGATTAGCAGTACCGGCAACGGCGAAGCGTTTGGCGTACGCACGTTACCTGACACCACTCATATATGTTACTGTCACTCCCCCACCCACTATTATTGGCGTCATTACGATACGTATATGAAGCGCCCGGGTTTTGGTGCTTTAAATCCCTTAGTGCGTCTGGGCCTGAAACTGCTGGTTGGACCACTGCGCCGCTGGGATTACCGCGCAGCACAGCAGCCCGACTTCTTTATAGCCAATTCCACACATATTCAGAGTGACATTAAGAAATACTACGGACGAGATTCCGTGGTGATTCATCCGCCGATTAATGTCGAACGATTTCAAGCCGCTCCGCAGCCAGCCGCCCGTAGCGGTTTCGTGACTATGGGACGTCAGGCGCCAGCCAAATATACCGATATAATCATAGAAGCTTGCAATAAGTTGCAGTTGCCACTAACCGTCATCGGTAACGGACCGGATCATGACCGACTAGTGCGTTTGGCCGGTCCAACCATTACTTTTCGTACCGATGTAACCGACGACCAAATGCCAGCCGAGCTGGCCAAAGCCCATGCCTTTTTGTTTGCCAGTTTTGACGATTTTGGAATTGCGCCTATCGAAGCCATGGCCGCCGGCACGCCGGTTATTGCGTTCAAAGCGGGAGGCGCGTTAGATTATGTCGTGGAGGGCAAAACCGGCCTGTTTTTTACGGAACAAACTGCCGAATCGCTAGCTACCGTGCTGAAAAATTTTGACACGGCACGATTTGACTCCCAGGCCATTCAGCAGCACGCCCGCCATTTCTCTCCCCAGGTTTTCCAAAAAAAATTAACCGCCTTTATTAAAGAAGTTTAGGACCATTATAGGAGGTGCATATGTGCGGTATTGTAGGTTATATTGGCAAAAAACATGACGGCGTAGGATTAGTACTGGACGGCCTGCAGTCACTGGAATACCGCGGCTACGATTCGGCCGGCGTAGCCTTTGCCGATAGCCAACAGCAAGCAACATTGGCCAAGCAAATCGGCCCCGTCGCCAATGTGCGCAAAGAATTGGACGGCGTCAATACCAGCAAGGCAGTTGTTGCCATTGGCCACACTCGCTGGGCCACTCACGGTTCGCCCAGCACCAAAAACGCACATCCGCACCACAACACCGACCAAACTATTTTTGCGGTCCATAACGGCATCATCGAAAATTATCAGGTTATTCGCGGCAACTTGGAAAGGCTGGGATATACATTTATTTCAGAGACCGACACAGAGGTCATTCCCCACCTGATCGACTATCATTACAGACAAACAGACAAATTTGACCAGGCTGTCAAAACTGCCCTACAAGAATTGGAAGGCGCCTACGCTATCGCCATTTTTAGCACGCATGCGCCAGGCAAATTGTACGCTGCTCGGCTGTCCAGCCCGCTAGTGATCGGCGTCGACAAAACGTCGTACGTCATCGCATCTGACCCCACGGCTATTATGGAACACACCAAGGATGTGATTTATCTGGAAGACCACGAACTGGCGGTATTGACACTAGATACCCACACCATCAAACACATCCGCCAGAATAAAGAGGTAACACGTAAGACCGAGCGCCTGTCGTTCGACGCCGAGCAGGCTTCTTTGGGTAACTTTCCGCACTTTATGCTCAAAGAAATGCATGATGTACCCGAAACAATTCGCAGCGCCATTCGCGGCCGCGTACGGCTGGACGAATCCACCGTAAAATTAGGGGGATTAGTAGACGTCGCACGGCAGCTGAACCACATCGATCGCATCATCATCGTGGCCTGCGGCACATCGTATTACGCCGGCCTCGTCGGCGAATATTTAATAGAAGAACTGGCTGGTATTCCGGTGGAAGTGCAGCTGGCATCCGAATTTAAATACCGTGACGAGCCGCTTACACGCAGCACCGCCGTACTAGCCGTATCCCAATCCGGCGAAACTGCAGACACTATTGCCGCACTGAAAAAAGTGGAAGGTCATGGCATTTTGCGCTTGGGCATCGTAAACGCTGTCGGGTCAACCATTGCGCGTTTGACTGACGCTGGAGTATATCTGCACGCCGGCCCGGAACAAGCCGTGGCTTCTACCAAGGCGTTTATCGCGCAGGTGACGGTACTCAACTTGATCGCCCTAGAATTGGGCCGCAACCGTTCCACCAAATTATTTGGACCACTGCTAAAGGAGCTGGAAGCGCTGCCCGAAAAAGCTGCCCGCATTTTAGAGCAAGCCAACGACATTCATAAACTAGCCCGCAAATACGCCCAATACAACGACTTTTTGTACATCGGGCGCGGCTACTCATATCCGTGTGCACTGGAGGGCGCCTTAAAGCTTAAGGAAGTTTCTTATATCCACGCCGAAGGTTACGCCGCGGGCGAAATGAAACACGGCCCGCTGGCCATGATCGACAAAAACTTCCCCACCCTTGCCCTGGCCTGCAACTCACCCTTGCTTGAAAAAACCTACTCCAATATAGAAGAAATCCGCGCCCGCAGCGGGCCAGTCCTGGCAGTCGCCACCGAAGGCAACCGCGATATTTTAAAGCTAACTAAAGATGTAATTTACATTCCAAAGACCCTGGAACAAACCCAGCCCCAACTCATCGCTCTGGCCGAACAACTGTTTTCGTACTACGTGGCCATCGAAAAAGGGCTAAATGTGGACCGTCCGCGAAATCTGGCAAAATCGGTAACCGTAGAATAAGCTACTCTGTCACCATTACGAAGAGACCAAAAGAGGTATCTTTTAGCTTGCCAGCACGATCGCCTCAATAACCAGCGCAGTCTCTTCCCATTTTTCGATCTGCAAGGTGTCGATGCCCATGGCTTTTACCGGGTAATCGTTGCCGCCTTCTTCCAGGCGGTCGCCGATAAACAAAATATCTTCCTTGCTCATATCCAGAACATCCATCAGCTTGGCCATGCCATAAGCCTTGTCTATCCCGATGCGGGTCACATCAACAGAGGTGGTTCCGCCCACGCGCACCTCTAAATCAGGTAAACGTTCGGCAGCATAGTCACGCAAAGCGTGTTTTTTCACGCCGTTTGGATCCCATTTATACTTTTCCTCAGCGGGCGCTTGCTGACCCAAGGCCGAAAACGTAATCTGACTACCCCGGTCTTCGACGATTTCGCCGTACGGCTTGTCTTCCCAGTAACCCAGTTCTTTGGCACCGTCGGATAACACCTGAATAATCTGTTCTTTTTGGGCAGCGGTCAGGTCTTCGGCGTATTCCTGCACCCACTCGTCACGAATGTCGTCGTAACGATAATAACGTGTACCACACGTCGGCATAATATGCAGTTTACGGAGCAGCTGACCACTCACGTCCAGACGGTCGATCAGTTGTTTTTCAAATTGACCGAATTTACCGCCGGAAATTACACACACTTCATATTGCTCTAGCAGCCGAGGCAGCAGTGCTGCCATGCGATCACTGATAGGTGACTTAGTCACCGCCAGCGTGTCGTCCAGGTCAAATGCAATCAATTTTCGCTTCATAAAACTCCTTATTTAGCCTGCAGACGCTTGGCAACATCGCCAACCTTTTGACTCATATCTCGCCGCGCCACCAAAATTCCATCAGGGGTATTCACGACGACGACATTATCCAGGCCGATCACGGCCACCGGTTTGTCGGTCTCGTGGTTTTCGATAAACGAATTTTCAACAATACCCTCTAGTTCGACATTGCCGGAAATGTGATTACCGGCCGCATCCTTATTGGCGGCCGCATACATGTCGCTGAATGAACCCAAATCCATCCAGTCAAACGACGCTGGCACCACCAACAAATTCTGCGTTTTTTCAATCAAAGCATAGTCGATAGCGATATTTTCAAAAGCCAGATATGTTTCTTTATACGAATTATCGGCTGCTGCTGTCAATTTTTCATAATTGTTATTTAGTTCCGGTGCGTACGCCTGCATAGTCCGGCGAAATGTATTAATAGAACCAACAAAATAACCGCCGTTCCATAAATAGTTACCGCTGTTCAGGTAACTCTGCGCCGTTTCAAAATCAGGTTTTTCTTTGAACATACTGACGTTAAATACAAAACTCTTTTCATCCAGTAGCTCACCTTTTTGGATATAGCCAAAACCAGTCGCCGGATAGTCCGGCTCTACACCCACGAGTACCAGGCGTTTTTGCGCCGCCGACACTTCTTCGGCGATACGAAAACTATGCGCAAACCCGGCGACATCACGAATGTAATGATCGGCATGAATAAATGCGATCGGTTCATCTGCATCGTGTTGCTTACCGATCTCGGCCAGTGCCGCCATGATGCAGTGCGCGGTGCCGCGGCGAGCAGGCTCGACAACAAATGCCGAATCCGGCAAATCGCTTAACTGATCTTTGACATGCTGAACGTGACTCGCTTCGGTAGCGATAAAAACATTAGCAGTCAGACGCAAGGCGCGGTCATAGGCGTGTTGTAGCAGAGACCGGTCGTCGCCATTAACTTTTAACAGGTGCTTTGGATAAGAGGGCGTGGACAGGGGCCACAGTCGTGTACCAGACCCTCCGGCGATAATTACGACAATCATGTGCTCCATCATATCAGATCAGTGGGGCTTTTGACATGAAACGCTGTTGTTGTTTTTCACTACTATATATTGTATAAGCAGTAGCGGCATGGTAATCTATATGTAAAGGTTTTAAAATAAAAATATGTACAGCAGTCGAAACGCCAAAAAAATCCCTAAAAAACGCCCACGGAAACCGCTTGTTATAATACTTATTATTTTGGTAGTTTTGACGCTTGGCGTTGGCGTATATCTATATATGAACCGTAACAAGGCCATGTCCACTGGCAGCACAAAAACCAGCTCTTCACAATCCAGCAACGATCAAAAACAGCCCGAAGGGCCCAAAGAAACCAGCGAAGGTCAGACTTTTCCGGTACCAGAAAATCTGCCCAAGGACTCTGTTAAAAATTACGTTCTTGTAACCGAAAACGATGAATTCAAAATCCGCCGCTTAGAAGGTAGCAACAAATATACCATCACCCTGTACGCAATCATCAACAACCCCAGCCAATACGATATGTATCGTGACCAACTAAAAGAATACAAGCAAAAAGCCTTGGACTATCTAAAGAACAAGGGCATCGATGTTAACAGCCTGGAGATCACCTATGAGCCAGACGAAGCGAAGAATCTTTAATACCATACCACTAAAAGCCGCCATACTATTAATAGGCGCCATAATGTCATGTTTTGCCATTCCGGCCGGCACCGCTTCAGCCCATCATGCTGCCGACTGCAGTGATGTGTACACGCCGATCAGCACCAGCATCATGGACAAGGTAAATTTTAATAAATCGGCCTACATCCAGGCTATGAACGAAACCGGCGTGCCATGGGAAATGCTAGCCGCCATTCACTACCGTGAAACCAACTTCAGTCGTAGTAACCCCAGTAATGGGCAAGGGATATTTCAGTTTACCAATGGCGCCGGCGGCCCCTACCCAGCCGGACCGGTCAGCGACGCCGAATTTTATCGCCAACTAGTCTTTATGGCCAACCGAATACAGGACGACTACGTCTGGCGGGGATCACTACAGCGCGAACGCCGCCGTTTACAGCCCAACGAACAAAATGTCGTCTTAGTAAAAGATACTCTGTTCAGCTACAATGGGCGCGCCACAGTATATGCCAACCAGGCCACGCACTTTGGCTACAACTCATCCACTCAACCCTACGAAGGTTCGCCCTATGTTATGAATCGCTTTAACTGTGATCGGGCGCGCATGGGAATTATCACCCAAGATTATGGATCCATGGACGGAATCGACACCCGCTACGGCACTTTTACACTGTATGCCCGCCTGCGTGGCGAGGACTACTGGCGTTCGATGTGGTACGCCTACAGTTGGCAAATTGTCGGTCAGTACGCTTACACCGACCAAAATAAAACAACTGGACGCGGCACCAGTAACCTACTACCCGGCACTCGAGTATACGTCGGTTTTCGTGCCCGCAACAACGGCACCACCACCTGGGTCAATAACGGCGCGGGCACCGTAAACATCGGCACCGAACGACCACTAGACCGTGCTAGTCCGTTTGCGGATGGCACATGGATAGGACCCAACAGACCTGCCCGTATGATAGAAGCATCGGTTGCACCCGGAGAAATTGGTACCTTTGAATTCTGGATTACTGCACCGAACGCCATAGGCAGCTACCGCGAGTACTTCAATCTGGTCGCCGAAGGCGTCGCCTGGTTCCCATCTATGAACATGTATTTTGACATCAGTGTTGCACCACCCACCTGGAGCTGGCAGCCCATCGGTCAGTACGCTTACACCGACCAAAATAAAACAACTGGCAAGTCAACCACCAACTTATCTCCGGGTGAACGCGTCTACGTAGGCGTTAAGGCCCGCAACACCGGCAATATGACCTGGAAGAAATCCGGAGCAAACACCGTCCTCCTGGGTACTACCCGCAACCTGGACCGTGCCAGCGTCTTTGCCGACAATACCTGGCCAGGCGTTAACCGCGCCGCAAATTTGGTCGAAACGGAAGTAGCACCCGGAGAAATTGGTACCTTTGAATTCTGGATGACAGCCCGGAACACTCCGGGCGCACGGGCCGAATCGTTCACACCGGTCGTGGAAGGCGTAACGTGGATGAATGATGTTGGATTCAATTTCTTTACCAGTATCATCAACGCCAACTATTCGTGGCAATTTGAGGGCCAATACAGCTACACCGACCAGACTAAAACCACCGGCAAAGCCACAACAGGACTCAACGCTGGCGATCGCATATATGTTGGATTCCGCGCTAAAAATATCGGCAACGTCACTTGGTTCAACAGCGGACCGCATCCTATAAACGTGGGCATGACTCAGCCGCTGGACCGTCTGAGCCGATTCTTTGACAATGGCTGGCTGGGCCAGAACCGCCCCGCCCGCATGATCGAGTCATCAGTTGCCCCAGGTCAAACCGCTACCTTTGAATTCTGGATGAAGGCCCAGCCCGGCGCTGGCATCTACCGCGAATACTTCAGTCTGGTCGCCGAAGGCGCCGCCTGGATGAATGATCCGCGCATGAACTACTACATGTCTGTTAATTAGCTCAGTTCATGCTAGAATTAAGGCTATGACCGCTGAATTTCCACAGGTGATCGTTACACGCCAGCTCATAGAAGGTCGGGGACGAGTTACTTTTAGCCTCAACCAGGAAGGGTTACAGAATCTCCTGGACGCTTTCGAAGTCAAAAAGCCGTCGGAATTGTCCGATACCGTACTTCGCACTCTCTGCCGCCGCGCCAGCCATGCCGAAACAGTACAACTTATGGAGAGGGTAGAAGAAGAATTCCCTGGTGAGACGGCATTAACAATTGATGATAGGGGATGGATCAAAAGCATTCAATTGGCATGTGAATCTGGGGAGACGGGCAGCACCAACACGCTCGAACTTCGATCAAGCGAGATAGGGTTTGACACCATGATGCGATTTGCCCGGGAGGCTGATGAGAATTTTGAGCTACTTTGCGATCCAGGATACAGCCCTGTTGATTTTGATCTGCGGATTTTCGATAAGCTGCCGGACGTAGGTTCGGCACAGGATGTTGGACGCAGTGTATTAAGGGTAACGTTAGAGCCGCCGGATTTAGCTCAATAACAGCATAGAGCGAGACCTGGCAATAAGGACTATTCGGTAGGTTCGGGTTTTTGGGCAATGGCAATCAGATTGGAGGCCATCGAGGGACGGGCGTTAAATAGCTTGTCAACAAAATGCGTAAAGCGTGGCAGCGCATGAAATCGTGCACCCATAAAATGTCGCAGTTCAAATCCTTCGTGTCGTAGCATATCTACCAAACCAGCGCGGTTGAAAACATGCACATGACCCACAGGAGCCTGACCTTTTTTAACTTTCTTTAGAATACCACTACCGATCTGTGGCGATTTGGTAGAAACCTCATAAAAAATTGGCTGAATACCAAAAATAAACAGAAAACGGTTGTACCAGGCATGAAGATTGGGAGTCGAAACGATAATTTTACCCCCCGGTTTCAGCACACGGTAACATTCTTCCAAAAAGAAGTCCGGATTGTATAAATGCTCGATTAACTCGGCTGCATAGACCACATCAAAGTGATTGTCCTCAAATGGCAAACCTTTTTCCAGATCACATTGTTTGACGTTATGCCCACTCTTTTTAGCCTTGGCCAGCTTATATTTGGAAAAATCAACACCCCACAGCGACACATTTTTCCGCCCTTTCATGGCGACAGCCAAGTGGTCCAAAAACAGCCCATCACCACATCCCACATCCAAAATCATGCGAGCCTTAGGTAATGCAGCAATATACGCAAGACATTTGTGCTCGCGCTCGAACAGCATGCGATCTTCCTCGCCCAGATCCCACTTTGTGGCGTCATAGTAGTCGTTTACAGGCATCCCCTCGTCTCCCTCCGAAAGAAATAATTTGCTGTCTGTAGTATATCTTATTGAGGCGTGTTCTGCCATGCAACACGCTTGTGGGCAGATATTCTACCAGCAGGCAGCCCAACGGCGACCATGGCGTCTTAAAATGCCTAGGAGACCAAAAAACCATCGACAAGGACGATCAATACCACGATTCAAACTACAGTAGCCTCCGGTGTATTGCAAACCTATTAATTATATGACAATTATTGTGCAGCCGAAGAAAATAGCTGCTATTTTTGTATCTGGTCTTGATTGAAACGTGAGAAAAACCGTTTCGTAAAAAAGTCGGAATGAAAAAATATACGCCGTGCCCCAAAACTCCAGAAAAATACAATAGCAACGGTTATGAGCTTTGAATATAGATAGTGCATGCCAATTACCGACGTAAACAGCCACATAAACATATCATTTAGCCCGAGCGCTACGGTACAAATGGCAATAAATATAGTAATTTCCAAGGTACGCTGACGCTTGTTGCGTTTAGCAAACACCCAAGCGGTGCTCAGCAGATAATTCACAACCACTGAGATTGCAAAAGAACTGGTCGCTGATAACAAATAAAACCAATGAAGATGTGATGTAAAAACGTACAGCAAACCAAAATCGACGATAAAAGCGATACCCGCCACCAACCCGTAACGGATGAACTGTACGCCGCCGTGTGACGTCGGTGCAACCAGTAGTTTATACCAAAAAGTCCGATCCAGACGTAAGGAGAATATTGTCATTTGTTTATTCAGCGTCGCCGGGTTCCCGCCGGTCGGCCTCACGGCCAGACCTTAAGAAACCGCGCGTGAACCGATTCTTCAGGATCCACATTGCATGGGAAAAGCCTGTTTTGAAATAATTTTGGTGTGTTTCGCCTAGGCGTTGATGCTGCGCGATGCTGTGTTCGGCAAAAGCGATTTCGGAATTAGTTGCTGCATTGATTTTAATCTCAGGACTAAGATTCCAGTCGCCCATGGTCAGATCTAGTTGATCACGGATTTCGCTGCGAAACACCCACATGCCGGATAGAATATCCTTAATCTTTACGCCATACAGCACACGAACCTCAAGATTCAGCATACCGACGCCAAGCTTTAGTTTGAACGGAATCTTGGTGCCGTCCTGCAGCGGATAACGGTTGCACGAAATAAAATCCAGCTCGTCGTCCAGCAAACGGTCAATGATTTTCGCTAGATCTTCGATGGGGTATGTGGCGTCACCATCTGCACCCACAATAATATCGCCGGTGGCGTTTTTGATGCCGGTCATGTGTGCAAAACCATATCCGATACCGCCGATGTCGCGGTTATCCTCATAGGCCTTCAGGCCTAGTTTTTTGGCGACTTTGACCGTATCGTCCGTCGATTTGTTGCTGATGATAATAATTTCGTCAACAAAATCAGGCACTTTAGCGATCACCTCTTTTAGGTGGTTCGCTTCGTTGCGACACGGAAAGCACACCGTTATACGTTTGTTTTTATACATAACCCTCGTTACCTTACCTTCGGTATTATCCGTATAATATCATCTGGCTGCTGACATTACTAGGCAAGAGATTTGGTGTTGGCAAGTGCCGTGGGCAGATCATCCAGCGTAGCCTTCAGACGCTTCAGGTCCCCAGTATTATCAACGGAAATAAGGTGTTTTAATCCGTTTAGATTGTCTTCGCTGACGCTCAAAGAAATGTGCAGCATATCGGCGAAACGCAACGCACCTTGAATAGCGAAAAATGGCACCGGCAAAAAAAGTGGCTTTACGCCGATGCGTTCACCCAGCAAACGGTAAAAGTCCTTGTACTGATATACCGTGGGATTTGCCACCGTATACGTGCCGGATAGACCGGTCTGCAGCACCTTTGTAATGAGCGCAATAAGGTCGTACAGCGCAATAACCTGAAGCGGCTGAGTACCTCCCCCCACTAGAGGTACAAGGCGCTTGGTTTTCATAAAACTGGCCATTTCGCGTACAATTCCACCGCCACCGATGATGAGTCCGGCTCGCAAAACGGTATCCCGATTGGTATTAAATAATTCCTCTATGCGTAGTTTTTGCCTTGCATATACCGACGTCCCACCCTCGTGCGCAGACATTGTGGACATAAACACAGTATGCTTTAGCTTGTATTTGCGACTGGCTGCAATCAAACGTTCGGCCGCAGCCACATTGATGTCTAGCGCGTCCGGATGCTGGCGGTCATATTTCATATAGGCCAAATGAACCAAATAATCGGCACCTTTAAAAATAGTGTCGTCAAAGGATTTGGCCAAATCATATGCCACAAAGGTTACACCCGGCATTTTATACTTTTTAGGGTCGCGCACCAGTCCAATTACCTGCCAGCCCATTTGGACGCAATATTCCACCAGTGCTGAACCGACATAACCGCCCGCACCAGTGATAAGAACGGTCTGTTTTTTAGTTTTGGCCATATTTTAACACCTCCTCCGCCACATTATGCGCATTAGCCAACAACGAAAACGTCAGGCCTCGCGACGGCAAATACGCAAACCCCGAACTGTCCGCCACGAATACGCGCCTGGTGCCATGCAGCCGGCCGTCGCGGGCCAGCGTAAATGGTTTTTCCTCGTCGTTAAACGGCAACGTACCGGCGTAATGGACACTAGACCCGTAGCCGGGATTAATGCGCTTCAGTGCGTACAGGCCCGTCCGGCGCATCGCTTTGATCATCTTATTTTCGCGGCGTAGAAATTCCGCTTCTTCTTCGGCACTTAATTCGTATTGAGCGCGCAGGCTGTCGCCGGTTGCCGAACGCTTATCCGGCACCAGTTCCAGATATTTTTTGTCGGTCGGACGGTCGGGATGATGTACGCCCATAATAACCAAACCGGTCATCAGGTAGCGCATTAACACTCGCGCATCGGCTAGTCCCAAAAATGGTAACTGCTTGATAATGCGGAACATCATGAGCGACTGGTAGCTATATAATGACGCGATCGATAGATCATAGTTGTCTTTATTTTCATCCAAAAACAAGCTGAGCTGAGCGAATCCCATCTTGCGGGGTTCGACAGCCTTTCCGGTCATGGACGGCTGCAGGCACGGAATATAGGTATAGGGATTGCACAAAACGGGTAATCTGTGGTCCGGCTTGCCAAGAGATCGTAAAACAATACGTGCCGTGCCAAGCGCCCCGCTACCTAGCACAAGCTGGCGGCAATGAATGACCGTGGTTTTATTGGTCCTTACATCCTGGCAGGTGATGGCAACATGATCAGGTTTTTCATCAAAACGTAACACGAGCTGGTTGCCAATATACGTGAAGTTCTTTTGGGAACGTAGCATGTCCACCGTAATCCAAGGCCGCCAAGCGCTACGATGCTTGTCGGTATAAAAATCCATGTCGTGGTAAGCATAGGCCTTGCGGCCGTCTTTGTCTTCAGTAATTAGCGCTAACGGCGTACGGCCCAAAAACAGTCCTTGATCTATAAAACGATTTTTGTGGTCATGGTATTTTCGGTAAATTGCTTGATGATTGCGGTCCATTTCGGGAGAGGGCTGATATGTTTTGAGTGTTCCTAATGTATAGACGGCAGCGTCATCTTTTGTGCCGCTAACGCCAATGCGCTTACTAACCGTTTCGTAAGCCACCTGCATTTTTTTAGCGTCCAAGCCGGCTGCACGCATGTCTGCTTCGGAATATTCCCAGCACTGCACACCCCAGCCAATACCAAGACCGCCGTAACCCAAGCTTTCTATTGGAAAAAATGTCTTAGACTCCAGAGGAATATGCGTCGTCGTAAACTGTGCAATGTGACCGCGGGCGGGCGTTACCTGGGCACCCTTGCCGATGTCTCCCCACATTACACCCTCGATATTGGACCCCAGAAAATAGCGGTATTGTTCGGGGTCGGTAGTTCGTAGGGTAATAAAGTCTTTTTCCGGAACCAAATCGGCATATTCTGGATTGGTGGCGCCGACGTCAATCATAGCTACTTGTTTGCCGGCTTCGACCAGTGTTTGGGCGGCCATCGCCCCTGAACATCCCGATCCTACTACGATATAATCATGTATGTTCATGCCACCACCTTTACCAAAATCACACCGACAAAGGTGCGCAAAACACCACGGAGACCCGCAAATAGCAACACGAAAAGGTACCAAAAACATCGCTTTTTGGGCAGAAAACGATCGGCATATTCGGGCATGGCTTCTATGATAGAAAACGTCACATATATCCGACGGCGAACTTCAGAATCGGTATTTATAACACTAAGGCCGGCATCAATAAATCCCGCACTCCACGGACAACGACGAATAAATTTCAGAAGCTTATCGTCAGTCCTGGTCACCTTCCCAGGTTTGGTTCGCAAAGCATGGACGTATAATTCGGCCACTTTTGGCACCGGTTTTCTTCCAATTAAGTACCGGCAAAAAATAGCCGCCTCGCGGGCCAGCCGATTATCATTCGCAACTTCTCGACTCATGATATTAAGAGTATAACAACTGTTGCCGTCAGGCTACAGCACATCAACGTATGCTATTCTAATGATAACGAAGAACCAGAAAAATAAAAGGAGTAGCATGAACAAGGTGAGCGAATGGTGGAATAACTATAAGATCCACGCTCCTTTTACGATTATTATTATCGTTATGCTGGTGCTGGGCACTTGGCTGACTGTTGGGTGGTATCAGTTCCAGCTGAATCCGGACGCCGCGTCTTACTTTACCATCGCCGATAAATATGCCCATGGCGACATTCGCCACGCTATTAATGGCTACTGGGGACCATTGCTCTCCTGGCTGCTCGTCCCGGCCGTCTGGCTGGGTGCCAACATGATTATCTCAGCCAAATTGATTTTACTGCTGGCCAGCGCAGCGCTTATGATCACGCTCTACCGCTTTCTGCTGGGCAAAGGCGTCAGCCGGCTTATTACCAACATAACGCTGTTTGGGCTGGCCGGGCTGTTCACGACTTGGTCGACTGCAGGCCCCGTTACGCCTGACATTTTGATGGCATTACTCGTTGTTTGGTTTTCTCTTATTTTTGTACGATTTTTAAAGACTCCTACCCATTCTTTAGCACTCCAACTCGGCGCCATTGGCGGCGTTATGTACTTTGCCAAAGGCTTTGGATTCTTCCTGTTTTTGGGCACAGTGGGCATTGTGGCAATGTGGCAGTGGCTGCGCGAAAAACAGAATTTTGGCACCGTATTTCGGCGCTGGCTGCCAGCAGGTATTATCTTTTTTGCACTGACATTGCCGTTTATTGGCGTGCTGACGCTTAAATATGACAAGCCGACCATTAACAACGCCGGTTTGTACGACCATCATATTTATGGACCAATCGGCCAAGCAGTGTCGCCTATGATCAATAACGGACCACTGCAACCGCCAACCGATTCGGCCATGAGCGTCTGGGAAGATCCTACGCCGATGACCCACATGGTGCCGGGCTGGACGCCGTTCGACAATTGGGATCATATGGGATATTTCTGGAGTTCAGTAATCGGGCGTAACCTGAATAACGGATGGCATGCCACATATAATTTGGGGCCGTTCGTAGCCCTGGGCATTAGCGCTCTGGTCCTGGGTGTTATGCAGCCGCGCAATAGATTCCGCCGCGAACTACGCTTTTTTGCAGGTATTTCAGTGCTGATGATTGCCGGTTATTCACTGGTACTGATTGACGGGCGGTATCTATGGGGATCGGTCGCTATGGCAGTCGCAGCAGGTGCTTTAATGGTCTCTATTTGGCAGCAAAAAAAGATGATCAATGGACCGCAGATTCTGGTGGGCGGAATATTATTGGTCGGGATTACTCTGCTGATTAACGGCCAATACGTGGTGGCCAACCGCGACCTGGACAAACAATGGTATATGGCAAACACTGCGTTGCGGCCCTACATCGCGAAGGGATCAAATATTATCTCCGACGACTTTTCGGGATCGTTCTTTGCCTGTCACCACCTAAAACTACGCTGCTTTAGCATTATGAACCCGCCTATCGAAAATACCGACCCCTACTACAAAACACTCAAAGATATGAAGATCGAATATTTCGTAGATTATCACATGCGCTCCACCAACAAGGACATGTACCGCTTCGTAAATAAGCACTTCGACAAGATCGCCGAAACCAACAAAGCCGGTATTCCGATTACTGTTTACAGGATTAAGTAAACAACTATTTTAGAGGGTACTGCCTTATCTATTCAATCACGGTGATAGTTGAGAATCGGAGCGTGGCGTCGGTTGTAGGCTTGATGGCTTTCACATGCACTTCACCGGCAGCATCGGCCGCAAAACGAATACTTGTTTGTTCTACCGGAACAGTGCCGCGCCACAACTCTTTGCCGTTCTGCAGAATGCTAATTTCCTGCCCCCCGCCGGCCAAAGAACGGCCTCGCATTTCGACATCCACGGTTGTACCTTTGGCAGCTTCGCCGTGTGGTATTTTTTTAAATCCTAAAATGCCTTCATGTCCCATAACCTGATCTGCGTGGATGGGCGACTGCTTGACGGGCGCGTGCCAGCCGAGCGTCGGCAATACAATGTAATCGGCTTTTTGACCGGGCAGCACCCTATAGCCCCAGACGGTACCCGGTTTTTTATCAGTTTCGACAATCGACTCCGGACTGCTGTGCACCTGTTCCAGCCCTGGAATATCGCCGGGATTTCTGGGATCATGGATTGTCACAAATTCGATACCAAGAGCGCGCAAGCCAGGAACAGCCTGTGGACTTTGAAGATCGCGGAGGCCCGAACGCACCAGCGTCGCCTGTTTGTTTGGCATTACACCATTGAGCATTTTTTTGCCGTGGATACGCTGATATGTACTGTAAAAGACCGGCATACTGCTGCCCGCAAATTCATCCAACGGATATTCGGCCATGGTCTGGATATTCTGCTTGGTACGCAGCCAGTAGTACAGTTCGGGAACTTTTTCGTAGCCACTCACAGGGCGAGGAGGTACAAATGTCAGGTATTCGATAAAGATAATGACGAACGCCAAAGTAACGATACCAATCTGCTGCCAGCGCTTTTTTAGTTGAGCAAGCAGTAGCGCCAGGCCAAATGCACCCAATACTACCAGGGCGATATTGGCAATCACTACCAGTCTGGCAAACACCCGCCATAGCGATACAGCCTCGATCAGGAAGAAACTGGGCATCGGCAGCGGTCCAAGTTTTGGCGGCAAACTAACCAGGATCGCAATCACAAACACCGCGCCAAATACCACGGCGATAAACTTCGGCGAAAAGCGTCCGGATAGAATCGGCTTTTTGCTGCGGCGCTGCAGTATAACTCTGGTCACAAAGAACGTTGCCAGACCAATCATCACAAGACTTAGGCTCAGCAGATTTTCGGCCGGGTTAGAACCATGACTATCGCGTTCAGCGTAGGTACCAAAAATATTGTCCGTAACCGGATTCAATGCGTTGGGCAACAAATATTCCAGTGGGCGCGCGCCATATACCTGCGCCTCACGACCAATACTGTCTCGCGTCGTCGTCAGCGATTCGCTAATTTGCGCCGAAGAAAACAGCGTTACAAACAGTACGGGCGCCGCACAGGCAAGCGCAATCAGCACACTAATACCGACGTATTTCAGCCGCCTAATCAGCTCTTTTGAAATCTTTCGTCCAGCGGCCCAGAAATCGTGTACTACAGCACCGATTAATAGACCGGCCGCTAGCACGCCGCCGAGCAAAATAAAGTACCCATCGGTATATGCGAATAATGCCACACTCATTCCCAGCGGAATCGCATACTTCATACGCGGATCTCGCCAAAACAGCATGAACAGCCAGATGGTCAGGATGAACAGCGCCTCAAACACGTACGAAATATGCACACCGGTCTTGACCTGCAGATACGGGGTAAAGGCAACCGCAAAGCCAGCAATGAGTGCTGCCCACGATTTCCCGCCGAGCAACCAGCGCACAAAGGCAAACATCGTCAGCGCCGCCGTCATAAATCCAATCAAAGTTAACAAGTTAAAACTACAAATCGGTCCGACCAATTTAGCCAACATCCAAAACGGTACAAATAAAGTTTGCGCTGTAATATGCGTCGGCTGCCCAATCGATTCACCGTACGGAAAACTCCAGGCGTTCGTCCAGCCATACCAAGGATCACGGTTATCCAATGTAAAAAACGCAATCATCCCGGCAGTATTGTCACCGGGAAAGGTAAAGAGCGACTGTGTACATTCGGTCAGTGCTCCTCCCATATAAAACCAGCTGCATAAAAGATAAAACAGTCCTGCTCCCAAAAAAGCAGTCAACGTGCAGTGGCGCAATACAAATGACCAAATACTGGCACCAAGTTCTTTCAAGAAGCCGCCTTTTTGCCGGTACTACCTTTGCCGGATAGTTTTTGCAAAACAATCATCAGCACGCCGCGCCAAATACCAATGCCATACAGCACCGCAAATAGCGGGCTAAGCAGCCAGAAACTGAGCGCACTGGCCGGTGGCGTACCCAGCACCAAGGCAGCCAGCAACCCCATTACCCACATGATACCCAGCACGCTCAAAATGAGCGTTGGCCACAAAATCAGCAATACAATCCCAATGGGCGTCGCCGCCAAAAAACCAAGCAGCAAAATAAAGTAGCGATTACCTGGCTGCAAAAACCCGTCGACAAAAAACGTCCCGCGGTTTAGTGTGTGCTTAATGAACGGCTTCAGTCGGTCCCGCGAATAGTACAGACATGAAAACTCCGGCGCGATCGTAATCTTTACTTCCTCTGCCACGCCGCGCAACAGCGCCGTGTCGTCACTCACAAATTTCATGTCCTCGATGTTGGATTTAAAGGCATCGATGTGTTTTTCCAGCAGTTTTCGAGGAGCCAAAAAGAATCCGGTACCTTTTGGATAGTAATCAAAATCCTCCAGTCCGAACTGCGTCAGTTTTGGCCGGCGCAGATACCGCCGCCAGGCGATAAATGTTACCGTGTCCCAAAACCGGGCGAACACGTTCCAGCCCAATTTAATACGAACATGACCATTCCAGGCGATCAGTTTTGGATCACGCGCCATCTGTTCTTTGACATATTTAAACGACCCTTCATCGATATCGATACGGCTATCCAAAAACAGGACGTATTCTTTGCTGGCTTTTTGGATACCAACTTTGCGTGACAAAAATCGCCCTTTGTTTTCCTGATTGATCACTACCAGATGCGCGTCATCGCGAGCGATGTCAGCCAACAATTGACTGGTGTTGTCGGTCGAGCCGTCGTTGACCACAATTATTTCATAATCGGTAATCTGGGCGGCTTGCAGCGCCTTGGTCAGATGACTGATGGTCGATGGCAGCCAAGAGCCGTTATTGTACGAAGGGATAATAATCGAAATTGCGTGCATTAGTTTCACTTTTTACTTACTATAGTAACGATAGCATAAAACAGCTGCTACCACATCTCGTATGAAGCACATTCAAACGGTCAAAAAACTTATCGGCGGCATCGGCGTTTTTACGGCGCTCAGTTTGGTCGCGTCGTTTTTCAACTTTCTATTTAATTTTATTCTGATCCGCCTGCTGACTCCGCAGGAATTCCGCGATCTGACACTAGCCAATAATCTTATCAATATCTTTGGTAACTTATTTGTGGCACTCAATATCGTCAGCATTGCTATCTTTTATGTCGCCAAGGACAGCCAGGCCAATATTATTCGGGCTTGCCAAAAACTCATCTACGGGTTGTATGTGGTTCTATTGGGGCTTTGCGTCGTCTTTAGTAGCACAGTACAGCAGCGCACCGGCCTGCACGACACTATATTATTAAACGTCACGCTGGCCGTCATATTCTTTAGTATTCCTGTTATGGTACTAAATGCCATCTATCTGGGCGGCAATCGCTTTAACCGTTCGGCCATAATGAATGTTAGCTTGGCGCTCGGACGATTATTGGTCGGCATTGTGGGTGCCGCGATGCTGGCCACACACAAAGACATTGCCGCCATCGCCGGCATCTTGGTGGTGTTCGTGATTGTCTTTAATTTGTTTAGCTGGCTGGAAAAACCAGAGATCAGGCATAAAAACCTGGAGTTTTTTAAACACATTTGGGAAGCACCGGTTCATATCCTAAAGCAACACCGATCGCTGATTATCGCTAGCGTACTGTATGCACTGACGATTAACTTTCTGCTGGGAATGGATCTATTTATGTTTGGCCAGTTCTTTTCGGCGGGGCAATCCGCTGATTATGCGGCAGTATCGGTTATTGGCAAGCTTAGCTTTTTCTTTATCGCGCCCATTTCACTCTATTTGGCAGCCAAACAGCAAGAATTTATCGCCAGCCGGCCCTTGGTCGCGCTAAAGACAAGCGTCGGCGTTAATACGCTCATCTTGTTGGTTGGTATTATTCTGACTTTCTTGCCGCCCGCGCTTGTTTCACTATTAATTCATCGTGCGCCCAATGAAATTAACACCAGCTACCTAACCTGGTCGGTTATCTTTAACGGCGCAGTAGTAATGGCCAATCATCAAATTATTGAGGCCATTGTGGGCAAACGACATCGATTGGCCGCGGTAGTGTGCAGTGGTCTATTAATCATCGGCGGCACCGTCTTCTTATTTTTCAAAGACATTGTCGGACATTTTCCAGCCTTCAAAGCCGTAGACCTGGCGCTTGGATTGCCAGCCCTAGCCATGATTCTGGCGGCGCTTATTCTGTTTAGCGGAACACATCTATTTAGGCTGAGACGGCGCTAATCCGCGCCGAACAGCGCGCGAAAAACGTGTGTCCTTGTACAGCGAGCGATCAATTCCGGCCGTAAAAAGGAGACCTATCGACAATAATGCGTAAGCGCTCATTGCCAGATTATGGCCAATCAAACCCCAATCAGAAAGCGCGTTATATGCATTAGGCGTAAAAATACCATACGCATATCGGTTCATCGCAGTGACGAAAATGAGCCAAGCAGCGGCAAGAACTACATAGAAAATACGCAGTCCCCGTTCTTTTGGACTTCGGGATGTCCGAAGTAGCAGTGTCGCCCACACGCCACGTAAAACCACGAGACCACCCAAAATAATGCCAATAGCCGGCAGGTTGGTGGGAGGGAAGAAGGTGTTGATTCTGATCTCGTAGGGCACGAATCGCTGCAACAGAAGCCATAAAATCG
>DASVXH010000022.1:0-18069 GCA_036392795.1 Saccharimonadales bacterium (SeqCode)
GCCGTGCGGTGTACGATGCACAGCCAATGTAAGGTTGCGCGTATGTGAGGCGCCGTAGCTTTCCAGCAAGGCGTAGCCCAAAGCAAGCAGTGCTGCTCGCAAGCCGCCTGCATGCGCCATAACCGGTTCATACCGGCCACCGATACGTACTTGTAGCGCAGCATTATATTGCCTGGCAAAACCGTCAAGTTCATGGGCCACATCAACTAACAGCGACGACACAGACACTGGCTCCAGTATTAGCTGGGCTTGATCCTGACTTAGTTGCAAACCAAGCAAATAGCTCTCAACCAGCGTTAATGCGGCAGTTGCTTGAGCGTGTATGTGTCGGGCATTTATGTTACCACTCGTCAGTCCGCTTCTCGATTGGGCCAACTGCGCCAATTCTGCCTCACGCGAGATAATGGTCAATGGCGAGGTTAGCTGTTCCGCTATCGACCGCAACAAAGCAGACGTACCACCCCCGTCATCTTGTGCCACATTTCGCTGCACTTTTTTCGTCCCCCTTGTCTAGGGTTTAGTATAGCATCGAAAGTAGCCGAAGGGCTATGGTACGAAGCTAAAGTTGGGCAGAATATTAGTGTCTAGATCGTTTTTAAAGTCGTTGGATTCGGTCCAAATCTTAAGCGTCATGTTGCGCAGTGGCAAAACAGTCATAACACCTTGTTTGGTATTAGTAATCTGGCCATCAATGCGCGACCCTACCACACTAGGCACTTTTGGCAGAGTATAGGGCTTGATCGTTGCTTTTCCCGAATCAATGCGCTGCTTAAATTGGTCAAGGACTGTCTCGTAGGTATTGGAGACCAATTCTACGCGCAGGGCGTATGAGTTGTTTTGATCGGTCGTATTAGGCACAACCTTCGGCTGAAAATAACCAGAGATCGGCGTACTTCCCCGCTCACTTTCGATCACATAAGCACTCCAGGTCTTTGGAAAATTAATTGTCACATTTCCAAACTGTGCAGGTCCAATATACGTATCAAACGGCTTTTTAGCATCTTCGGCGAACTTTACTTCATCCAGACTCTTTTGATCTTCACGTGCAGCAGAGGCAGCAACGGCGGCCTTCTGATCGCTATTGTTTTTGTAATCTGAACGGCTGACAAACGCCCAGATCCCAAAACCGGCAGCCCCCACAAAGAAAATCACCATTAATACTAGAGGAATCAGCAATACATTTATTGCGCCGCGTTGATCTAACTTGTCCATATCGGTTATGGTAGCGTAATTTGCACATCAAACGCAAGTATTTTTATTAACGCAACCTGTCTGCAATTCAATATCTTATTTATATTCATACAGATGAACGCCGCCCTGCTCGTCAATAGGCTCTTTCCCCGGAATCGTAAAAGCAAAGCTGGCCAGCTTGATCGGCTTCGGGTGCCACAGCTCTATTCGCTTATCCAGCTTGGCCATATACCGTGGCAGCATAAAAGTAAAAATCGCATCAGCACGCGGCCACTGCGGCCCCCAATAGCTTGCCCAAATAATTCGCACATTTTTGCGGTATTTCCAGGTAATAATATATGAAACCAGTACCAAAACCGGATTCAGTTCAATGCCGATAACCTTTAGCTCCCGCTTGGCAGCCGCCAACAAGACTCTCCCGTCGCCCGACCCCAGTTCCAGTAACGTCTCACCAGGCTTCATATCCAGTAGATCAAACGCGTCATCGATTTGTTTGCGAAGTGTTGGCAGGTACGGCGGGCCAACAAGCACCACCATACCGAACAGTAAAATCAAAATTATAACGACAAAAACAACCCAAAACATCACAGCTCTTCTTTGCTAGTACGCTCGGCTACTTGTAGGCTCAATTTTTTGATAGTATTTTCGGCTTCACCTAGATGCTTTTCAAGCTGATCTACCAACTTCAGACCCCTTTCGTACAATTTTGCGGCATCATCTACCTGTATTCCGGGCTGTTGTAAGGCTGTCAGCACCTCGTCTAATTCCAAACTAAGATTCTGATAACTATTTTTTGCCATATTCGTCTTTCATTGTAATTGCTTTAATAGTTGTTGTCAGCTGGGCATCGGCAATTTCAACCATCATTTCATCGCCGATCCCAACCCGTGTGCCGCTGCGCACAGGTTGGCCACCCGAGCGTACCAAAGCATAACCCCTCTCTAGCGCCGTCTGCGGGTTAAATGCTTCTAGTAACTGGTGCCGTGAAGTCAAAAACTCTCTGCCTTGCGTGACAATCTGGTTAATACTTCCTTGCAAGGCCTGAGTCAAAACACTAACCTCCCGTCGCGCATCATGCACACTGCGTAGCGCAAGCTGCGACAATCGATCGCGGTGCGATCCAAGCTGCGCCATTAGTGCCTGGCGGTCAGGCACTAATAATTCTGCCGCGTTACTGGGCGTACTAGCCCGTTGATCAGCGGCCAGCTCGGCCAGGCTTATATCTACCTCATGACCAATCGCCACTATCGTGGGAATACGACTAGCCGCCACAGCACGCGTCACCTGTTCCGTACTAAAACTCTGCAAATCTTCGGCGCTACCCCCACCTCTGGTAATTACCAAAACGTCCGGCGTCTCAGCCATCTGATTAAACTGCGCAATTGCCTGTGCTACCTGCACGGGCGACGCCTCTCCCTGCACCTGTACATCGATCAGTGTTATCTGCAAACCACCCCACCGCGCAGCCAAAATCTTGATAAAATCGCGGTACGCCGCTGATTCGCCCGATGTTATCAGGCCAATATGCGCTGGCGGATACGGTAAGGCCCGCTTACGCTCAGCATCAAACAACCCCTCTGCCGCCAGCTTTGCTTCCAGCAATTTCGCCGCCTTTTTGATTGATCCCTCGCCCACCGGATGAATATTGCGCGCCGTCACGCTAAAACCATATTGCGCATGTAGCCTGGGCAAACCATTCACTGCCACCACCATACCGTCTTCCAGCGGACCAGGCAGCTGCTGCACGGTGGCAAAAAACTTCACCGTCGCGTCATCGTCTTTTAGGTCAAAATATACCCACCTGCCTTTGCTCACCCGAAAATTCGCCAGCTCACCAGTAATTATCACACCAGAATAGGCGTATTCCAGCGTCTGATTCAATACCGCCACGAATTCACCAACGGTAAATGCCGGCGCGGTCATTAGGAATTAATTGCCTTTTTGGCCGCAGCCGGATCGTCCCGAAGTGCTGCATGATACAAAAACCAGCCCGGCGGCACCTGGATAAGGGTACTGAGCATACGAAACATCACCGTTACCGGCAAACTAACCGCAGCCGGAATACCAGCAGCCACCAAAACACCGGTCATCAGCGCCTCGTAAATGCCCACCCCGCCGGGCATCACCGACACCAGTCCGGCAAAATTCGCCACAGCGTACGCCAAAATCACTGCCCCCAGATTAACCCATTCACCAAAGGCCAAATACACCACATAGATCGCTAAAACCTCGGTCAAATTTGCCATTAGCGCCCACAAAAAGGGCCGCCGCAGGTCATGCCACCGCGATTCAATCGTCTTATAATTATCGTGTAAATCAGCAAAGGCGCTTTCCACTCGCGCAATACTAATCGTCTCTGGCGAGTGGGGCATAAAAAAGTGCAGCACTCTGTTGATCGCCTTGGTCAAAAACGTAAACGTTGCGTTAATCCTCTTTTTACTGCCAATAATCATTACAAAAGCAAAAGTCCCCACAATCATCAGCGTCGTTAGCGTCGATGTTACAAGCACCACAAAGTCATTAGCCTTATTTTCGAACGCTAAAAACAGCAGTCCAGCTACCAACAACACTTCAAATGACAAGATCAGGAGAGCAACTTTAACCAATTGCACTAAAGTCGCCTTGCCGCCGGAAATCGCGTCGTTTTTCATGCGTACACCAAAATACGAAATACCCGAAATTCCGCCACTCGGAAAAACATGATTAATAAAATTCAGCTCCAGCGCTGCCCGGTACAAAAAACCATAGGTAACTTTATTACCCAGCATGGCAAATAGTCCCTGATACATTCTGGTTTGCGCGTGGTAATTAAGAGCCTGTACCGGAATTAGCAGCAAAAGTAACCACGCATTTACCTTGGCAAGATTCTTAAAAGTTTCAATCAGCTGATCGTGAATCGCAAAAACCAGCACCCCCATCGCAATCACGGTCGCGATATTCAAAAGCAATTTCCAGCGGCGCTTCAAAAAAGATCGTTCGCTCATATCGACCCATTATAACCTATCCTGTCGTTTAAGATTCTGTTCTGTTTTTATACGCTACCGGAGTGTTAGAAATATTGCTATAATGTAGTGATATGGACCACAAAAGCATTTTTGTGCTGGGTCGCCAACCTGCCATCGGGCGCGCCGAGCTGGAGAGTTTATTTGGCGTCGAGCACCTTGAACGCATAGGTGATTTTGCTGTCGCGACCGACATCCCTCTAGATGACATCCAGTTTGACCGCATCGGCAGTAGTATCCGCCTGGCCAGGCCGCTATCAACCATCCCCACCACCAAGTGGGCCGATATCGTACGCCACATCATGAAAGAACTACCCAATAATATGGACTACATTCCGGAAGGCAAGGTCAAATTGGGCGTCAGCGTATACGGCATTAAGACCACGCCTCGCCAGCTTCTTCGCTTAGGCCTAGAAGCAAAAAAACTCGCCCGTCCAACCGGCCGTTCGGTGCGTATCGTCCCTAATACCGAACTCACTCTCAACACTGCCCAGGTTCTGCACAACGGCCTAACGGGCGCTAGCGGCCGCGAAACCCTGTGTATCAAATACGGCAACAAAACCTATTTTGCCCAAACCGTTGCCATCCAAAACATAGACGCTTACGCCCGCCGTGACCACGGCCGTCCCAAACGTGATGCCTACGTGGGCATGTTACCCCCAAAATTAGCCCAAACCATTATCAATCTCGGCACCGGGCCCCTACCAGCCCAGACCGAAAATATTGTCCTGGACCCTTTTTGTGGCACTGGCGTCGTCCTGCAAGAAGCCTTGCTGATGGGCTACGGCGCTTATGGTTCCGATATCGAACCGCGCATGATTGACTATTCAGCCAAAAACTTAGAGTGGCTCACCACCATCAAGGGCGATATTAGCGACCCGACACTAGAGGTGGGTGACGCCACTAGCCACAAATGGCAGCATCCCTTCTCTGTCGTTGCTGGCGAAGCATACCTAGGACGTGCCCTCAAACAGTGGCCTACCCCCGAAAAAATGCAAGAAATCATTGGCACTTGCAATCTTATAACACAGAAATTTCTAGAGAATCTAGCCACTCAGATTCCGACCGGAACCCGCTGCTGCATTGCCATGCCTGCCTGGCAGGCACCGGACGGCCGCATTTTACACCTACCAACCCTTGACCGACTAGAGATTTTGGGGTACAATCGAGTGAGATTTTTAGGGGCTAGCGAGAAAGAGATGGTTTATCACCGTCCCGACCAACTGGTCGCTCGTGAGCTTTTGGTAATAACAAGGAAGTAAACAAAGCATATGTCACACGTAAAAGCAGGCGGAACAGCCAAGAACATCAAAGACAGCGCCGGACAGCGCCTTGGCGTTAAAGTATTCGGTGGCCAAAAAGTCCGCACCGGCCAGGTCTTGGTTCGTCAGGTAGGCCTTAGCAAGCGCGCAGGCAAAGGCGCCAAAGTCAGCCGCAACTACACCCTCCACGCCGAAAAAGACGGCACCGTAGTGTACAAAACCCGTAAAGTTCGCCGCTTCACCGGCAAAACCGTTCGCCGCACCGAAGTCACCGTCGAATAAACACCGCTAGCTTTGCTTCCGATTAAATGACCCGCTAGAAGCGGGTCATTTTTACTTTATCGATCCGAATTAGCTCAATAGATGCAGTCACATCGGAATCTGAACGCATCTATTTTTCAAGCAGGCCGATGATGCCCTGAGACGTCATCTTATTTAGCTTTCGATGACTCACTCTTTTAGGTCTACTGCCAGGATTTGAGATGGTCACACCTTTGCTATCTTCCTGGACAATAGTAAAGCCCCTGTCTCGCGCTACGGCAAAGAACTGCCCCTCGGGGTTGATTGCGACACCTTTACGCGCCATAGCAAGCATCGGAGCATCATCAAGCGTGTCTCCGACGGCGATGTCGATCATAGCATCACCACGGTGGTAGGCATCTACATAGCCTCGAAGTTGATTACCCTTATCACCCTTGCTCTCAACTATTCCGCGCAAACCATTAGACAATAGCGCTCGCTCACCGCCCAGAACTGCGTTCATCGCGACCGACCCAACTGCAGTAGGAACGCCAGCGTGTTGTACAAGTCTTTCACTCGCTTGCTGTTCAGCACGAGTAATGAGCACCGTGTCATGGCCCCGCTCGGCCAAGGCGTGAAGCAAGCGACCACTATAATTATAGAAATCTTCAGGGGAATGAGGCGCATGGTGAAGTGGCCGCTCGGGACGGAGAAGCGTCCCCTCCAGGTCAAAAGCGCTCACCTTACTGGGCGTAGATGTCCTGTTAACAACTTCTTTCTTGTTGTGGGCCATAATTTCACTTTGACGACTTTTGGCCGCGCTATACTCATCTGCTAGCATATCTATACGTTGCTTAACAGCGGCCGCGCTATCGCGATTACTATTAAGTAGCGCAAAAGATTCCGGTGTCATCTTTCCTTTTTGCAGACTATCCTTTTCGGCATCGAGAGTGTTCAGAATGTCGTTCAATTTACCTATCTCGGTCAAACTCTTTGTCATAGCCTCATCATAAGCATCCCTGTAATGGTCACCCCTGGCGTCATAATTTCGTTCGATATGCGTTAAAAGCGGCTTTTCACGATAAACTCCCTTTGTCTTCAGGTAATCATTCATTTTACCCAGGGGCGTCTCAAACGTATAGTCAACCGATGAATGACTGCCGCTCGGCGAAGCATTTGGGTCATTGGTTGCGGTCTCGTAGTAGCTGCGTAGCGTAAATTGATTCCCATCACCAACCTGCCATGGCCGACGAGATTCACCCTGACGCGATATTAATAAGTGCGCCTCGGTCTTTTGCACCAAACCGGATAATTTAATCTCACGCGCAGTACGCATTGCCTTAGCAGCATTGTTAGAGATCGTATTCCCCGAAGTTATCCAGTCGTCGACAACGATCAGCTTGGCGTTCTTACTATCCCTCCAATCCTTAGGATTGGTGCGCAAACGGGCCACCAAATCAGGGCGATCCTGAAGTAAATTATCGAACTCTTTTTTGATATCACTCAGAACAACATTGTAGCTTTTCTTTGGCCCATCTTCTGAGACGGGTGGATCAAAGACATTAATATAACCATCTTTCGGATGCTTAACTAAATAGTCCTTCCAGGCGTTGGCAATACCCTTACAGGCGGCATTGTATTCTTCTTTACCCAAGAAGTTAAAATTCTGGCGCATGCGGTTAGCCATATCTGACATCTCGCGAGACTGGCGATCACCCTGACCCTCGCTGGCCTTTACAACTTGAAGCAGAAAGTTATCAAGATCGATAACACCCTCTCGCTCAGTAAAGCTGGCCTTTGTACGTCGGGATTCATGCTGTGAGGCATTAGGCAGCATTAATTTAGGATCGGAGTTGATGATATTTTGGCGGGTATTCGGCTGCGTAAGGGCTTCGGCAACTTGCTCACTAAATGAGCGTGCCGTTACAGCCGCGTGTTTTTCACTCCAGAATGAGTCGACCTCTGACTGCTTTTCGTGCGCTTCACTAGTGATTTTGTTGCCACGACCAATCTTTTGACGCAGCCAATTGGCTATTCCCTTGCCCGCTAGTCCTGCAGGCGCAACCCTCAACCCTTCACTCGACGGCATTGTTTCGCCATACGACGGATGACGCTGCGGTGCCTCCACAGCAGGAAACGGGGGAGTGATCGGAGTCTCATGCCCATGATTGTCGAACAACAGCGTTCCATGCCTGGAAATCTCCCCTACCTCGTGTTGGGGGGACAGAATGTCAATCGGGCCTTGATCTAAATTGCCCGATATTGTAATTCTATTTGGTGATGGAGTTCTTACTGCATTCATAGTGCTATAGTTTTACTCCTATATTATTAGCATAAGTTTATTAAAAAGTCAATTTGGTTGGATAGCTTAGCGCGATTATTCCGCCTGGATTAAAATGAAAAAGCCTCAAAAAGAGGCCCCTCATCTGTTGTGACAAAAATTATACGCCTAAGTGCTGCTTTATACGATCAATAACTTCGGTAATAACCACTTGGGACTTAACTAAGTAATCATCTACGCCTAGGTCCTCGGCACGCTTTTTGTCGCTATCCTGGCTGAGCGCGGTTAGCATGACAACCTTTAGATTGGCGGTTTCCGGGGTATTGCGCAAAATGTCCAGCACATCAAAGCCACTAATCTTGGGCATCATGACGTCCAATAGGACAAGATCAGGCTTGAAACTAATGGCCGCGGCAAGAGCATCTTCACCATTAGAAACGCGGTGGACTTCGAATCCTTCGGCTTCAAGCCGGACTAAATATACGGTGGCCAGAGCGTCATCATCTTCTACAAACAAAATGCGCTTGGGATGTAGGGGCGGCTGCGCAGTGGATGTATCCATACGTCCTAAGCTACCCTATTAATCGGCCGATGGCAATAGGCTTTTGATAAAACCGGCAAACATAGGATGTGCCTTGTCTGGCCTGGATTTAAATTCTGGATGGAACTGACTGGCGATAAAACATGGATGGTCGATCGCTTCAATCATCTCCACCAGATGGCCATCAGGAGACAGCCCCGTAGCGCGGATTCCCCAGGATTCGTATTGATCACGGTAGTCATTATTACACTCGTATCGGTGACGATGGCGTTCGGTGATCTCGGTGGTACCGTATAATTTGGCCAATAAGCTATCTGAGGCTATATTACAGGGGTAGTCGCCAAGCCTCATGGTACCGCCGGTGTTTTCCTTGCCGTGCTGGTCGGCCATGGTATGGATGACGACGTTTTTGCCAGCCGCGTCCACTTCGGCAGTCGTAGCATCTATTACGCCATGACTGCGAGCCGCAGCAATAACTGCCATCTGTAGACCAAGACAAATGCCCAGATACGGCATTTTGTGGGTCAACGCATATCGAGCCGCCAAAATCTTGCCTTCGATCCCACGCGTACCAAATCCGCCCGGCACTACAATACCATCAACATTCTTCAAAGCATCTTTCACATCATTTTCACCGTGCAGCGATTCGGCATCTATCCAATCGATAGAAATGCCCGTGTCGTTAGCCCAAGCCGCTGCGCGAAGCGCTTCAAACACCGACATATAGGTGTCCAAATTGTCCAGATACTTAGCAACAACACCAACACGAACTTTTTTATCCTGATGATTGGTTGCACGGGCTACCAATTCACGCCATTCGGTAAAATCAGGCTGCTTGAGCCCCGATTCCAGCCCTAAACGCTTGCAAATAACATCGGCAATGCCCGCTTCTTCTAGTGTTAGTGGCACCTGATAAATGCTTGGGGCGTTGGGCAGCAGCGCGATCGCCTCTTCGCCAACACCACAAAACAGCGCCAATTTACGCTTAATAGATTCCGGCGCCGGTTGTTCGGTACGGGCCACCAAAACGTCGGGTGCAATTCCCATGCCGCGCAGATCGCGTACGGCGTTTTGAGCCGGTTTAGTTTTTATTTCGTTACTGGCCCCCAAATACGGCATATAGACTACGTGTACATACAGACAATTTTCTACCCCCATGCGTAATCCAAACTCACGAATTGCCTCCAGAAAACTCTGACTCTCTAGATCCCCAACAGTACCACCGATCTCGACGATATGCACATCGAAACCCTCCCCTGCAATACGAATATACTCCTGGATCGCAGCCATGACATGCGGCACGATCTGCACGGATTGACCCTCGTATTTGCCGGCACGCTCGTCTTCGATGACTTTTAATAATACGCGGCCGGACATGAGCGAACTGGCCTGGGTTAGCTCCTGGTCCAAAAAACGTTCATAATGACCTAGATCAAGATCGGTTTCTGCGCCATCCTTCGTCACAAAACACTCGCCGTGCTCACGCGGATTTAACGTACCTGCGTCGACGTTCAGATACGGGTCACATTTTTGAATGTTGACATTTAGCCCGCGGGCTTTGAGTGTATTGGCGATGGAGGCGGCGGTGATACCCTTTCCTAAACCAGAAAGCACACCACCAGTTACAAATATATACTTTGTAGGCCTTGCCACCTTACACCTCTTTTACTCACTTTAAGCATATAGTAGCCTACAATGCCCCGAATCGCAAGGAAGATAGTTAATAATCAGGGACGATCAGACTAGATGCCAGCCTGGTCTGCGAGGTAACCAGCATTATCAATAGCCAATCGGTCCAGAACCAGGGCCTCACCGTAGGTCAAACCATATCTGCTAATGGCGCCCGGATTAACTTCTTTTACCTGTTCGCCTGGCTGAATTGGCCTGTCAGATGCTTCGGTCGACCATGCCGTACTTCGTTCCCGGCCCTCGTCTGGCTGCGCTAAATAGCTATATCTGTTTATTTCGCCGTTGGGCCTATCAAAGCCCTGGACAATTAACACTTTGTGATTATTATCCAGCGCATACAAACCAGTTACTGGGGTGGGATCCTTCACCTTGGCTACACCCAGACGAAATTGATACTCCTTGCCATTTCGTTTAATGACTTGGGTTATCATGCCAGGCTGACCCTGTGGCTCCTCGTAGTAGGTTTTTACGGAAGCATCATCTTTTTTTGCTCTTTCCAGGATACGGTCGCTTACCTTTTGAAAGGTTTCGGCAACGGTGTTATTACGATCAGGGCTTTGTACATATTCGAGCGGGTCACCTGTGCGCTCGGCGGCTGGCACTGCGACGGCACGTCCGGCAGTAGTTTCTTGTGGCTGAAGAGCGCCTACGGTGCCGACAGCACTTAAGACCGCGCCTACCGTAAAGGCACTGACCCGCGCAAATTTACCTATCTTTCGTTTACGCTCAGCAAACGCGGAGGACTGCCGGTGGTTAAACGAATCATGAGTTGGAGGCTGATTGTGCATACTATGGCTTTTGTTTTAGAATAACTAAAATAACATTAGCATAATATTATATATGAGTCAATAATGTGATACTACTTAGTTCTCAGGAACTCTAGAGCCGCGTCTTTTTGAGGATCTTTTTTGTTTTCATAATCTTCATCGGATATTTTTACTTCTTTGTCGGGCTTGATGCCTTTTTTATCGATATTTTGACCGGCGGGCGTGTACCAGCGAGCCACGGTTATCTTAATCTCGGCACCACGGGGCAATTTATGAATTTCCTGGACACTCCCTTTGCCGTAGCTCTTTTGACCGTACAGCGTGGCCACGTTATTATCGTGCAGCGCGCCGGCCACGATCTCAGACGCACTGGCACTACCTTCATTTATTAGGACAACAGTGGGCATATCCTTGAAGACTGGGTCACCTTCGGTTTTGGAAATGTGCGTTTTAGTCACTATACCACCTCGCTTTTCCTGCAGAATAGTTTTGCCGGCAGGCAGCCACAGACTTGCGATATCGATCGAGCTATTCAGTTCACCCCCGGGATTATCGCGCAGGTCTAGTAATATCTTGGTAGCACCTTTGTCTTTTAGTTCATCGGCGGCCTGAAGCATCAAATCGTAAGTTTCCATTCCAAACTGACTAATCGAGATCTTCCCTATTTTGCTGTCTACCATCTCCCACTTTACGCTGGGGATTTTAATTTCGTCGCGGACAATTTTGAACGACAAGTCCTCAGATTTATTGCGGACAATTCGTAAGGTTACTTCTGTGTCTTTAGGACCTCGTATGCGGCGGATGGCTTCTTCGATACTCATATCGACCGTAGATGCCCCGTCCACACTGACGATGATATCCTTGGAACGGATACCTGCTTTGCTAGCCGGCGATCCTTCGATAGGCGCAACAATCATCAAGCTGCCATTATCATCTTTGCCCAATTCGGCACCAATGCCCGTAAAAGCACCTTGGAGCTGATCTTCAAATTTTTGGGCTTCTTCAGTGTTGAAGTATGTCGTATAAGGATCGCCCGTAGCTTTGGCGAGACCCGCCTTTAGGCCATCTATCAATTTTGCTTCGTCCAGTTTACCATCGTAATTATTGCGAAGCAGATCATAAATCTGCTCAACGGAGGCGTAATTCAGATCGCTTGACAGACTCTTGTTTGCCTCCGGTGTTGATGCGCCAAAACTGACACTGCCGTTACCCATTCCAAACCCAAATAAAAAGATCATGGCCGCAGCCAGCGTCAACCCCGCAGTCTTTAGTACTTTGTTGGTCTTGGATTCACCCTTATAGGCGTCACTACGTTCTGTCACGTCTTCCTCGTTTCACTCGTATTCTATTACTACTAAGTATAGCAAAAAAGAAGCTCCCCGGAGCTATTTTCCGGAGAGCTTTGTCGCGAATTATCAGTAGAAATTAAGCTGGACGAAATTCTAATATTTGCGCCATTGGGTTGAAAACTCACCATTAAGATTAGCATTATACTGAGCGACGTAAATCTTATCGGCATCAACATCCAGCACATACATTGCATGACCCCATGTACCAGAGGTACTAATAGCTACATCACCGGGCTGCGGGATGCGCGAAACCTCGACACCGTTGCGGTACGCTGCAGCTACCCAGTCCTTAGCGTTGCCGTAGAAGCGCGGCGCATTGCGACCAGAGGCTTCGACTGCCCAGGCAGCATATGATACGCATTGTCGGGTGCAGTAACCCCATTTATCTGGACCATCATCATCTACACAGCCAGGAGCAGTACTCATACTAAAGCCGGCATTGGCATACGGGTAAGCCTGCAGGTTGAAGTCGCTGGCGTTACCAGAAAATCGCAGGAAGTAGTAACCGCCATCTGTTGAATTGTTGGCGCGGCGCTGGGCAGCGATCAAAGATTCGATGCGCGCCTGGTTGGCCTTGGTTTTTTGGTTGTAGTCATTCTGCTGAGCCTGATTATAGGACAACATCCTTGCCTGTTCGCTGCGGGCAGTAGCCAATTCGTTACGCTGTGCTTGCTGTTCGGCAAGCAGTCGTTCAATCTGGACCTTCTGTTCCTTTAGCTGAGTTTGTAGGTCGTTAATACGCTGTAGGGTTATTTGAATCTTGTTCTTTACGGCAGTATGATACTCCTCTTTGTCTACAAAATCGCTTAGGTTTTTGCTGGTTGCCAGCATTTCAAGCGTCGTGATTTTGCTTTCAACATAGGACACACGAATACTCTCGCCCAGAATACTGCGCTGACGGGCCAATTCCTGTTCGTTTGCAACAATGGCGGCCTGGATTTCGTTTTGTTTGGCGGTATTGTCGTTGATCTGGCCCTGGATTATATTGATCTGGCCCTGCAAGCGGGCGATAGCATCTTTGTAGCTAACGGCTTGATTCTGGAGTTCGGCAACCGCACTGCGGTTAGCGGCATTTTGCTGCTGAAGCTGACGGATTTGGTCAGAAATAGGATCGGCCGTTACCCGCGGCATAATCGACATGCCAGCGGTCAGTACGGCCGCCGTTACCAAAACAGCTAAGACCCCTATTCGTTTACTCTTTACCAATCGATTAATGCTGATTTTTTTCATTTTTATTTTATTATCTTGTAATTTAAACATTAGCATATCCCCACTATCTTCGCAAGATTCCCTCTGGCGGCGAAAAAGCCCGCATATGTGACGAGCTTTGCTTCAGATAACTATATTGATAAGTTTCGATTACTTCTTGGTTTTGAATTTAAGATACCGCCTGGTTGCAACAATAGATGATGCGGCACCTATGAGTATACCAACTCCTAATTGCATAAGCAAAAAGCGCCAGAAATTGTCACGGAAATACGTAGCCGCGTAATTTATATCCAGTAATCCTAGCGAGGTTGCTTCTAGTGACGAACGCCATACCGCAAACAGTGAGTGAATCAATAGCACCGAAATGAGCGCCGCCAAAGCCCCATAAATAATACTTTCGACCACAAATGGCCCGCGGATATATGACGTACTGGCGCCCAAAAGTCGCATAATTGTCAGTTCGTCGCGACGATTAAAGATTGCCATCTGAATGGTATTAAAGATGATAAGCACGGTCACGATAGCGAATACGATCACGGCGATAATTCCTGCCCGCTCCAGCGTATTAGCTGAATGTGTAATACGGTCAATTGCTTCTTTGCGGTTGTCAGAATATGACGTTTCATCGGACTGCAGGGCCACGAGTTCGGGTTTGGATAAAAATGCCTTTAGATCACCCAACTTATTCAGATCGCGTGGCTTGATCTGAATGGTTGCGGGTAAAGGGTTATCAGTCTGCGATACAGCCGCAAGCAGTTCCGGGTTACCAGCGTTATCTTTGATATATTTTTGCAGAACTTGGTCCTTGGAAATGTAAGTTACACGCTCAACATTCGACATTTTTTTTAGATCACCGATCAGTTCTTCACGTTGCTGCGGCGTTATCTCGTCTTTTAGGTACACCGAAACGTCGATGCGATCAGTAATTTGCTTGATAGTGTTCGAAAAAGTAGCGTTTGCAATCAGTGAAAATAATACGATCGTCAGCGTTACTACCATAACCGCCATGGCTGCTATTGCTAGCCATGCATTGCGCACAAAGTTAACGGCGCCCGTACTTAAAATGCGGGATAACGTGACTAATTTACGCTTCATAGATTATAGGCCGCCTTTGCGCGGTCGCTTACAATTTGACCGTGCTCGATGGTAACGACGCGACGTTTTAGCTTATTCACGATTTCCTGATTATGAGTGGTCAGCAATACAGTTGTTCCGTAACGATTAATCTTCTCCAGTACGGCGATAACGTCCCAAGCGTGTTTGGGGTCCAGGTTGCCCGTAGGCTCGTCGGCAATCAAAATCTTGGGCTGACGCACAATAGCGCGGGCAATGGCTACACGCTGGCGTTCACCACCCGACAACTCGTAGGGCATACGCTTTTCTTTACCCTTAAGGTTCACAATATCTAATACTTTGGGTACAGTATGGCGAATTTCGCGGTTTCCCATGCCTACGATTTCCAGCGCAAAAGCCACATTTTCAAAAACCGTTCGATTGGGCAGTAGTTTAAAATCCTGAAAAACCACGCCAATTTTGCGGCGCAACAGCGGAATGTCTTTGTCCCTCAATTTATCGTAGTCAATGCCGCCAACAATAATTTTGCCGCTGCTTTGGCGCTCTTCTCGCGTCAATAATTTAAGCAGCGTTGACTTACCAGCACCACTCTGTCCCACGACAATGACAAATTCTTTCGGTTCGACATGCAAACTCACACGATCGAGCGCCGGTGTGGCAATGCGACCATATTTCTTTGTTACCCTGTCCAACAAAATCATCCATAGTATTGTACCATAAGCGTTTCTGGTGCCTAGTTGCTGCCTACGCCAAAAAAGCAAAAGAGCCGGGCTTTCCGACTCTTTTGCTAGAAACGTCATGACTTTTTCTATCTACGTCAGCGAGATCTCGCATTAGGTTGATCTTCTACTTTTATTGGTTCGGGCAACATAATTGTTGGTTTTAGTTGCGTTACTGAACTAATAAAAGTTACGTTGATTTTTGTCATATTTGTTTTTTGTTTCTCCTGTTTATTTTTAACAGTATCTACATAATAGCATAAGCTTTGTTTTTTGTCAACATGGTGGAGTGGCGAGTTTGACCCTTCTCTGCACCCTGAGTTAGGATATAGTTAAATTCCAATGAACGATAAAACACCCTTTGTTAGCCCTGAAGCTCGCGCCTACCTACGGCAAGCGCATGAAACCACGCAACTTGTCGAATCACCTTGCGAGCGTGCACGGTTGCTTGGCATAGTGGCCGCGCGGCTTCAGTACATAGGAGACAGCGATTGCCTGCTCGTTCTGGAGGAGGCCTGTCAGTCGCTGGAAGAAGCCAAAGCACACGACGATGATGAACTCCACGATACCTGGTTTGTTGTAGCCGAAGAAACATTAGACCCGACACTCATCAATCAACTGCCTGCTCAGGAAAGAAGTGCTCTACTTGCGGAACGCGCGCTGCGAACCAATGACCCAGCGTCGCTGGCTGGTGACAACGAGGGACTGGATCTGTATTACACTTTCCGAGCATCACGACACGGCGACAGAGACGCCGCCTACGCAATTAAAGATCCCGACCATCGGTGTTATGCCCTGCTCTCTCTCGCCAATCATACCCCAGACCCGGAAATGGCAGAATTCTACCGTGAGGAAGCGTGGGCGGCAGCTCTTTCTTTTAGCCCAGAAAACCGTGCCGGCTGGCAGAGAAGAATCGCCACGCACGGTTCTACCCTTCAATTTATAGACAGGATAGAAAGCCCCGAATTACGCATCACCGTATTAAGAGAATTGGGTCTGCCGCTAGGCAGCGACCCAAGCGTAGAATTACTTACCGCCATCCAGCAACGCCTATTATATGAATTGAGCAAAAAAACACTTCGCCCAGCAATACAGAACGAAATCACCATGCTCATGCACAGGATCGCCACCAGATACCTCGACAAAGCATTTGCAGAACTCATTCCTGACCCACAGTTGCGTAGACGCACGCTGAAGGCCATTGAGTTAAGTGAAGCCGCTAGCCAAAACGATGAATCAATAGGCGACATCCCTCATGACACGCCGGGTCGCAGTAAGGCCATAGCCGGAGTGGCCGGACGAACAGGCAAATTGATACTGGCCCTCGATATTCCAGAACAACATTTCCGCTTGCAGGCCATCGCTGGAGTGGCCGCAAAAAACAATGATCAAACCCTCAAAGAAGAGGTTTTCTATGGAGTGAGAAAGTTGCTAGAGAACCTCAATACAGGGGGCGCTAGCAGCATCGAAACCCATAATCAAATTGTCGAAATTCTTCTCGTACTTCAAGACGAGTCCATGGTCAAACGACTATTTAGCTACCCCGGCACCGAAGATATAGTCAGTGACATTATCGTAGAGACGTCCAACGCCGATCTGGCGTTATTGATGCCCAAGGGGCTAGCCCGCGACACAACGTTACAAGACTTGACGGTCAACCTATCTCAACCCGAACTCATAACAAGAATCGATGATCCCAGCGTTCGCGCTCAAACCTACTTGCACCTTTACGAAAAAGTAACCAAAAAACAGTAATTGTTTAAGCTATTTACTGGCCAACGAATAATCTAAATATGCGTCTATAAATGCATCCAGGGCGCCATCCAGCACGCCTTCAATATCACTGGTCTCGTACCGCGTTCGCAAGTCCTTGACCTGCTTGTACGGATGCAGTACGTAACTGCGAATCTGATTGCCCCACTCCGCCGACTGGTTTGGGCCTTTTAATTGCTCCAGCTTTTCCTGGTGCTGCTCTAGCTGCAACTGGATCAGACGCGACCGTAGAATCGTTAGCGCGGTCTCTCTATTTTGCAGCTGACTGCGTTCGTTTTGGATAGCTACCGAAATGCCCGTCGGAATATGGGTGACCCGCACTGCCGAATCTGTAGTATTGACCGACTGTCCGCCATGGCCACCGGAGCGGTACACGTCGATACGCAAGTCCTTGCTATCAATCTCCAGCGCCTCCGGGCTTTCAATTTTGGGCAAAACATCCACTTTAGCAAAACTGGTCTGACGGAGATTACTAGAGTTAAACGGACTTAGCCGCACCAAGCGATGAACCCCATGCTCACCCTTAAGTTTGCCATACACAAAGTTGCCGCTCAGCGTCAGAGTAACACTTTTTAGACCAGCTTCATCACCCAGTGATTCATCCAGCATTGTCAGTTTCAGCTTGTTTTTTTCGGCCCAGCGAACATACATGCGCAGGAGCATGCCCGCCCAATCCTGAGCGTCGGTGCCCCCCGCACCTGCGTAGATAGCCAAAATTACGTCGTAGTCATCATAGGGCCCACTCAACCGTAAATCGGCTTTTAGTGATTCAAATCGTTGCTCCAGCTCCTGCAACTGCCCCACCAGCTCATCTGTTAAAGCGTCGTCATTGAGCGCCGCCAATTCCAAAGCGTCTTTCACCTCTTTTTGCACACTCAGCCAGGGGTCAATCCGATTTTTCAGCTTCGCTTCTTTTGCGCTTATTGTTTGTGCCTTTTGGCTGTCGGTCCAAAAATCCGTCCGTGCCATGGC
>DASVXH010000023.1:0-4569 GCA_036392795.1 Saccharimonadales bacterium (SeqCode)
ACGCTCCCTGGCAGAAGCGTGGCTTGGTTTATTTGGCGATCGTGCGGAAACTAAAGATCACCAGTAAAGTAGGATGGCGTGAGCCAGCTATCCTGGGTGTCGGAAACGATGCCATAAGGCGTGTAGCCCACCTGGAACCAGCGGTATATTGTTGCACCGCCAGCTACTGGGTAGTCGTACTGGGTACCGGTGTATGTGCCGCTACCTGGGTACGGTGCGAGCTCGGTTGAACGCTGTGAAGCGTATGCCGTACCATTGTTTTTGATAGCTAGGCGTACCCAGCCACTGGTGTTGTAGTCGCGAACGACCGATACATTACAGGTGTTGTTGCCCGTCCAGTATTCGTCGTACTGGTAGGTTGAGCCGTTCCAAACGTACAGGTATGCGGTCCAGCTGCCCTCGACACCGTAAAATGCAGGGTAGGCGTAGCTGTTAGCGTAAATCGTGGTGTAAATGTCGCGGTAACCGCTTTGGTTGTACAGACGTACCTGGATGTATTTGTCGGTAGCTGTAGTATTGCGAACCGTGGGGTATACTAGGTGGTGGTAGCAGTAGTTGTAAGGCGTCCAAAAGTCAACACCGCTAACATTCCCTGCCAGGGGACTAAATGTCTTTGGTGCGGCTTGTAGCTTACCGTTGCTATCAACCTTTGCGTAGTTGGTGATGCCAAGGGCTTCGGTTTTTTTGGCATCCCGACTGCCTGGTTCGACGGCCGGCTTACTTTGCGGGCCGGACACGCTGGTAACTGGCGGCTGAGCGCCAACTACTGGTGCGGCCGAGACGGCGCTCGTAAAACCAACTACCAGTGCTAAACTCAGGGTCATCCCGCTGGCTAACACCTTTAATTTTGATAGTGTTTTCATGGTCTCTCCTTATATTAATTTTTACAACTGCTACTATCGCAGTTCAAAATTAAGCCGCAATTAAACCTGCTTAAGTTTGTAATTTATTTATTCTCATGATATAAACTCAAGGAATTCTAAGCAATAAATTAATGAGTGATTTACCTACGCCCTTAACCGAGGTCCAACATATTCTGTGGGAAAATGCTGTCCGTAACCCGGTCGATGCCGACGCTGTGCTGGATTTGATCGACCAGGCAACAGAAACTACGGATGATTCTGAGCAGTTTTCGACTGGAATTATTCGCAGCCTGGATTCTGCGGCGCCGGGTGGTTTGGGCGTGGCGAATGTACGGCGACTGGAACATATGGGGGTTATCGTAGGGGATGAGGATGTGCAGAGTTCCACACGATGTGGAGCGCTTGCCTTACTGGGACTACTGGCGATGACCTATGATGCGCAACTGCATGAAAACCTAGACGCAACGGACCAGGTCGGCCTTCGTCTTTATCGTGCCCAACTTTCCGCGCACATCGCCAGAATTATACTGGAAGACGCAACCGTATGCCGCGGGCTAACCCAAAACTACAAGACTACTGCTGGGGTATTTTTGGAGCATCAGACGATTTCTGCCGACGAAGTCGCACTGGAGTTAATGGTAATGGGTTTTGGAATGAAGTCTGGAGCTGTCACCTCTAAAGCAGAAGGGTCAATCGCCGACAACCCACAGGATAAGGTGGAAAACGAGGAGAGCGTAACCTTGGGTGGCGGCATCGGTGACCCCGTTCCAATTGATGTCGAGGACCTACCAAATCAAGCGCAGCTGCATATAGAGGACATGTTTTGGCTGAAGCCTGATGCACAGATCTTTGACATGCGGTCTATCTATTATGACGGCAAGGAAGTTGCCCGCATTTTGGACCTGACAGACGGCAACCATGCGCTCAAAGATTTAAAAGAAAAACTGCTTAATCACCATAAAGGCGATCAATTCTGGGATACTTTGGCGGCATCAATCATTCGACACTTACTTACGGGAAGGGCTAATAAGAATCCTGTATTAAAACAGCCTACCTTTTATACCGGCAATAGGTCTACGAACGAAAATGTGGTCCGGGCTTATTACCGGCCCTTGGGTAATTCAGAGGACGGTGTGCCGGTTTTGGGGCTTTTAGCTGGTCTTCGCTCCAAACAAGGCCAGTCGCGCGTTATTAGACTGCTTCAAGGCGACAGACGGGCCAGCCATAATATTTCGGAAGCCTAGTCTTCTTCTGGGTGCTCGCCTTTTTTACGAACAAAGCGTATTGACGAATGGGTATCTGCTACCGGAATCGGCGGGTAGTGCAACATTTCTAACCTTCTCTTTCTGGCGGGTTTTTCCTTCGGGCGCGGACAAAAGGCAAGGTTGTATAAAGCATACCAACTACGATTCTATCAGCAACAAGACCGCCCGGGAAAATACTCCACCTTCTATCCTTAAAATGTGTCTTTAAGGCGGCAATACGACATCCCAGGCAAACGGGCTATCGATGTCGGCTTGTCGCGGCAGTTCGGACACCGGTGTATACGGCACCTTATTGATTCTCTTTTTGCGTTTTTTGGCCTCTATCGCGGATAAAGCCAAGCGATGAATAGGCGGCGGCTAGGGCAAGCCGGTCATACTGAAGACCCCATGGAAACAAGCTCAAACGTCGCTCCTGAAAGTTAGTTTTAAGCGCCTTGCGCTCAAAAGCTAGGCTTGCGCCATATACTGTCGCCCAAAGACCAAAAAATAGTGGCTCCTGGAATACAGTACCTACCACAAGTTGGCCCCCTCCATAGCTGCCCAGAATTCCGGCAAGCTCATGGCTATTGTCCCCTGTGGCAAGATGTGCGTTTCTAAGAAGTCCTCGTCTTAGGACGCTGTCCAGTTGTTCGGCCCATATCTGATGGTCGTCCTTATCCTTCTTTTTGTCGATAATATTTCGGGTTAGTTCAGGCCTATTTATACTGACCCGGGCTACTGGCCATCGATACTGCGGCGGCAGCTCTCGCTCTTCTTTAGTGGAAAGACGTGCGCATTTATATCTTTCGACCTTGTTCGCTTTGGCGCTACCCACCCCTGCCGCAGTGCCGTCGTTGAACACGCCGCCTACCGCAGGAGTTTCATAGGTGGTTTGTTCGCCAATGTATTCATCTATAATCACGCCGCTAAACCCCGCAATGCGTCCAAAACGCGCCAATCTGGTGGTATTAATCTCCAGCCGTTCGGCATCAATATGTGGGGGTAGCTGAACGTTCCAGGCAAGCCGATTTTCTTCGTTGATAGTTGGTGGGAGTTCAGCTATGGAGATATAGTGGGACATCTTGCTCCTTGTCTCGCGGTTTCTCGCCTCTGTCGCGGATAAAGCCTAAGGTTGAATAGACGCCAGCTAATAAAAGCCGGTCGTACTGTATGGACCAGGGCAGAAAGCTCAAGCGTCGATCATGGAAACTACTCTTTAATGCTTCACGTTCAGAATATAGCGTTGCGGCATAGCATGCGGCCCAGATACCAAGAGAGATCGGCTCCTGAAAACCGACACCACTCGTGAGCGCGCCAGTGCCCACACAACTTAGTAGGATGTTGCGGTCAAGGCGACCGGCTACGGTGACTTGAGAGGTCGCCCAGAAAAGCCCTTTTCTCACAACCTTATCCAGCTGGTCGGCCCAGACTTTGTGGTCGTCTTTATCTTTTTTGTTGTCAATAATGTTGCGTGTTAGCTCCGGCCTGTTGATGCAGAGCTGAGCCACGGGCCATTGATAATGGGGCGGAAGCTCAAGCTCCTCTTCGGTATTGATAAGCTTCATTTGGTAGCTTTCGACCTTGTTGGCCTTTGCTGTCCCAGTCCCGCCCGCTGTGCCGTCATTGAACATGCCACTAATCCCCGGGGCTTCATAAGTAGTCTGTTTGCCTATGTACTCGCTTATCATAACGCCGCTCAGACCTGCTATCCGTCCAAAACGCGCCAATCTGGTGGTATTAATCTCCAGCCGTTCGGCATCAAGATGCGGCGGCAACTGAAGGTTCCAGGCGAATCGATTCTCTTCGTCAATGGTTGACGGTAATTCGGATAATGGGGTGTAGTGTGGCATCTGCGTATATCCCTGGTGGTTAGACTTTCAATTGACAGATTGTAGCGGTATGGTCACTGGCCGTCAACCGGCGTAGTGACGGAATGGTAAATGATCACTATACTAGGCTATGTAATCGAGGGAAATAATATGTTTAAAAACTCTAAAGCCTTCAGTAGTTTTTCGGTAAAAGATCTGTCAGATGCAAAAGATTTTTACGAACAAACGCTGGGCCTAACGGTTAAAGAGATTCCCCAGGGCTTAATGCTGGAAATTGCCGGTACAAACGGCGTGTTTTTATATCCTAAGCCCGATCATCAGCCGGCCAGCTATACCTGTCTCAACTTTCGTGTCGACAACATTGATGAAGCGGTAAATGCCCTCAAAGAAAAGGGTGTTACCTTTGAGCAGTATGATGAGATGACCGACGAAGATGGTATTGCCCGTGGGCTTACCTATAATCAAGGGCCGGACATAGCCTGGTTCAAAGACCCGTCAGGCAACATATTGTCCGTTCTGCAGGAAGAGAAGAACAGCTAGCAATCGGTGTCCAGAGTAGTCTGCAATGCCGCGAGGCGCTGAGCGTACGCATCATCAAAACTAGCGCCATGATGATGGTGCATGGTCATACCC
>DASVXH010000024.1:0-27931 GCA_036392795.1 Saccharimonadales bacterium (SeqCode)
CTTTGTGCGTCAGGCGCCAATTATCAGCAGACCCTAAGGGTAAGCATACCTTCGAGCCTAGCCTTTACAATTACCGCATTGTATGGTATATTTTTCTTTTATGACAGACCACGTCGAGGTTCCTCCACACGAAGACCCTAAATATCTAAACCTGCTAAAAGGCGTTTGTCCTAATACTGGGAGGCGCTGTGAAGCGCTCGGTGATCTACTGTTTAGAATCGACGTGACCCGCGACTCTTTCAAAATGGGTGCGGGTACTAATTTTTCTTTCGACGCGATGACAGCGGGGCAACAAGAGGCATACAATAGGCAGCTTGCCGAATCCCAAAAACACGCAGAGACGATCCAGAGAATACTGGGTGGTAGCTGTATTGATTCGTGTGGTCCGCAAGAAGCTTTGTAACTTTTCCGCTCTGGAGAGTCTTTTTTGTTGCTATACTTTTTTTATGGAGAGGATACATACAGGACAAGTTCAGCTGAAAGCCGAACTTGAACAGGCTCAGGATAAAGTAGAAATCGGCGCACAATACAGACACTACAAAGCTGCACATAATACCTACACAGTGCTCAACCTTGCATTTCAAGAAGAGGATAATGAGTTATGCGTTATTTATCGAGCAGACTATGAAGAGAAGCTTACATTTGTCCGTCCTTTAGTCTCATGGCTCGCGATGGTCGAATGGCAAGGCGAAACAGTCCCTCGATTTACAAAGCTGTAGCTAAATTCATATATTCTATAACGCACTAAGGAATCATCGTTATGCCGGAGATTGTACAAGTTAGCATAGGAACACCCGAAATAATAGGGGCCCGTCACGGCCAAGACGTAGTATCAAGTATCCGAAAGTACGCCTTGGCTGGCACAGAAATCGTGTTAACCCCGGATGGAATCCTGGGAGATGAACAGGCCGACAAGCGTGTCGTGGGCGGCAAGCGCATACATGGCGGACTGCTTCAAGCCGTATACATGTATCCGGCGGCACATCTAGGAGCATGGGCGATCGAGATTGGGACGAGTGATCAGCCTGGTACGTTTGGTGAGAACCTGACCGTCACAGACCTCACCGAAGAAGACGTTCGTATTGGCGATAGATTCAGTTGGGGCAACAGTCTACTGGAGGTAACAAAGCCACGCCGCCCCTGCTACAAACTACCAATCCATTTGGGTGTTGAGTCCGTCGCAGCACAAATGATGCAAAACGGTCGCTGTGGCTGGTATGTCAGTGTTATAGAACCTGGTACAGTAAGACAAGGTAGCGGGCTAGAGCTCGTCTACTCCGATCCTGCCGCAGTAACAATTGCCGAAACATTTGCCGCGAAAACTCGTCGTGATCCTACAATCCCGGATATGCCTACTGGACAGTAGCATATAGTTCTTGAATCACTAAGTCCGGAATACCATAAACTTGACCGGCGAGCATCGTTATACTAACATTTACAGGATGATATCTCCGGACTATCCTAATTTTTCGCGCCCAACCCGGCGCTTTGGCCGATTTCAACCTGGCGCAAAGGCCGAGATAAGAGATACCCATTTCATCATTCACGATGGCATAGGCAAGGATGCTGAGGTGCATTTCACCGGACCCGTAACCGTCGCCACCATTGGCGAGGGCATCGGCAGGGGAGCAAAGGTGGTTGTTCACAGTCCGATTGCGTACATCGCCATCTGTGGTTCGCTCCGCCGCGATTCGTCTTTCAGAATGAACGACGGAACTCTCGATATACAAGGCGGCATACGACGCCGAGCCGAACTAATTACTAATGGAGAATACAACGTACGGGGCCGAATCTCCAAACTCGCCCGCATTTCCACTGGCAATGCCATAGAAATTGTAGATGACGTTACATCCATCCAAGAGGTAGAAACGTCGATTGATCATCCCCAACGCACGACCGACCTGCCGCCAGAAGTAGAAGCGTTCTTTGCGCCAGGCGGACCGGGCATTATTCCTGGCGGACTTTGCGAAATATTCTTTCATGACAGAGTTTCGGGCGATAAATAAACTAGAAAGGCAAAACCCAAAAATTTTAACACTATAAGTGGGAACCAAAGTTACGAGTCCAGGCTCTTTTTGAGAATCTGGCGAGCTCGCCAGAGAGATATATTGCCCAATTGGCCCCAGGCAGTCCGAAGCATTGCACCCAAACCATCTTCTGCCTTTGCGACAGATCCAAGCTCCTTGTAATATTCCTCTAGACGCTTTTGAGCAGCCTGCATATGATGAGCATATCCCGTTTGTGCACTTGGCCAAGATCGCTCAAAGCTGGCCTGAACGAGCGTAACGTCGCCCCCCGGAGATTTAACCAAATGGAATCCTTCGTCAATTCTTTTGTCCGTACCCAGAAGAGATATAACATTCGTTCCATTTTTGCACCTGCGCACCAAGGCTTGGGCTGTGCCTGTTGTGCCATCTAACTCCGGGAAAGAGACGACTTTATCAGCCTTCTTGAGTTGCCTCAACAATCCGGCATGTGGGCCAGCAGCAATGCCCCCAACTAGACCAGCCATCGTTTGATCAAAAACATCCCGGCCTAGTTCAGCATTTATATCTCTTTCTGGGCCCTCATTGACAGGCTGCGGGGCAAGCAGGTGACGAACGGGTCCTTTCGTTTTTCTGACAACAAAATAATCTGCTCGCAAAAAGGCTGGATAGTCTTTTATATGCTCATCGGGCTCCTCAGGACTATACCTAGGGGGAATTAAACCCGGCTCACAAGCCTCGGCCTCGTAAACAGCAGTACCCTTACCGTACTGCATACCATAATCTGTAATCGAAAATAGATCATGAAATCCATCAGTTATAGGCAGACCCGTTCGTGGGTCGATTATAAAACTTCTCGCACCCCTTTCACCAACCTCGAACTGGCGTCCATCGGCCGATCTGAATGTTGTACGCTTATGCCAAGGGGCCCGCACTGACGTTACGTCATCAGTCGGCTTAAGGCCAAAATATATATTCACATCGGGGCCGAGTCCATGACCATCATAGTCGAACGGTGGTGCGGCAATTTCCGCATCCCAATCGAAAAATTCCGGGATTCTATTAGTATTACTCATCAGACTGTAAGGTAGATAATTTTTTAATATTATACTATATAAATTTCAATTATTCAATTCTAACAGTTTGCTACACTACCATCATGGGACTTATAAGTAATCTCTTTTATTTTTTTACGCCGTACACGGACGCAACGGAAAGGGCCGTCGGACGATTTTTCAAACGGCTGTCCGAACGCGGCAGCCAATCACGAACACGAGCCCGCTTAGACCCCTTACTACAGCACAACATCGCCGTCATTAACCTCTGGACCGAATACCAATACAAGGGCTATCGGTACCTAACCAAAGCTCAGCGCAAGAAGCTATACGCCAATATGCAGCTCATTGCAGAAGATTTTGACCGCTTCTACACCAATGACGTCCGGTCACCGCAGGCAGCCATATCGCAGATCCAAAGTATCGCCCCTCAGGCGACTATCGACCCCCAAAAGGCCGTCTTGCTACAGGCACTTACATATTACTTTTCACCAAAACGTGGCCTGTATGTATACCGTGAGTCCAGTTCATTCGGCCGGCTACTGCGTGATCCGGCGCAAGAAAAGCTGATCGGTGATTGTAATCAGATTGTGACGCTCTATATTTATCTGTATTCACGCTACTACACCGTGAGCGACCTCCGCATCCGCCTGCTGCCCGGACATGTGGCACTACATTACGCCGGCATAGACATCGAGACTACAAACGGTACATTTGCCGACTACAGTAAAAGGGAAGGCAACTCGCTGTTGCCCATAGAGGAAATTGTCAGTATCAATCTGCTAGACACCACGGACTCCTATTTGTCCACCCACGAAGTTGCAGCAAAAGACTTCTTGCAGGCAGCACGTTTTGCCTCCATTCTATCGCACGACCATGACATCGCCAGGCGCAACCTACATGCTGCTTACAGTAATGCCATCAACGCACTAATGAAAAACAATAATTTCAAACAGGCGCTACAATTTGCGGTCGCCAGCCGCGACCGCGAGCTTCTGGCTATCGTCGGCAACAACGGCGCTGTTTACGAAATGAAGCGCCATAATTATCCGGCAGCCAGGCGCTTTGCAAGTCATGCCGCCAACCGAGACGAACTAATCAAGAGTATCTGGCAGGCCGAAGGCATATATCACCTCCAGGCCGAACGCTATCACAACGCTATTAAAGCGTTCAAAAAAATCGACGATCAGACACTAATACGACAAAGTTACACGGCACTCTTTTTTCAGGAGCAAAAAAAGCTCGGTACCAAGCCCACCATCGAGACAATCAGACAACGACACATGGGGACCATCAAGCGCATGCATACTTACGCCAAAAAATCCCGCGATAAAAAACTGCTCGAATACATGAACGATCTACAAAAAAATCTCTAGTCTTCAACCGGTTAAGGTATATCCTTCCAAAAAATGCCAACCCTGAGATATGGGCCGGGCATTTTTCGGTAAGCAGGAAAGCTATCGCATTTGACGGTACAGGTCGCGGATAGCTTGATCTCGTTTGGATGCAGCCACGTCGCGTCCCTGGCTACCAAATGTCTCGACAGGACTCTCAGCCGCACAGTAGGCGTCTTTTGAAGGGTACACCCCTTTGGTCAAGTAGGCAGTGGCGGCATTATTGGCACAGGCATTAAAACCAATGTACGCCGCACCGTGACCACCCTGATCGACCGTCACCATGCGTGCACGCCTGCCAAGGGCACTGCGCATCTCGGCCCCCGTCCAGTAAGGCGTGGCTGGATCGCGCAAGTTCTGCAAGATCAAGATCTTATTGACAGGACCGTTACCGTTAATAGCAACCGGTAGTTCAGATGGATTTTGCCACCAAGCACAAGGCCAAATATTCGACCCCAAAGGCCCAAACATCGGATGCCGTTGGCTATCAAGCTTGAGTTCCCAGCGATACTGATCCACGTTACGCGACCAAAATGCATCACCACACAAAACAGCCACAGCCGCCGCCGCGGAATTGTCTTCGGGAATATTCGGATATTTGACAGGGTCGTCGGCAGGCGCCAGGTCGCGGACAAGCGGAGCTAGCTTGGTCGCGACCGGCTCCTCCTTAACTGTCTGCCAAAAATTGGCCAGCGCCGGTAGTGTAGCATCATTGTAGAGAGCCGAAAAAGTGATAGCGCGGAACCAGACATCATTCAGTAATGGGTCACCAAGATCAATTGGATTCTTTCTGAGTTTTTCCATTAACTGGAAGTAGGTGAGGCGCACCTGGTCTTCGGTCTTCCCGAGATGAAAAACAGCCTCATGCTCAACCGCAAATTGAGCAAAGTCAGAAAAACGGACCTCACCAGCTTGACCCCAGGCACGGAACGTTTCACGCCAATTACCCTGCGGACCGGTAGAACTGTCCAAAATAAAACGATCAGTACGAGCAGGGAAGAGACCTGCATAGGCCGCCCCAAGATATGTGCCGTAGGAATAACCAAAGTATGATATCTTTTCTACACCTAGACCTCGTCGAATAACGTCCATGTCGCGCGCCGTATTAGCGGTCGTGGCATGCGGTAGCATCCAGCCGGATTTTTTGTAACACGCCTTGGCGGTGCTATTCATGAATTGAACCGTTTTGTCAAAGCCGCCTTGGCGCTCCAGTGGCGGCGCAACGTACATTGCATCTTCAAACGCTAGTCCGCAGCTAACCGGGGTACTAAGGCCCACGAATCGGGGGTCAAAACCGATTAGATCGTATTTTTTGCTTATCTCAGGCGGCATGATAGCCGACATCCAAAGCGGCATATCAATACCTTGACCACCGGGTCCGCCGGGGTTAAGCAGCAAGACACCGCGCCGTTCAGAAGGGTTGGCTGCAGCCAACCGTGACACGGCTACGCTAATCTTATTGCCGTTTGGCTTGCGATAGTCCAAAGGCACCGTAATTTTTGCACATTGCAACTCGGCCGGTCGCGGCGCGCCACCCACATCTGGACAGGCGCCCCATTTAATAGGACCCACAGGAACGTCAGCGGCGGCCGACACTTGGTGCACCCCGCCCAAGCCACTCAGCGTCAATACACCCACCAGCAGCAAAAGCGCTGCGCGCATCCGGTTTTTAAGCATACAAACCTCTCTTTATTTATGTTGATACCCTCAATATAAGGAGTACCGAGGACGAAAGATTAGTAAAATTCCCACACTTTTTTTGACCTAAAGATGGTAAACAGGCAACGGACAAAAACAAATTACCTTCTGTAAATTTTATACGAATCCCGCTATGCTAGAAGTAATGTGTAGAAATATCAAAACGCTGTTCAATTTTGATCCGCCAGCCACCGATGAAGAGGTGCATGATGCGTCATTGCAGTTTGTACGAAAACTGTCGGGGTTTACGCATCCGTCACAGGTCAATGAAGCAGCTTTTGATAAAGCCGTTCAAGACGTTGCAGAAATCGCTCGTGAACTACTCGACTCGCTCACAACAAATGCCGAACCAAAAAACCGCGCCGAAGAAGCCGCCAAAGCTCATGCCCGCGCCCTCAAGCGATTTGGGACCAACTAGAATTTTATTAAATTTGTGTTAAAATAGGACACACTCTATAGATAGATTCATGGTAGCACTACCCGAAGGGCACGGAGACGTACCCGAACCCCAGTTTCATATTATTCCCGTCGCCAACTGCGACACTACTATGGTGGGTCTGGATCAGCGGGATGTTATCTATCCGCTAAGCACGCCAGCAGTCAGCCTCCTGCTTAAGTGGCAAGAGGCGCCGGACCGTTACTTTACCGCAAGGGAGCTTCAGCAGTTCGTTAACAGCAACATCGAGGTTGGGCAATTGCTTTCGGTCACAGGTGTCAGTGATGCCCTGCGGGAAATTTGGCTTATTGACCGTATGCGACGACTCTCGAACGAACAGGCGCTCATTGAAAGATCTCAAAATGAATACCTGCTGGTGCCTGGCTACACGATACGACACATAGTCGGCCGGGAAATTGCCGAGTTTCAGACTCTGGCGCTTTGCAGCGGTCTCAGCCTCAAGGAAACGGTTGCCCGCTGCCTGGAAGGACTACCGTTGGCAGAAGGGCAGGATCTAAGCCATGTTTTGCCGCGGCCACTCCCTGGAAACCTTGCGCTGCTATCGGTTATTGACGTCGAGCTTCCCGACGAACCCGCTATACCCATGACCGATATTTGGCAGCCAGACCAAACTGTTCCAGTACTATCTCTGTCTTTTCCGCAGCTTCAAAAGTCGCCCGCGCCTCAACCCATCGGGCCCTTGTTAGTCGAAAAATCCGCGTCCGAACCTGCGTCCGTAGTACTAGATCCAAAATCAGCCCCTGCTATTGTTCCAAAGCCCGCAACGCCGCGTCCCAAACCTACACCACCCCCCAGACAAGAGGTTTTCGTTCCGCCTGCGGCGCTGCCAAAAGACAGTATCCATCCGTCTAGTCTGGTCTATTTGGCCCGCGAAAAAGGGGACAATCCGGCGTACTACGCCCTACGCGACCGCGACCGCCGCACCATGAACCATCCGACCGAACAGCAAAAACTAAAAGAAGATCTAAAGCGCTACGTATATGAAGGCCTGCTGGCAGCGCGCAACCGCGCTCTTTCTGACGATGAGCGCGCTAGTAAAACTGTGCGACTTGCCGGGGCGCTCAAACTCATTCTAGAACATCGTATCGAACAAAATACCAAAATAGCAGGACACTACAAGGGGTGGGAGCTTTTACGCGAGCAAGAGCTGCGCCGAATTGCGGACGAATCGTCTATTTTTGTCTTTATGCAGCAAATGTTCAATCCCAATACAGCGCGTGCACCTCAGCTGCTTGCAGCCGCCATGCGGAGTGGTATAGTTGAGACACTATTTCAGCAAACAAAGGACGCCAGTCTGAGGTCCGGAGTCGACAAAAAAATGCATGGAATAGCAGCCGCTATCCGGATGATTAAGCGCGAAGGCAATGAGCCCACACTTGCGGCGGTTGCCGAACGCCTAGAATTACCACAAGAACAGGTTGCAATATTACACAAGGTCTATCACAAGACAATAGAGTGGTGCATAACGAATACCCGCGGAAAACGCACACGCCCGGCTGCTCAAAAAGCCTTAGAGAAATTTCGAAGCAGCTCGATCACTCTTTCTACCGAGGCAATCTGAAACCGGGCGGCCGTGTCGGCTAGGCCAACCTTTAAGGTAAAGGCCTCATCCGGTAAGGCACGAAACATGTCTTCATCTGTATAATCGTCGCCGATACACATTATAAAATCGGCTGGATGTAAGGCTAGCAGATCTTCGGCAACAGCGCCCTTTCGCACATTGCGTGGCTTCATTTCTATAATTTTAGCGCCATTATGAATCTCGATGTCGGTATTGCCTAGCAATTGCGCGAGTTCATAACGCAAACTGGCATTGCGGGCCGAGGCTAGCTCGGTCGCCACATTTCGGTAGTGCCAGACAACAGCGAAGTCTTTTTCTTCGACGCGGGCGCCGGGCGTGCGTTCGGCATATTGTTGAAGCAAAGGAATAATGAGTTTTTTCTGTTCATGCATGGTAGCCTGTTGCTGCAGCCATTCACCCTCGTTTTTAATAAACGCACCATGTTCAGCCGCCAAGGCAACATGCAAATGACCAAACCAGTCTTCTAGCGTTACGCGTGGGCGGCCACTAACAATACAAACGGTAGTCCGAGGCAAGGCCGTCAGCCTCTCAATCAGATGCAGCAAAGCAGCAGAAGGAATGGCTTGTTCGGGGCGGGCAGCGAAACCGCGCAAGGTACCATCGTAGTCCAGCAGCAAGATTCGGCTTTTGGCAGCCTTGGCGGCGCGTACGAGTTTATTTTCGGTGTCCACCGATAACAGCTTACTACTTTCACGCAATTGTAGCCGTTTGCAAGCCTGTAGCTGCTCAATAAAGTCAGCCGCCCAGCGCTGAACGGTATATTGCGCCAGCCGGCGCTGCATAATCCGCAGCCTAGACAGTTGCTCTTTTTTTGGCATAGTGAGCGCCTGACGTAACGCTACTACAATCGAGTCAATGTCATTTGGATTGATGCGCAGCGCCTCTGGCAGTTCGTCTATTGCACCGGTCATTTCACTCAAAATCAATACACCGGAGGTATGCTGCTTGGCCGCGACATATTCTTTAGCCACCAAGTTCATACCGTCTCGCAAAGGCGTTAGCAGGGCGACCTCGGCGTGAGCAAAGAGCGCCAATACCTGTTCGAACGGCAAATTTTTGAACTGATAGGAGATAGGCGTCCAGTCAACCGTGCCGTACGCCCCGTTGATTCGTCCAATAGCCTGCTCGATAGCTTCACGCAGGTCCTTATAGCTTTCAACCTCGGTTCGAGACGGCACCGCCACAATCAGAAGTACGATCTTTTTTACATAAGATGGGTAACGTCTTAAAAAGGCTTCGAACGCCTCGAGTCGTTTTATAATGCCCTTGGAATAATCCAGCCGGTCCACGGACAAAATCAATTTTTTGCCCTTATAGTGCTGTTCCAGGGTTGCGATTTCGCGCTTAGTAGCCGCATTATCTAGCGCCGCCACAAATTTGGAATAGTCGATGCCGATAGGAAAGGCATCGATCTTGACCACACGCTCGCCCATAATGATCGAGCCATGACTGGTAGGCAAGCCCAAAATGCGCGCCACACTGCTAAGGAAGTGGCGCGCATAATCAAAAATATGAAACCCGATCAAGTCGGCACCTAGCAGACCTTGCAATATTTCCGCCCGTTCCGGCAACATTCTAAAAATTTCGTACGACGGGAAAGGGATATGCAGAAAAAACCCGATACTGCTATCCGGCAACGCTGTGCGTACCTGGGCGGGCAGTAACATCAGGTGATAATCGTGAATCCAAATAAGATCCTTTGGGTCGGCGATAGTTACAACAGCTTTTTTATAGAGCGAATGTACTTCTTTGTAAGCCCGCCAGTAAGCACTGTCGTATTGCGCCAGCGACTGAAAATAATGGAACAGCGGCCAGAGCGTATCATTGGCGTAGCCCTCATAAAAAAGACGCACCTGCTGGCGCGTCAAAAACACCGGATAACAGTTATGCCGACGTAAATGTTTGATTATGGCGGTCCTTTCGGCCGGCGTTAGTTCGTCGGCTGCAATGCCGGGCCACCCAATCCACTGGCGGTCGAACTGATTGCCGTCACCACCAATCGACGCCATAGCAGTCGCTAGTCCACCGGAACTGGGCGTAAAAACCAACTCGCCGTTTCGTTTGGATACGCTGATAGGCAGCCGATTAGAAACAATAACCACCGACTGGCGCGTCATATTTATAACAATTCTAAGTCCATTGTAGACAACTATATAGCACGATTTGCGTGAGGTTGCATAGCGGCATTTTTACACCCAAATTTCGGCACAACCTATTTATAAAATCACAGGGCAGCATACTTTTGCTGCACAAATTCTTACATACGTCCAGGGAGGGGGCGTTGTAATATAGTAAAGCCTTTCTAAGGAGGTTTTTAAAAATGATTTCATTCGTATGGTCATCCAAGTACCCGTTCCTAGCCGGTACAGGTGGCTCCGAAAACTACACCGCTGGTCAGGTTCGCGAACTGATGCGCCGCGGAATAGAAACGCGAATAATAACCTTGGGACATGGCACATCCGATGGCCGCGACGATTTTCCGGACATTCCATTTCTAGCTCTGGACAAAAAGGAGCACCTCTCCGAACTTGATGACACGATCGTTTTTATTACCTACCCTCTAAATGTATCCACAAAGCATAAATCCTACGTGATTTTGCACTGCCCACCACTGTCGTGTGCGCGGCGCGATCCGCTATTTGAGCCTAAGGCTTTCGTGGGCAAAAAACTCATTACACCCAGTCGCTACGCCGCTAAACTATGGAGCAAACAGGCCCGCCAGACTGGCCGTGATATTGCCACCGTATATCCATTCGCCGAAGACTGTTTTAGCCGGGTCCAACGTCCGGCGCGCAAGGGTAAAAAGACCCGGATTCTATTTGCCGGCCGCTTAACACCAGACAAGGGCGTCTATACTCTACTCGCATCACTCCACATGGACAAAATGCAAGATTTGGACTATGAACTGACCATGACCTCGGCATGCAGTCATCCCAAAGAAGGGCAGGTGGTCCGGGCAATATTGGAAGCTCACCCTTGGGTTAACCTGGTGCCCGCCCGCCGCTCACCTCAGGAAATGGCCGAGCTCATGGCCGAACACGATATAGTCGTTATGCCATCGACCGACATTTTTTGGCATGAGGCATTCGGCATTTTATCAGTCGAGGCCCAACACGCCGGCTGTCGTGTCGTTGCTTCCAAGGCCGGAGGTATTCCCGAAACCAACACTGGCAGTAGTATTTTAGTCAAAGCCGATGACCCCCAGGCGCTAGCCAACGGCCTGGCCAAAGCCGCCGCACTTGGCCCGCTTACCACATTCGAACGGGCCAAAGCATCGACCAAATTTACTGTAGCCAATTCGGTCGACACTTTACTACAGACAATTGAAGAAACCAGCCGCCTGGCTATGCTGCCTCAAAAAATGCTGCCTCATATGAAAGCAGTTCGACGGAAGTTGTCTCAGCAAAAACTTCAACTAGTGGAGAGCGTGGATCACTTGAAACAAGACACCTACGCAGTGTTAGGTCAAGCTCGCAAACGACAGCCTCACCCGAAAAATTTATAAGCGCCACATAGCGTTTGCCTTGAAAGCTCCGTACGTACCCCAAAACGTGCGGAGCTGCTATGGGCAACACCTGAAAACTACCATGGCGAAGTGCCGGCGTGACTTTGCGCAGGCGAATAAGTTTTTTGTACAAGTTCAGGAACGAGTAGGGTAGATATGTTTGCATGGTGACGTTTCGCTCCTGGTAGTCCGGCGCCAACGGCAGCCACGTACTAGTGCCGGCAGAAAAGCCAGCGTTCGGTTCGGCAGACCACTGCATTGGCGTGCGTTCAGGGTCGCGCCCTCCACCGGCCGTCGCACCGCCCGCCGTGGCCGGGTCTTGTATACGGTCGGCCGGAATACTAACATTCTGCATACCAATTTCTTCACCGTAATAGACAAAAGTCATGCCGGGCAACGTACATTGCATCACAGCAATGCCACGAGCAGCGACTTCTGGCCAACGGCTGGCCAGCCGGTACTGGTCGTGATTACCAAAGGCATAGCTGGCAATGGCCTGCGGTCCGATTGTCTTTAGCGCGGCATGAAAATCCGCCAATGACGTACGCCAGGTTTTGGCCTGCCAAGGTAATACCAGTCCATCAAAATTGAACGGCGCGGCCACCTGCGGATCAACTGCCTTATAAAAGGCCAAATACGACTCCAGCGAACTCTTTAACTCGGGGTAGGCTTCGGTCACCATAAAACATTGGCGCTCGGCATAGGTCGGTTCTTTTAAAATGGCAGCCATGTCAGATAAATAGGTATACACTTCGGGCCACGCCATACTATTCTCATGGCGCAGCGTGTGATAATTGGTATGCGAATCGCTTTTGGCGTAGGCCGGGTGTACAGGCGGATCATCCGTAAAGTCCGGATTTTTTGCCATCCAGTACACGGCATCCACCCGGAATCCGTCCACACCCAGATCCAGCCAAAACCGCATAACATTATAGATGGCCTCGCGCACAGCAGAGTTTGTCCAGTTCAGATCGGGCTGCTTTGCATGAAAACTATGGAGATAAAACTGCTGGCGCACCTCATTCCACTGCCAGGCCGATTGACCGGTTAGTACGTCCAGCCAGTTGTTTGGAGGCAAGGGCTTACCGTCGTCAGCCGTGCCAGCAGCGTCCTTCCATATGTACCAATCGCTGCGAGCATTGTCGCGCGACGATCGTGATTCGACGAACCAAGGATGCTCGTCAGAGGTGTGGTTGGGCACCAGGTCAATCATAATCCGGATGCCGCGATGATGCGCATCGTCCAGCAGGTTCCTAAAATCGTCCAGCGTACCGAACTGTGGATCAACATTGCAATAATCAGCAATATCGTAGCCAAAATCAGCCATTGGCGACGGATAGAAGGGCGACAGCCAGATGGCGGTAATACCTAACTCCTCCAGGTAGTCTAACCGACTGATAATGCCTGGAATATCGCCTACACCGTCGCCGTTAGAATCTTGAAAGCTGCGCGGATAAATCTGATACACGACCGCGCCATCCACCCAACGCCGGGGAGAATTATTTGCAGCCGCACCCGTTGTTTGCGTATTCATATATACAATTAACCATAACGTGCCGAGGGCTGTTTGTAAAAAATTACTCTAGACAGTCAAGAACCGTCTGCTGGCTGGGCACTGGGCCTACAGCGCCCAGCGAGACAAGGCCGCTTTACTTTAGCCGGCGAGCGAGTGCCCAGCCAGCTAGCAGACGGTTCTGTGCTGGCCGACGACCGGTGTCGCCTGGGTTCTGATCCGAGATGTTGGCCCATGGTATTTTAAAGAGCTATAATACCTCGTATGGACAAGACGAAAAAAGACCAGCACTCAGCCGAAAAGTCTGCGGAAAAAATCAAACTAACACAGCAGCACATCGTTCGCGTCCTAGCAGTCGTTGTGCTAGCGGCCATCGCATTTGTAGTACTTTTGTACGGCTATGCGTTTACATCGTCTCCAGCCACAGTACGAAAGCCTCAGTTTGAGCATTTTCATTTTCGCACGCAAATTATCGTAGAGGGCCGGTCGGTTAATTTCGCCGGCGATACATTCCAAGAAGGCTACGCCAAAGATAACTGCAACGTCGATATTGCCACCAGCCCGTTCCATTTTCATGATAAAAAGGACCAAATGACGCACGTTCACTGGAAAGACATGACCGGGGGTCAGTTCCTCAAATACTACGGCTGGAACCTGACCGGGGGACCCGGCAGTATGCTTGGGTATCGGTTCGACAGCCTTCCACGGGTCAATCGCGTGCCCATTCACGGCAAGAATCTACCAGACATTCCCAAAGGCGCCACCTTTTATATCTACAGCGGCGATCAGCAATCGCACCAACAGCGCTCCTGGGATCACTTCCTAAAACAAGACCTGGAAAGTTTTTTTGGCAAAGAAAGCAGTGTTGGAGAACCATCGGTTAGCCTGTGGGATAGGCTATTTCCCAAGGCCATAGCCCACGCCGGACACGACCACGAACCCGTCCCGACAAACGAAGCCGAGGCCCAGGAGGCTAATCTGCAAAGAATCAACAACCTTATCGGTAACGTCGTCATTTTTGTCCAAAAGGACAAGCCAACCAGCGCACAAGTCGATGATCGCTTTAACGATCTTGAACCCTTGACTGCCAGCACCTGCAGCGGCTAAAACCACCAAAAACCTGGTGCCAGGACCTATCTTTCTGCTACTATAGACGCTTATGAGTGCAGAATTCCTGGCCTCCGGACCACACACTATCGACGCAATTACACGGCTATCCAACGGCCAGACTTTACATGGAGCCGTATATAATAACATCATTGTAAGCAGCTCCGAGCCAGACATAATTGACGACCCGAATGTCTCATCTATGGGCAGATGCGCGACGCTTTATTGGCCAGGTGGCAGTCCGGATAATCAAGCATATCTAGAAACCACCACTACCGGGGAAGCACCCGCCAGCCGACTTGAAGCGATGGCGGATACTGCAAAAATAAGGAATGCAATTCTAGGTGGCTATATAGGCGAGGCCGCCATCAAGAGAATACCAACGGATTTTCTAAAGGCTTGGCAGCAAATCAAAGCCAGTAATCCCGACCAAATGGCCCAGTTAAAACAAGTCTGCGAAAGTCACAAGCTACCTCTTGCTGTTTGTTTCACAAGCGACGTCACAAGAGGTGCACCCGATAACACACCGGGCGCCCGTATAATGCACATGTTCTATCCAAACACCTCTCATCCGGTGCCTATCCTGAAAGAATTGCAAGCAGCAGTTCGCAGTGCGATCAAGCAGGAGCAGATTTAGCCAACCCCTATATCCAGACCCAGGCGAAAGTGACAACGATTAGTAGCCCCAATCTTTCTGCCATTGTTTCATCTGGGAGATTTCGTTTTGCTGCGCGGCTTGAATCTCTTTGGCGAACGTCTTTAGTTCATCGTGCTTGGCTTGCGCGGCCGACATTTCCGCCATATCAACAGCGCCTTGGTGATGTTCGATCATCATTCTCAAAAAGGCCCGATCATAGTCATCGCCCTTTTTGGCTTCAAGCGCGTGCGACATGTCGTGCATGGACATGTCGCCGTGCATCTCTGCTGCATTATCGGCTTGATGAGAAGTCGTAGTTTGATTTTGGCGGTGATTGGTTTCGACTGGCTTTTTATCAAAGGTCACAGCGGCGATAGAAACCAACAAACCGCCCAATATAAAACCGATTATTCCGCCCAGCAATGTCTTATTATGCATATTCCTCCTTTAGTGACGTTCGTGATGCTTGTGCATTAACGCATGGCCTTGGCCATGCTTCAGTAAATACAAATTAACGGGCAATGCCGCATAAAACGCTGCGCTCAGGGCTAACGCCATACTGGCCCAAAAAATTGGATTCACCACTCCTGCGTTCATAGCACCTGGTACAACCAACATCACCGCATTATCAATTATTTCCATAGTTGCTATAGATAGCGTGTCGGCTGCAAGTACCAGCCGCATCGCCCGCGCCAGAGGCAATCCACTCCTGCGTAGCGGTAGCAGCGACAAACTATAACCAAACAAAAATGCCAAGGCAATCGACAAAACTATCGTCGCACTATTAGACAATCCGGCCACCGTTCCAACAATCAGGCCAACAATTTCACCCAACGCACAGCCCGTCAAACAGTGCAACGTAGCGCCAATAGCCATGGATCGCAGCGAATCGGATGATGAATCGGCATCAGAATCATGATTATGCTTCATAATTTGCAGCCTAGCATAGGTTCGCCCAAGCGCACAACACCCACTACATAAAATGACACTCCAGATCAAGAGTGTCATTTTAGCGTTTCTGGGGAGCTTTATTTTAGGCTAGCGCCCGCGGCGCCTCACTAATATCCACCAGCGTCCACAGATTATTGCGATCATCAAATCGCAATCGATAATTAGACATTCCATCGGTCATGTCAAAAATCTGTGTCAGCTGCTGCCCTTTTTGGATCAAAAAACGCAGGCCGGATTCCAAAAAGGTATATTCCTGGCCGTTGTATTCCATCCGCTTGGGAAAGCTCTTAAGGTCGCCCCGGCCGCGAAAATATACGGCAGTGACGGCTACTTCTTTGTTAACAGATACGCGATTACTCATAGGTCAAGCTCCTAAAAGTTAGATTTGGTAAGTGGGAAGCCGAAGCCTCTTTAGAACGGATAGGAGAAAAGTGATCTGCCGGACGTTCGTAACCGTTCATACGAAATGTCTTTAGACTACAGAGCACATTGCTTGAATGTGGGATGACAGGGACGCTTTGCCTTCAATACCCAAGGCCAGTGTGTATAAAATCCGAGTAAAACGTAAAAATGCTAGCCTGTATGTAGGAAGCCCTTCAAAACACCACCCTTACTATTGGTTTCCCAACAAGAATGAGTATGTCGGTCAGCACACACATTGCTAACGCTTATTATACTGCCCGCCCGGAATAGCGGGCAAGTAGGGAAGCGACGTCAAATATACAGCATACACCAGAAAGATATCAGAACGTTGTATGCTAGATACAATGTATCAATCACAAAATCGCTTGCAAGCCCATGAGCCCCTCGAACAGGAGCCCATGAACGATGAGTTGCGATTTTACTTGGAGCGAATGAAAAAAACGGAGCAGCTAAAAGAGGCGCTCGGAACTATAGGGCTTTGGGATATACATGACCTAGCCATTACTCAGCCGGGGAGCGAACTGCCGGACTGCATGAGCGAATCGTATCGTTTCGTGGCATTAGAAATGGTTCCCGCATCAATAAATGGAAGGCCCACTAGTGTGTGTGAAATACCTGATGGTATAGAAAGCAACTACAAAACTGCCGGCGGCACACCTTTTCTGGATGGCACCTACGCCATTGGTCTGGTTTACAACGACATACTTGGTGCCGTCGGCGCGGCCAAAATAAACTTCCGCGCCACCGGCTTTATGATAACCCAGCTACAAGGCGTTAATACCGGCGATCCACATACAAAATCCCGTTATCAAGGCAGCGTGCGGGGTGGACTCATGAATGGTTTGGCCTGGCGGGACACTCTCGTACGATCCTGGGAATATGCAAGCCGGCAAATAGAAGGACTAACTCAGATAGAAATTCAAGGCGCGGCCAATAATGATTGGAAGCTTATGCCATCCTCAGAAAAGCCCGCGAATCAGGATACCAAAGCGGCCAATAAGAAAAGACAGCGCAGAGTTCCGCCCGAACGACTCGTAAAGCACTACGACAACGTTGCAGAACGCATGTCTTATGTCTATGATCCAGAGACAAGAAACTGGCGAAAACCGCTTTTCGATTCGCCCTCCGACCGGTAGTTGCTTTTTATTTATACGCTACTTCTTACCCGCAAGGACGGCGGAATCGCCTTAAATCCAATAACAACACCGCTGCAGTTATTATTGCGCAGAACGTTTATTTGCCTTATTAACCTTGTAGAGAAATGCTTATTGAAGTGTAGGGCCAGCCGTCCAGCGCTGCCATCGGAGCGGCGCTCACGCTCCAGGGACAAAAAACCCTCCAATCCATCACCGGCCAGTTTGGCGGCTATGTGAGCGACGTGCTTGCCTTGAATTCCCATAATGCGACCGTTGTCCGGGTGATTGAAAAAGGCCGCTATCTGGTCTGCGTTCAGTGCGCCTTCGGGTGCGGGAGACATCTTTTCCAGTGCCTCGCCAAGGGCCATGGCTGCTGTCTCCGTGCCAAAAATATTCCGTGCTACCGTTTCGTATTTTGTTGACGCATCCACTCCAATCCGTTTAGCCAGGCGTCGCAACGCCAAAGGATCGGCTTCAAAACCAAGTTCCTGCAAAAAGAGCGATATATTTACAGGAAAACGAGAGTCAACCTGCTTGGCCTCAGCTGAAGGCGCAGGCGCGCTGGAAGGACGAACGTGTTTGGCCGACTCTGGCCTAACGGCGGGTGCAGCGCTAGAGCCTTGACGTGCTCTTATGACCGGAAAATCGGCAAGGGCTTTTGGATCTATATACTGTTTTTGTACAAATTGAGCGTACACCCATTTCTTTGGATCAAGGTCATATTCATCGCGGGGCAGGCGGTTATAGTCAAGAACTTCAACTCCTTTGCGCAGACCATACTCTTCCTCGGTCTGACGCAGAATAGCCCACCCAAAGCAACGGTGCGAGCGAAGCTTTCCAAGTTTTCGCATTTGGGGCTCGATGCCCGCTTCTGCAAACTTCGTCCTCAGTAATTCGCGGGGCTTTCCCACGCGCTCCGCAATAACCGCCAAAGGTACGAGGTGAGCGCCCAGTCGATCGGCTTTGATCCTGGCAACGATGACCGATTCGGCATAGCCCCGATCCCACGATTCCGTAGGTAGACGTCGCGAAATATGCCGCCTGGGGTACACGCGGCGCCAGTCTTCTTCGGTTATACTGGTACGAACCATTTTTATAGTAACGCCTGCCAACCGGGCAATATCGGCAAAAGAAGCATCCTCGCTAGCGATTGCCAGCGGGGCGGCTCGGTAATCTTGACTGAGCTTGCGCCAGTCTTCTTGCGTAATGTGGCGGCAGACGCCTCCTGCCGAACCATCCGGCTCCAGCCGCCGTTTCTGCGGTGCTTTCTGTTTATTCCTTTGTAGCCAATAGGTCACAAACCAAGGGGCGGTCCCGGCAGAAGCCACGGATAACAGCACGTCGTCCGCAGCGGCCAAGGGAAGCGCGTCAACTGCCCGCTCAACGCCAACAATTCCATCAATTCCAAATAGTTCGTCTTGCGGCGTCACGCCCATTTCGTTAGAAATTATTTTTTGCTGCCTCAAAACGTCTTCGGCAAAATCAACCGAAACATCACAAAGTGCCGCAATCTCATACACACGTAACCGAACTCTTTTTGCATGATCGGGGATGGGATTTTGCTCCAGCCAGCCGACAATTCCTGGTTCGTACCAACGGTCAAGATAATTACCCTCCTCACCAAAGGTCCATATTGCTTCATACGTTAGACCTGCCCTATCTAGTTCGCTGTGCAGCCAGGAAAGAGGCACCTCCGCCCTTTGAGCCACCGCAGCCGCTTGGACAAAGCCGCTGGCAGGGGCAACCAGAAAATCCCTGTCGGCTATAGTAATAGTGCGACTGGGAACAGTATCGGCCAGTCTGTTGCGCAATTCGGCGGGCCAGGTTTCTACAGGCACATATTCCAAAGGACTTTCGACGTTCTTTTTTGGCTGATCCTGTCTGGGATGCCATAGGCCGGGTTCTCTTTCGTCGGTCATCCGTCCCGGCACCAGAAAAACTTCTTGTTCAAATGCTTCCAGTCCAAAAGCCTTGCATAAATTTACCTTTGGCATATGACCAGAACAAAAAAACTCTGCCAGTTCTGTCATATATTTGCCCGGACGCATCAAGCGGCCTATCTGTTGATCCAGTCGCCATTCGACAGAAGGGTCCTCGAATAAACCGACATCGGCAGGAATATTAGCTCCTTCCATTAAATGTTTACAGGTGGCTAGAACACGCAAATCACCACTCACGTAACGCTTTTCATCCCGCTCACTGTCCGGATTGTGGCTGCCCACAGATGCGGCCACCTCAAAACCCATCAATTCGTTAATCGTGTTTGCCAACGTTTCAGCCGGCCGATCCGGGCTACCCTGAGCCTTTGGCCGGCAAAAGGCCACAATCCGGCGACCCCCATCTCCTGCCTGCAAATACCGAATCGCCGTCATTGCCATCAATGGCACCGGATCTTTTTCATACCGAAACGAGAGAAGGCGAGTGGGGTTAAGCACCTTCTGCTCTATTAGCTGCACCTTATCAGTCTCTTCGACATGTCGGTACTCATTACGCAGGTCGCGGTCTGGGCTGTATGCCGGAGTAGCAGTAAAGAGAAACACACGCTGAGTTGCCTTTTGTAATCGTGCTCGAAACTGCGGCTCATGGGCACGATGCCCTTCATCCACATCAATGACATCATATTCGTTCCAATCCAAAAGCCGGCTCGACGGCAACGTAGTCAAAACGACATCACCACTCGTGTCATGCTTTTTGGAATAAAACATTGACACACTAATGTCATCACCTAAAAAGTCCCGGAAGGTGCCGTCGCCCAACAGTCCGGCAAACTCCTTGAGCATCCTAATGGTGGGTGCAATAATCATAGCCTTTCGCACGCGTTTGATCTCTGCATTACCATACGTCAGGCCTATACCACAAGCCCTTAACTGAGCGGCCTTAATGATTGTTTTACCTACCGCTGTTGCGCCAAGCAGGGCAAAGCCGTCCGAGGCATCACCCAATACTTCAAGAGTATCAGTCCACCGCCACTCACTTGGCACCGTCAGCATATGTTCAAACAGACGACCCGTTAGGCGCGCCTGCAGACGGGATCGGGCACTGTCCCCATCAGCATAAGCAGGCAATACTGTGGGCCGAGAAGGGCACATAACTTCCTGCGCCATAGCCACCCGAGATCCAAGCATTACTGCAAAAGGGTGTTCCCGAATATATAAGAGCTCCTGGGTGGTCAGCGGTTTTCCCTGGAATATCTGAGGGTCATCAGTATCCCGACCCAGTTCTTGCCGCAGACCCTGCAGGATTAGATCGTAGGATTTAGAAAAAATATTGGCGCGAGCGGAATCTGCCAGGGGCGACAATAATAAACCGTCCGCCGGTAACGATGTACCCAGTACGGACTCGACTGTTTCTACATGAGTAAAACCCGACAGTCTAATCTCGTTATTAATAGCTTTTTCACCCTACTTACAAGCAACAAGCTAGTTTTAGCGTAGCGCACCAATCCCTAAATCGCTAGTAGCTATGTCAAAAAGCCGCAATCAACTAACTAAAATGTTCAACTATGCCCAGGCCGTCAGTCTGAGATTAAACTGTAAGATTTTTGGCAGTCGTCTTAAGAAATTCCAGCTATACTTATGCTGTTTAGTGGCTTTTATGTGCGTATGTAACAAAGATGAAAGACAGTTATTTGCGCCAGGGCAACGATACAGTACAATGAAGGTGGTTTATGCAAGGAACTAGAACTGATTTATGGATACACCCTTACCGCAATTAAATGACTTGCTGAACGCCTACTCGCTTCGCAAATTTAAAAAGGGCCAAACGTTACTTTTTCAGGGAGAAGTCCCACGTTATGCCTATGTAGTGAAGACCGGCACAGTCAAAACCTATAACATCTCTCCTTTGGGCGAGGAGCAGTTGGTTTCGCTTAGCTCCGAATACGACATTTTGCCAGAAGCCTGGTTCTTGGGCGAAGCATCGGTAGCCTATTATTTCTATGAGGCATTTACGGACTGTACCGTGTACGCTATTCCGCGCGAAGAACTATCCAAAAAGGTAAGCGAAAGCCCGGAATTTGCCCACCATCTACTACAGCGCTTTATGCGGTTGTATGTTGGCGCCAGTGTTCATATTAATGCGCTGGAGCAGCCGCGTTCGCGCGACAAGCTCGTGCACTTACTACACTACCTGATGATGCGTTTTGGCAAGCCAGCCGGCAAAGACGGTATCCAGATTGAGCTGCGACTAACCCATCAAACGCTGGCCAGCATGCTGGGGGTCACCCGCGAAACCATTGCTACCGAAATTGCCCGGCTGCGCCGCGAAAAAGTTCTGGACTACAAACAACAAACCTACACCATCGACAAAAACAGGCTGCTGCAGCTTCGTAATGACGAAAATCTTATTTCTAGCCTTTAGGCTTCTAAGCCTTCTTCGACAACCTTAACCAGATCGCCCGGCGAAGCCCATGATTTCAGTAGGTAGCGCTTGGCACCCAAGCGAAACGCTTCGTCGATGTCGGTTTGCGCATCCTGATTGCTAAAGACAACCACGCGGCTTTTAACCTTGTCAGATTGAATATTCTTCAGCATTTCGATACCGTTCATTTTGGGCATGTTAATGTCCAGCAAGATCAGGTCGTACATGTCCTTGGCAATCATAGCCAGGGCTTCTTCGCCGTCGTAGGCCAGTGATACGGCATAGCCGTGCTTTTCCAGAATAGTCTTGTATGCCAAGGCTAAACTTTTTTCATCTTCAACGATCAATATGTGCTTCATAGCTACCTTCATTCTTACATTTTAACTGTCGCCGGACAATACTTTTTTAATCACCGCAACCAACTGGGCAGGGGACAAATCAGCCTTTAACACCGACGACGTCACTCCATATTCATGCGCATCGTCGAAAGTAATAGCGTCGGAAAGATTGCTCAGCATCAGCGTTTTGATCTGCGGGTAGGCGCCGGGCAAATCAGCCTCCTTTAAAAAACTCATGCCGTCCATTACCGGCATGAGCATATCGAGCAAGATCAGGTCGGGCTTGTGTTGCCGCAGCCGTTTTAGGCCAACGCGCCCGTTTTCTGCCAGATAAACCGTGAATCCTTCGCTCTCCAGCAGATAGGCAAAGGCGTCCCTTAGGGGTTTTTCGTCTTCGATGATCAAAATACGTTTCATGACGCTTAGCGAAGCAGGCCAGCCGGCGGCTGATTTTCTACAGAATCGCTTCCTCCTTTCTTGGGTTGCGCACGGGTATGAACGGGCAGATAAATGGTAAACACCGAACCCTTGCCAGCGGAAGACGAAACATCTATCGAGCCGCCGTGCAGTTCTACGATTTGCTTGGTCAGATACAGGCCGACGCCACTACCATTAACATCGGTTGACAATTCGTTTTCAACACGGGTAAATTTCTCGAAGATACTTTTTTGGGCCTTGGGGGCGATACCCACACCATTATCCTTGACGCTGATCAGGAGCTCGCCAGGCAGGCGCCGCAGCGTTATGTCGATCGCGCCTTTTTCGGGTGTGTATTTGCTGGCATTACTTAGTAGGTTTTCGATAACCATACGCAGATAATGTGGATCAATCTCCGCAAAAATTGTACGCTTGGGCAAATGGAACGTAAGCTTCTGATGACGCTCTGAAATCTGATTGGTGTAGTCGCGAGCTGCATCGCGAATCATTTCGGCAATATCGACCTTGCGTGGATGCAGACGAATACGGTCAGCGTCCAGCCGCGCAACGTACAGTAATTGATTAATAATCTCCAGCTGGCGCTCATTGCTGTCGTAAGCGTTGTTTAACATGTCTATCTGCTGGTCGGTTAGCTTGCCGGCATAGCCTTGCAGCAGCATGCCCACGTATTGTTTCACCACGGTAGCCGGTGTGCGCAGCTGATGCGACGCCAGAGATAGCAGGTCGTCTTTGGCGGTCTGCACCTCCTCACGTTTTTGTTCGGCATATTTGCGCTCGCGATCGGTAATGAGGTACCACACCAGTCCGGCAAAAAAGATACAGGTGATCAATCCGCGCCATAGCGCCTGATTGGGTAATTGGCGTTCACGATTGGTTAATAATTCGGGCGAACCCACAAAGGTTGTCTGCCAGGTGTGACCAGATATATTTGAGTTTTCGGTATGCATAATCGAACCGGACTCAGCGGCTATTTTGGCAAAATTATCGCTTTCGTACGCCGGCTTTTTGGAGTCATATGAGGGGTCCATGACCCGAATGGCGATATGGGGGTTTTGCTTGGCGTTCATGACCGAGTCGATAAATGTTTCGGCGTCTATTGCAATAAAAACAAAGCCGAGTAGCGCCGATTTCCGCTCTCCATAGGTCTGAATCGGCATGCCATTACGGTAGACCGGCATATATAAAATAAACGAGGAACGGTCTTTACGGCTCTCGCTGACCAAATTGACGCGGCCGGTGATGGTCATCTTATTACTTTTGACCGCCTCTTCCATAGCCTTTTTACGAACCGGATCAGTCCAAGCATCAAAGCCGCGGCTCCGACCATTATTCCCGGTATAGCGAGCATCGAAAGTGATTGGCGCATATTCGCTGCGCTCACCGGCAGGAAAAATACTGAAATTGGTATCACCTTGGTTTTTCCGCCTTTCCATGTAAGCCGGAACGTCCGCTGGCAACAGATAACGATTAACACCCACACCTTCGATATCAGGGTAGTTTTTGCCTATATCATAGGGTTGATGGTAGCGCTCCCAGTCCGCCTGGGTGATCGTACCGTTTATGGCTACCAATCCGGCCGTACCACGAAGAAAATTCTGGTAAACCTGCAGGCGCTCCATCATGGCCTTGCCGATCATCTCTTGCTGGCGAGCGTATGCTACTTTTAGATCAGCTTGAACACCCTGTCTGAGGCTTCGCCAGTAGTAAACGGTTGCACCAATGCCTACCGCGAAAACCAATATAGCCACGAGGCTATGCATTTTCGCGTGGTGTTTGATCCAGTATCCGGTAGAGGTCAACGTTGTCTTTATAGCGGTTCCTACCTGCAACCGTCGATTGCTAGATATAGTATAGCGTGTTTGAGATAAGCTCGTGTTAAAAAACTAACAGCTTTTCTAAGTTATTTCTTACTGCCTCTTCAATGCAATGAAATTATAATTAAATTACTGAGTAAGGGAGGTGAGCCATGCTTAGGAATGAACGCGAACTACAGGATAAGATCAATGATTTTATCCGACGAAAGCAATCACAGTTCCCGGAACTGTAGAACACCATCGAACACAGTAGATTCCATTTGCCAGCGCATGGTTGCAGGCAGGTAAGCATTAGCGGTCATGCTACAATAAATCGTATGATTCTAGAGTTAGTCCGCTGGTGGTATGTTACCGGTTGGCTGCAAGCAGTGCAGCGCATCGGCGCCTGGGTAATGAATGTGGAGCACGCTTTTTCACTATCGTTACTCGTGACAACACTTTTCGCGCCATGGCGGCGGATTATTACTCCGGCTGGCCGGGGCTTGGACGCCAAAGTCCATGCCATGCTGGACAATCTCGTATCGCGCTGTATCGGTTTTGTTATTAGATTGACGGTGTTGTTGGCGGCCTCCGTATCTATGCTTGGGGCGTTTCTGGCAGGAGTTTTACTGGCTGTAATCTGGCCGCTATTGCCGGCCGCTGTAATCTTTTTTGCCGTCAAAGGGATTACGGGATGAAAAATGAGGTCAAATTTGGCAGTCTGCGTGCCCGAAAAGCCCGACTGCGCCACCTACTAGGCGGTCCGCTTCAGATTCTATTTGGCATGATTAGCGCACTTGCGCTAATGGCCAGCCTGTACTTTTTGTTCGTCGAGAAACTACCGCGCGTAGGCTACGGCTTTGCATCTGTTGCGTGCGCCATGACCATGCTACAGTTTTGGCACCATTTTGGTCTGCAGAAGTTACCCCCCGTTACACCAGCCAAAACCTTAGATGATATCATCGAGCCAAATCTGCTTGCATACCTCAAAAGACCGCTTACACCAAAAAATCTCTGGGAAGCAGCATTGAAGCTGCCAGAAGGCCAGTTTATCCTGCATCGTCTGTTGCTGCCGCCCCAGATTATTCATGACCAGATCGGGGAGCGTGAAAGTGATCTGCCCGCAGTATGGGAGCAAGCCAGTGCTTTGATCCACCAGGATAAGCCGCCCCAAATACACGCCGGCATCATAACGGCATCTATTATTTTGACTTCGCGGGCCGGGCAGGATTTTTTAACCCAAAGCAAACTACAGCCAAAAGACGTCATAGAAGTGCTTGACTGGCTGGAACGACGGCTGACATATATTAATGCGCCAAAATTAAATTTTGGCGGCATTGGTCGCGACTGGGCGACTGGATTTACGCCAACACTTGAACACTTTGGCAGCAATATGAGCCAAGCCATTGAACACCACGGTGGTTTTGCGCACCATTATTCACATGGCGACTTGCTAGACGGCATCGTCAGCAATTTGGAGCGGGGTAGCAGTGTGGCACTTATTGGTCCGGAGGGATCAGGCAAAACAACGCTCGTGTACGGCCTAGCCGAGCGCCTACTTCAGGGTCGTGATCGTAATCTACAGTACTACCAGATTGTCAGCCTGAATGCATCGATGATTACATCGCAGCCCCAGGAACATCTGGAAGAACTAATGCTTACGCTATTTGGCGAAGGAATAGCCGCAGGCAATATCATTCTGTTTTTGGATGATGCGCAGCTGTTCTTTAATGCGGGCGTCGGTTCATTTGACATGAGCCAGATTTTGCTGCCAATACTTAAAAATCGGCAACTTAAACTCGTTGCCGCCTTTTCGCCGGGCGCCTGGCAACAGCTGCAAGCCGAACGGCCAGCGCTTGCTACTTCTATGGCCAGCATTACCTTAACCGAACCCGACCAACAATCCGTCTTCGAAATTATGGAAGATACTGTGGCGGTTCAAGAGAGTCAAAGCGGTGTAACAATCGGCTTTGAGGCAATCAAAGAAGCCTACCGGTTAAGTGGCCAATATATGCAGGACCAAGCCTACCCAGGCAAAGCCATTAACCTTATCGAACAGGCGATTCCATACGCGAACCACCAGATAATAACCGCTGAAGCAGTACAGCAAGCAGTAGAAAAAACAAAAGGCGTCAAGGTGTCGACGGCGGCCGCACCAGAAGCGCAAATTCTACTCAGCCTGGAAGATCGTATTCATGAACGTATGATCAACCAGAAGCGGGCGGTGAACGTAGTCGCGTCGGCACTGCGCCGCGGCCGGGCAGGCGTTTCAAACCCCAATCGGCCCGTCGGTAGCTTTTTGTTCTTGGGACCGACAGGAGTGGGCAAAACCGAGCTGGCACGTTCACTGGCCGCTACCTATTTTGGCGATGAGCGGCAAATGATTCGCTTGGACATGAGCGAATACCAAACGATCAATCGCTTGCTTTCCGCCGATACGCGGGAAGGCCAAAGCCTACTACTTTCCATCCGCGAACAGCCGTTTTCTGTAGTACTGCTGGATGAGATAGAAAAAACCTCGCCCGAAATTCTGAACCTAATGCTGCAGATGCTGGATGAAGGCCAACTGACGGATACCTTGGGCCGTCCGGCGTCATTCCGTTCCAGCATAATTATCGCCACATCCAATGCTGGTGCAGCCGATATTATGGCGCGCGTTCGTGAAACCGGTAATCTGGATGATTATGAGCGGCCGCTGCTTAACAAGCTGATCTCCGAAGGTCAGTTCAAGCCAGAACTCCTGAATCGTTTCGACGAAGTTGTACTGTTCCGTCCGTTGACCGAAGAAGAATCAGCTGATGTCGCCAAGGTAATGCTGGCTGGTGTTAATAAAACGCTGGCCGTACAGCAAATTAGTGTTCAGCTAACGCCCGAAGCGCTGCGTGAAGTCGTGCATCGAGGGTACGATCCTGAATTCGGCGCCCGGCCCATGCGCCGCATTATTCAAAAAACTGTTGAAAACGCCATTGCCGTCAAGATTCTACGCGGCGAAGTTCAGCCCGGGGCGGTCATTACGTTAGACGTGCCCGACCTGGATATTGAACACTAGGCCGCGCCCGCCGGGGCAAACGACCAGTGCAGCCGTACGTCGACGAAACCTATGTTAACGAAACCCGGTGATGCAGATTACGCCACTTATCCATTAGCTGGCGTTTTTTAGCCATGCGACGGTTAAAATTTGGGTCATGGCGTACCGCCAAATTAATAGCATACTGAGCCATAAGGACATATCGCTGCAGATCGGTCCGACTCTCCTCGATTTCGGCCTCCAGGCGGTGACTACGTCGACGACCGACCCGAGCAAAAGCACCATGTATCATATGCCAGGCGCGACCGCCGAACAACGATCCAAAAGTTGATTCACTGCCAACCTCCGTTGCTCTGCGCTGTTTGCGCTGTAAAAACCGTTTCCAGTGACTGGCCATGCGCGCACTACGCTCCCGCTGCCGCTCGAATCGATCTATACCCAGAGGCGTTTCGCGCTGATTTAAGTTTGAGAGATAAGGGGAAAATTCTGACATATTTTTTCTCCTTCCTTATGATTACAGACGACCCAGAAG
>DASVXH010000025.1:0-7595 GCA_036392795.1 Saccharimonadales bacterium (SeqCode)
GCTACCAGCAGCGGTAATGGCAATGGTGTCTTTACGACAACGGCCGGCGCATACCCGTCAACAACTGGTAATGGCGATTACTACTGGATTGACGCTGTCTTTTCGACGAATGGTAGTGCTACTACTCCACTGACGGTTACCAAGGTCCAGCCCAAAAATAACGCCTATGGTGTCAAGCGCAACCAACCGCTGACCGCCTCATTTAACTACCCGCTTAACTCCGGGACGGTTACGGCTAGTACGGTTCAATTATTTGATGCCAGCAATAATCAAGTGGCGGGTTCACCAAGCTACAGTTCTGCCAGCCGAACAGTAACCTTTACTCCATCGTCAACGCTGTCTTATGGACAAAAATATACTCTAAAGCTGGCGGCCAGCGTTGCCAGTACTACGGGCGCCACGCTGGGCGGTGAATACAGTTGGAGCTTTACTATCGGCAGTCAATTATTGAGTGATCCAGCAACGGGTCAGGGCGGACCGATACTGGTGGTGACTTCGACTACCAATAAATACAGCACCTACTACGCCGAAATCCTGCGAACCGAAGGCCTGAACTATTTTGATACTCAAGATCTTTCTACGGTTACCAGTACCGTGCTTGGCAATTACGACGCCGTTGTTTTGCCGGAGATGACACTATCACAGTCGCAAGCCGATATGTTTAGTACTTGGGTTAGTAGCGGCGGCAATCTGGTTGCCATGCGTCCAGATAAAAAACTGGCAACTCTATTGGGCCTAACAGATGCTAGCTCAACACGCTCCAATCAATACATGCTGGTGGATACGGGCAGTGGCCCCGGTGTGGGCATCGTTAACGAAACGATTCAGTTCAAAGGCACGGCCGATAATTATACTTTGAATGGGGCAACGGCAGTCGCCAGCTTCTATAGTGATGCATCGACAAGTACTTCGAACCCAGCTGTCACCTCACGATCGGTTGGGTCGAATGGGGGTACTGCCATGGCCTTTGCCTACGACCTTGCCAAATCGGTTATCGCGCTTCATCAAGGCAATCAGGCATGGGCCGGTCAAGACCGTGACGGGTCAGGTATGGTGCGAACTAACGACCTATTCTTCGGGGCTCGCAGCGGAGATGTGCAGCCAGATTGGGTAGATCTGAACAAGCTTCACATTCCACAGGCAGACGAACAGCAGCGCTTGCTGGCAAATCTCTTAACCAGTAGCACAAAGGATAAAAAACCGTTGCCACGTTTCTGGTATTTGCCGGGTAATAATAAGGCGGCCATGATTTTGGCTGGCGATGACCACGGTCTCGACAATACCGGAACCGAAAGGATAATTAGCAACTGGCTTAATGAAAGTTCTGCAAGCTGTTCGCCCATTGACTGGGAGTGTGTAACGGCAAGCCATTATACATATTCCACTTCGGCCCTCACCAACACCCGCGCCGTCCAATATATACGTTTGGGGTATGACATAGGTGCCCATGTTTCGAATGGGGGTGCCTGTAACGACTATACCTCGTTTTCAAATCTCTCTACCTTATATACGAACAACCTCGCAACCTGGCGAGCCAAGTATACTGGTGCTCCCAACCAACGCACCGGCCGCTTCCACTGTTATATCTGGAGTGATTGGGATAGCCAACCACGAGTTCAAATTGCTAATGGTATGCGTTTTGGCCTAGAATACGTGGCTTATCCGAACAGCTGGGTGGGAACACGGGCGCCTATGTTGACTGGGTCAGGCATGAATATGCGCCTAACTGATGCTGACGGTGATTTACTGGACGGCTTCCAAGGAGTTACTAATCTGGATGACACTGCGGCAGGCACAACTTCGATTAATGCGTTGCTTGACAATGCAATCGGCAGTGCGGGCTATTACGGTATTTTCGGTACTCACTATGATATGAGCAACTCCTATCATACGACGGTATTTGCTGCCGCCAAGGCTCGGAATATTCCTATGATTTCGGCAGACGAGGCTTTGACATGGCTTGATGGACGGGGAAGCTCTAGGTTTAGTGGCTTTACGGGCAGTAGCGGTCAATTTGGTTTTACCCTCGATGCCGCAGAAGGTGCCGTTGGCCTAAAAGCAATGCTTCCTGTGCAGGACGCTGCGGGCACGTTAAGTACACTCAAATTGGCAGGGCAAGATGTAACCTATCAGACACAAACTGTTAAGGGTGTTCAGTATGCCGTTTTCGATGGACAACCCGGTGCGTATACGGCAACGTATAGCGACTACAACCCGAACCCTACGCCAAATCCTGGTGGTAATAGTGGCGGCAGTTCCGGTGAATCGGACGCTGGCGGTTCAACGAGCACTGGTACTACCAGCAAAAAAACGACCAAAAAAAGTACTGGCATTTTCAATGACTCTCCGGACACCGATGTTATAACTGGCCAAAACCAGGAGCAGCAGGACAAAAAAGGAGAACAGCCTACAACATCCACGCCCAACAAACCAGACCTACGCGAAAAAGAGCTCATTCAAAACGATAGCGGCAAAGAAGGCAGTTCTTGGTTGGTGTGGCTCGGTAGTTTTGGCTTGGTTGCCTTCCTGGGCGGACTCTTCTGGTTTGTCCTGGCCAAACGACGACATCGTGGCCAACCGCAGTGGTAGGTGGCCAAAACGGCGTCTGACCGGTATTCTAGAAAAATGAATGGAATATTACTTGTCGATAAGCCAACGGGGTGGACATCTTTTGACGCGGTTAATAAGGTACGCCGTATCATTCAAAACTCGCCCCTAAACGAAACGGGCAAAAAACGCTTTCCCGTTGGTCACACCGGTACACTTGACCCCATGGCTACTGGCTTGCTGGTCTTGCTGCTTGGCAAGTACACCAAAAGAGCTACCGAACTAACCAAGCTCGATAAAATTTACGACGTGACGATGACTTTGGGACAAACCAGTTCGACCGGAGACGAAGAAGGTGAAAAAAGACAGGTTTCCGATCGTCATCCAACGAACGAAGAAGTCCAGTCGGTATTAACGGGCTTCGTCGGTGACGGTATGCAAACACCACCTCTCTATTCGGCTATCAAAATCAATGGTCAACGCGCCTATAAACTGGCTCGTGCCGGCAAGACCGTAGAGCTTGCCGCCCGACCCGTCCATATTGAAAGTCTTCAGGTGACCAGCTACGACTACCCGTTGGTTGCATTTACCGTACATGTTTCGAGCGGCACCTACATCCGTTCACTGGTAGAAGACGCTGGAAAAAAACTCCAAACCGGTGCCTACATGTCGGGTCTTCGCCGTACTCGGGTGGGAGACTTTGATATCAAAGATGCCATTGATCCCAACGACATAACCCCCCAAGTTATCCAGGCTCATGCCAAACTGTTGCAATAACTACCCCACCACGCTATTGTTAGTTCTTGATAAGCGAGGCCTTTAGAAATGGCAAAGCAAAATACCACACCAGAACTACCACATCCGACAAAAAATTTTCCCAACCCAAATAAATTACTTGAACAGGCCGACAAGCTTGAAGAGAGCATTTCGACATATCGTTTATGGGGCGCAATGGGATTAGCCGGCGCCGCAACCGGTGTACTTCTAATGGCTAATGTTTTGTATCTGCCTGCCAGCGTGATTGAAGACGATAAGAAAAGGGGTTTTATTGAAGGTGCCATTGAATTTGGCTCTGTTTTCCTTGCCGCGGGCGGTGTGTACGGCCTGAGTATTGCCCGACGTGATCGCCGGCGTGCCGATGGTCTGCGTGAGCATGCAGCAACCACTCAAGAACAAATAACCCGTGCCGAAGAGGCAAGAGCAAAAGCACCCGCGCTCCCGGCATTGCCTACTGAAGTAACTATCAATGCTGCAGCCTATAAGCTGGGCGATATGGAGACGACTACGGCATTGATAGTTACTTCGAAGGTACTTGCAGATGCTTTAGCGATTAATAATGTAGATCTGACCGGACTGCAACAACTGGCTCCACACCAACAAGGGCCAATGCAGCTTCCATCTGCCGAATAATTTTTTAGGAGACATCTGGAAAAATGGGAAAGAAAGACAAGGCGAAAAAGAGCAATAAAGGCGAATCAAAACAGGAAATCGAACCAGTCGCAGGATTTTTGTCTCCGGCTGAGCTGTATAAAAGCTCACAAAAACTTTCTGACCGAACTAAGATCGACCGTCGAATAGCAGCTGGCGCGTTAACGTTTGCTGGATTTATGGGACTCTTGCTTTTTGCAAGGCCGGTACCAGAAAAGGGCGGTGGGCTTGATGGATTATTTGACCGGCTTAGTTGGGTAGCGGGCCTGGGCGGCAGTACGCTGCCAGCCGGGGCGGGTGTATACTATGCGACAAAAGCAGGGAATGGCCGCAGACGAGCCAGTGAACTGCTTGATGCTGCAAAGGCCTCTCAAGAGCATATAACGCGCATAATTGAGGCCCAAAGCGGTCAAGCGCTGGGCGGACTTGCCATAGAGGGTGTTAGCAGTCTCGATCCTTCGACCTTCGATCTAAATAGCTCTTCGGGTCAGGACGACGTTTTCGCCAAAGAGACTGTCATAACCGCACAAGTTATCGGGGCGGCATTGAAGCTTAATGGCGTTGAACTAGCCGCACTCCAGCGTGTCGCACCAACAGAAGAAAGGTCCCCGAAAACTTGATAGCTCACAATAATCTGGCCGTATTCGCTTGAAAAGCGTTCCGTCATCTGTTAAAATAGCCTACGTATGATTACAAGTGAGAAAAAACAAGCAGTTATTACTGACTTGCAGGCCCACAAAAAAGACACCGGCAGTGCCGCTGTTCAAGTTGCTATCGCCACTGAGCGCATCAAAGAACTTACTGAACACCTAAAGGTGAACAAAAAAGACTTTGCAGCGCGCCGCGGTTTGCTGCAATTAGTCGGCCAGCGCAAGCGTCATCTGCAATATATCGCTGCCCACGACGGCCAAGCTTATCTCGATCTCATCAAGAAGCTCGGCATTCGTCGCTAACGTGCGTAAACTGCTGGTCTCTTGCTCAAAAGTAAGAGACCACAAGCTTGTGCACATTAAAAGCTTCTAGCATGTACTAGTGGACAGAGGTCAGATATATGCGCCCAATTTTAGCACAAGGGGTGGCCTATATTTGCACTGTGTTCACTAGCCGTCTCTAAAAGCAAAGAAGTAGAAAGGCGAATACAAACATGCAAATCATCAATCCTTACGGCAAGCAAATAACCTCGGTCGAAACCGAATTTTGTGGGCGCACCCTAAAACTCGAAGTCAACCGGGTAGGTTTTCGTACCTCGGCATCGGTTCTAGTTAGCTATGGCGATACCGTTGTATTGGGTACGGCTATGGTTAGCGACAAGCCCATCACCGGTTTTGATTACTTTCCGCTCAGTATCGACTATGAAGAAAAAATGTACGCAGCCGGCAAAATCAGCGGTTCGCGATTTATTAAACGTGAAGGTCGTCCATCCGACGAAGCTATCTTGATCGGCCGCCTGATTGATCGTCCCATTCGACCTCTTTGGCCGAAAGGTTACCGCCACGAAGTACAGGGCGTTGCCAGTGTGCTTAGCGCTGATCCTGCCTTCCGCCCGGACATGATCGCAATGATTGCAATGAGTACGGCATTTATGCTGACCGGCGCACCTTTTGACGGCCCGGTGGCGGGACTTCGCGTGGGTTACGACAAAGACGGCCAGCTTAGCGCCTTCCTAAGCGCCCAAGAACTGGCTAGTAACAAATTGGACCTGGTTGTCGCCGGTACCGAAGACGCTATCATGATGGTTGAAGCAGGTGCTAATGAAGTAACTGAAGAAGAGGTCGTCGCAGCTTTGCAATTTGCTCAGGAACAAATGCAACCTGCTATCGCACTACAAAAAGAATTAGTCGAAAAAGTTGGTGTGACCGTCCAGCAGTATGAATTAACACTACCCAGTGAAGATATTCAATCTCAGGTAGACGCTTGGCTTGATGGCAAAATGGGCGCCAAACTACGCGCACCAATGGCCGAACGCCATCAGCGTATGCACGAGCTCCGCGAAGCCATGATGGACCATTTCGAAGCCGAACTTGGCGACACCTTTGGCGAACTAAAAAATCAATATGCCGACGCTTTCGCTACTGCTGCCAATAAAGATGTCCGCAAGGGTATTTTGGAAGATGGCGCTCGTCCCGATGGCCGCGGTTTCACTGATGTGCGTCCCTTGTCTAGTGAAGTCGGTCTATTGCCGCGCGCCCATGGCTCCAGTATTTTTACCCGCGGTCTTACTCAGGCCATGAATATCGTAACACTAGCGCCACTTAGCTACGCGCAGCTTATCGATACCATGGAACGCGACGAAGAAAAGCGTTACTTCCATCATTACAACGCGCCCGGTTACACGGTGGGCGAAATCAAGCGCCTCGGCAGTCCTGGCCGCCGCGAAATTGGGCACTCAGCTCTTGCTGAGCGTGCTTTGGCTCCAGTGTTGCCCGCCGAAGATGTTTTTCCATACACCATCCGCTCTGTAACCGAAATTATGAGCCAAAATGGTAGTACTTCTATGGCCGCCACTTGTTCTAGTTGCTTGGCACTGATGGACGCCGGCGTACCACTGCGCGCCCCAGTTAGCGGTATCGCCATGGGTCTGATTATCTCTGACGACCAGACTATCATCCTGAGTGACATTGCTGATGCCGAAGATTTTGCCGGTGACATGGACTTCAAGGTTGCCGGTACCGCCAACGGTATTACCGCGCTGCAAATGGATATGAAGGTACATGGTCTGCCCGTCGAGACACTAACCAAGGCCCTCATGCAGGGTAAAGAAGGTCGCGCTCACATTTTGCAGCACATGACCAGTGTTATCGCTCAGCCGCGCACAGAACTGAGTCCATACGCCCCACGAGTCGAAAGTATAAAGATTAACCCCGATAAAATCCGCGAAGTCATCGGTAAGGGCGGCGAAACTATCCAAAAAATTACCGGCGAAACCGGTGCAGAAATCGACATCAAGGATGACGGTACAGTTATGATTGCCAGCCCGAACGGCGAATCAATCCAAAAAGCTATTCAGTGGATTCAAAGCATTGTCGAAGAGCCTGAAGTTGGCAAAATCTACCGCGACGTACCTGTGGTAAGCGTAATGGACTTCGGTGCCTTCGTACAGATTTTGCCGGGCAAAGACGGTTTGGTGCACGTGTCCGAAATGAAAGAAGAGCGGGTTAATAAGCCGAGTGATGTTGTAAAAGAAGGTGACAAGGTTACTGTCAAATTGGTAGCCATCGATGATCGCGGCCGCCTCCAGCTCAGTATGAAGGCCGTTGCCCGCGAATTAAACGAAACCAAATAAATACATGAACCTGCGACAGCTCGATCAATGGCACAAAACCCGCCCCGGCCTGATGGTCTTCGGCCTGATCGAGCTGGTATTGGCCTATCTTTTTGGCTTACTGGCAACTGACAGTGGCTCTGTTTGGCAATGGATACTAACCTTTATTTTATTATTCGCCGGCCTAGCCAATCTTATCCGCATCGCACTATTGAGTAAAAAATGACCCTCTCACCGGAATTTCGAAACCACCCAGCAACACTAGAGCTGCCCGCTTACCCGGCCTTTTATTTGCGCCGTATCGACGCCGATCGTGACCCGAATGAACTCTTTAAAGTAATAGAGGCTAACCCTTATC
>DASVXH010000026.1:0-30912 GCA_036392795.1 Saccharimonadales bacterium (SeqCode)
TTCTTTGCGCTGCCCATTGCTGTTGGTGGTATGTTGTTGGCGCGCGATGTCATCTTACTAATATCTAGTAACGAATTTGTGGGTGCAGCTGTTCCCTTTGCAATTTTGATGCTTGGCGCGGCGTTTTCGTATCTCAATTCAGTGTTTGGTTTTGCATCGGTAGCGGTTAATAAACAAAGCCGTCTGCTCAAAATTTCGATTATGACGATCATTCTTAACGTGTTAATTAACTTGTTTGCGATTCCGCATTACGGCGTGGCTGGTGCCGCGACGGCTACATTGATCACAGAAATCGTTGCATGTATTGGCGTATATGTTGTTTTTAGAAATCAAACGGGTATTAGTGTTAATTTTGGACCGATTGCCAAAATGGCCATCGCTGCTCTATTGATGATTCCTGCCAAATTGGTGATAGACATAATGAATTTTTCATTATTTGTGCATTTTCTAACAGTCAGTGCCATGATAACGCTTGTATACTTGGCCACCGTGGTCCTGCTACGTGGTGTCCCACTTGACCTACTGTCCATAGCCAGGCGCCTTACATCTCGAAATACTAACTAAATTCTATTTTATATTGCCTATGTCACAACCGCTTATATCGGTCATTATTCCATGTTATAACTACGCTGCGTATATGGCGGAGACTATCGAAAGTGTCTTGCAACAGACGTATTCGAACATCGAAATTATTATCATTGATGATGGATCGACCGATCATACGGCCGAGGTTGCGGCGTCATATGCTGGACGAGTGCATTACTATTTTCAGCCCAATAGAGGTCTGTCGGCGGCCAGAAATGCTGGCTTTGAAAAAGCTGCTGGCGATTATGTTGTGCACATTGACGCCGATGATAAGTTGTATCCAAACTTTGTGGAGCGAACACTGGAGGCTGCGGTAGCCAACCCGGATGCGGCCTTTATATACACTCAACAGCAGTATTTCGAGGCTGCGCATAACATTACTGATTTTCCGCAGTATAATATCGAAATACTGAAAAAGCGGAATTATATTCCGGCCTGTACGCTAATACGTGCTGATGTGCTGCGCCGTTTTTCGTATGATACGAAATTTACTTCGTGGGAGGATTGGGATTTTTATCTGACGCTGGCCGAGGCGGGCTTGCATGGCATGCGAGTGAATATGCCGTTAATTCTATACCGCAAGCACGCCGATCAAAAAAGCATGTTAGATACATTTGGCGAGCGGCGCAAAATCCGGACATTAGCCCGACTGCGTTTTAAACATTGGCGACTCTATGGTCTGATGGACACATTGCGATTTAGTATGTGGGCTTTTAAGCAGGTATCTAGAAGTCGTGGCGGCCGAAGCGTCCCCGAGTATAGTCGAAATAACCAAGTATTATAGCGCCGGTCACGCCAGGAATATTTCGCGGCTGATTTCGAGCAATGTTTAATAGTCGCTTACAGCTCTGGATGATGTGACGTGCAAGAAATGCCGGCCATGGGCTTTCGCCGAACTGGCGGAAAACCGCCAGGCTGTTCCGTGTTGTGTAATATTGGTAGAGGGGCGTAAAAAATCCGCCCGTCGATGTCGAGGCGGCATGCCACACATGCGCATCGGCCACAAAACGAATACGGTAGCCGGCTTTATGGAATCGTAGCGACCAGTCGATTTCTTCGAAATACAAGAAATATTTGTCTTCCATGGGGCCGACCTTTTGCAAGGCGTCGACCGGGATGAACATGGCGCAGCCATTGGCACGGGGCATGTCGTGGTTTTTGGAGAATTCTGGGCCGTCTTTTTGGCCCTGGCCAATGTGCGGCGAAGTACCGTTTTTTAGGTCCAGGGTGGCGCCGGCGAACCAGATCGTATTACTATTGGCGTAGTAAGTTTTGGGGGAAGCAATGCCGATTTCAGGATTTTTCTGGACGCTAGCTAAAAGTCTGGCAACGCAATCCGGCGCAATGTACGCATCGGGATTCATGATAAAGACATAGTCCGCCTTGTGATCTTGGGCCAGTCTCAGGCCCACGTTAACACCTCCGGCATAGCCCAAATTGTCGCCTGTGTTATGGCATGTAACGTCCTTAAAATGAGCGACAATATCCTCGACACTCTGCGGGTCACGGGCATTAACCACAATATTGTTGACTACGATAATATCCAGCGGGATCGTTGATTTCTGTAGCGACTCGATGCAGCGCGCAATACAATCACGGCTTTTATAGCCCACTACTATGGCGCTAATTCGTGGTTGTTTTTGTGCTAACCTGCTTTTTAACATCTTCGGTACAATACCATAGAACCGGCTCTGCCTCAAGAACGAGTGTTGGTCGTAACGGTGACGCCCACCCTGTATACTTAGTGCATGAATTTTAACATGCACAGCGAAAGCGCTAAAACGGTCCCAGAAGGACAGTACTTCGTCCCTGATCCTAATGCCTATACCAGACGCTTCGCCGATGGCCGGGAGTTAAGTCGGGCAGAGATGAGCTTCCGTATTCCAGGTCCCTTCTGCGTGGAGCGCGATGCAGGCTGGCTGCCGCTTGCCATTGTGCCTGGGGGATCGGTAGTGGTTAACCAGGAGCTGATGGATCGCCTGAATATACTGCGTCAAAGAAATGTCCAGCATGGTCCCCATTCAAAGCATGCAGAATTTGCCGATAGCCGCGACATTCGCATAGAGTTTTTTACTCTATTTGGATGGTTCGGACTTGATAATTCTTTGGGCGAGCTACTATCGAACGCCGCAAAGCCTGGCAAGTGGCTGCCGTCTATTGACAAGGTGCTTAGCTGTGCACGGACTAGCTATGCATATACGGGCAGTCGGTTCATGGAGCCCATTTATGAGTCACCGCGTCTGCTCTTTCGTCCTGAAGGGTCCCTGGCTATGGAGTTAGAGGGCGTTGCGGCAAATGGCTATGATCCTTCTACGGCACTTTTATTGCGCCCTGGTTTTTTTGGTAAGAAAAATGCTAAGGATATTGCCAGTTTTTCTTTGTCGGTACGTGGCGTTGCGGATTGGGTCGAGCATGAACGCCGAAAAGTACGAAGACGCCAGTGGCACGAAATTCGATCTGATCCATCTTTTACCCCAGATCCTAGCGCCACTACCAAATGCTTCCCGGATGGTCTGGAGTTAAGTCCAGCAGAAATGAGCTACCATATTCCCGGTGCTTTATCTTTAGAACGCGATGCTGGTTGGCTGAGGCGGGCAACGTTCATGCGGGACGTAACCGTCGACCAGGAATATATTGACTACCTTAACGCCATTCGGCAAAAATCTCTGATGCCGGGACAGGGCAAAAGCGCCTGGCCGGAATTCCGGGAGGCGTTAGGCTGGTCTGGTCTATCAAAGAACAACCGATTGCTTTTTTTGGTGACAGTGATTCACAATATGCGCCTCATGTATTTTCATCTAGGTAATATGGTTATGGCGCCGGTAACAAATAATATGGTGAAGGTTCTTGAGAGGGCGCCTGCTACCTTTATTAAAGAGCTGGACGCATTGGGTGATCCTGCTATAGTGCAAGATACTCTGATCCATAGAACTAATTTATTTTCGTACAACCTATTGGCCCTTCTGGAGAAGAACGGTGGTACGTTACCAGAACGTGGTAAGCGAGGCCGGCCTGCATCTAATGCGAGGCCGTCTTCGTCTGGTCGGACAGGCGCTTCGTAAGGTGTTATCCACTTAGGATGGAGGCAGGCGTTAAGCTGCCTTAACTTATGATATAATAATTTGACTTATGTCCAGTGAACATCCTGTAGAGTCCGATAGGTTGCAGTCTATAGGTATGTCCGGGCAGACCGAAATGCAACCAAGGTGGGATGACTATCAGGCTAATTTGCCTGATACTTCTGGGTCGCTACATCTACCTACCGATCAAAACTTTCCTATCGAAGAACGCTTTCCTAGGAAATTGGTGATTGAAGTGAAGGATCGCCCCGATCCACTTGGGCGGTTGATTATGGGTCGAGATGGCCACCCGTTTCCGGTACGTCTGGCGCAAATTTTTTTACGCGAGGCCGAGCCCAACGCTTTTCCGGATGGACCGATTGCCAACTATCGAGGGACTGGTTCGACACAGGGTTTTGCATTGGGCCAATGGGGTGACGAACTAAACGAAGCTGCCCGTGTTGATGATGGCTATCGTTTTCACGACCCTTTTCATATGTCGCTAATGACGATGACGGGCTATTCGGCTGTAGCTCGGAGTCTCTTGCGTCTAAAGCGTCGAAGTAACCCGGATTACGATTTTAGTGATGACGGCCCCCGCGCCATTGCGACGGAAGAGGCGGTATTTAATTCCCTAGGGATGCACCGGGCGTTTCCTGGCGGTATTCTGATGCCCAATCTGGACTTATTTGCGGAAGCCTATGAATCCCAGCGGGACTTAAGTAAGGTGATGTCTGGAGACGTCAAAATACCCTTGTCTGACTGGAAAAAAGCGATAAAGATTGGTGTAAGACTTCTAACCTTGCTCGATGGAACGATCGGGGGGCGGCGAGCACCACATATACCCCCTATTCCAGAAGTAAAATCGGCTTGGATGGCCTTTGATCTCGATCGTAAAGAGGTTCGTTTTTCACTCGACGGATTCGAGGCTGTGAAAAATGCCCGTCCAATGGATCCTGATGACAAATTGTTTTTACAAGATGGTCGACTGTATGGCATGGACGACCCTGCCACTCAGCATGCTAGTGGCTAACACAAAGGTTAGGGTAGCAAATGAATTTGAATAAGACTGCCGGCATTGCCGATGGCTGCTGCCGTGTAACTGACACTAAGGTCACTGGCGTTAACACTACCCGAAATCCGCGGCGGAAAACTGGCTTCGACGGCGCTGTTAAGGTTGACGCCACTGACCGTGGGCTGCGTACCTGCGGTGACGCATAGGAATCCGATGGCATAGCGCTGTCCACGGACTTTGTTAAAAGAACTGGGCAAGGATTTTGTTATCGCGCCAGTAGTACTAAACAGCGTACTATCGTTAGCAAGTGCTACTAATTGGGCTAGATTTCCAGTGTTGTCTACCTGGTAAATTCCTATCCGACAAACTGTCGGCGGCGTGCCACTAGAGGGGGTGGCTACAAAAAATCGAATTTGGGTAATAGTTTCGGTTATTCGTGCCGTAAAATAGGTAAACCGCAGCAAGGTATTTGATAATGTGACCGTGCCCGAAGCTCCGGTCCGTTGCATCACCGACTCGCCGGTAGTCAGCGTATGCCCGCCAAATAAAACTGACTCATCCATACCTATAAGATACCATGCCGCACCGTCCGAATAATATTCCCTTCCATAATCCGTGGCAAAAAAGCGGGTTCCGGCGTTGCCGCTAGATGGCATTGGTCGGGTGGCTAGCAAACCTGTGGTGGTGACCGTGGCACCAGCCGTAACAAACCAGTTTACTCCGTCCGAGATAGACTCGGTGCCTACATCGGTTGCAAAGTATCGATTACCTGGAATGACGTCGGCTGCGGGCGGCCTATTGGCCAATGTCCCGACATCGGTTATATTGCCGCTTCCGGTCGTGGCGGTACTAAGCGAAATCCAATTGCCTGTAGAGGCGATATATACAAAGCTAAATGCACTAACGTGTTCGGCTGTAGCATCGACGGTGGGTACCGGCCCTTGCCATGTTATGTTTGTGGGCCATGAAAAGGTACGGCCACCAACAGAATCCTGTGCAATAATAAGATGAATGACTTGTCCGTCCGTCGCATTAGAGAATGTCGAACTAGTTACATTGCCCGTTAGTGTCAACCGTAGGATATTAGCCAGGGACGTATCAAAGGCCTGCGTTGCAGCAAACGTCAGGTCCAGGCGATTGCCTACCAGCGCATTATTTTTGACATTCGAACCAATCTTGGCTACCCCCATAACACCAATGCCATTAAAGGGTGTGATTCCGTTATAGAATTCATTGTTGTAGATGCTCACATCGGTACCCGCCGCGGCGAGCTGTATGCCAAACTGGGCTGTTTTTGTGCTCTGGGTGTCTTCGAAAATGTTATTACTAAACCGCGCATTATTGAATGATGTACTGCTGAGCTGCTGAATACCACAGCGGTCGTTGGCAATCAAAGCCTGGCCGAAATTACGGATAACATTTCCGGAAATCACTAGATTTGAATTGATGCCGGTAGCCCTAAAAGATATGCCGTTACGTGGACAGTTTGCTATTTCGTTGTTTTGGATGGTTAGCCCTGAAGATGGATTGCTTACCAGGATGCCGTTACCATTATTGCCACTTGCGCCGACAGCTCGCAGATTGGTGATGCGAAGGTTGCTAATTTTATTATCGCCGGGACTGTCAAAAACAAAGACACCACCATAGCAGCCGTCGACTATGCCTCCTTGAACATGCTGGCGTTTGCCACGCAGCGCGAAACCAAACCCATTGCAGCCCACCGCCTGACAATTATCAAAAACGATATTAGTGCTGCCCGTATGAGCATCCCAGGCGGTGCTGGTGGTGCCGTGCGCAATCCCGGTGACACGCACATCATAGCCGGTGCCATTGAAGGATACGGCGTGGCGTACTTGCTCGGCAATAACATTTACTTCGCCGTGCGCGCTAGCACCAGAAACGTTAACACCATAGCCAAATTGCGGCAAGCCTGTTACGGTCTGGTCCAGATAGTTGCGTGCCGTCGCCTTGACACGGAATTGGTAACAGCCTTCCAGGATGATGCCTGGATTGGAAGCGCCCTCGCCTTCTATGTCTATGTCAATGTCGCGACAGTACCACAGACGCAAAAAACTAGCGGTGGCAGTATTTGGCGCAATTGATTTAAAGATAAATCCCCGTACATAGCAGCTCTGCTGATTTTTCGGCAGTGGTTGCATGCGGGCATTGGCTGCCAGCGTAAACGTAGTATATGCCGGCTCACTGGTCGTCAGCTGTGTGGCGGAATCGATGCTGGCTATGCGCAGTGTTTGGGCCTGGGCGGTGCCGTTATCCGTGGTATTGTCGCGCACTACTATCAGATCATCGGGCGCCAGACCGGCTGTCGATGTCAATTGCAGCACCTGTGATCCACTAGTAAAATTGGCTGTTAGTAATACGGCTGCCCCGTATGAGGTGGTACCAAAATTCCATGTGGCATCATTGGCATTGCTTGCCAAAATAGTAACCGTGCCCGGCTGAGCCCACACGCGTGGTGGATAGGCTTTGTAAAACCAGGAGCATACATACTGACCTGGTGGAAAAAAGAGCGGCTTGCGTAATGAGTTTGCCGTATCGAACGCATTTTTAATCGCCGCGGTGTCGTCGGTGGTGCCATCGCCTTTGGCGTTGAACGGAGCATCTTTGACACTTAAAAAGTCACTACCCTTCTGTATGGAATTGTCGGCTAGTGCCAGTGCGTTTTGGGCAATGGTTTCTAATTTTGCAGTAGGTACGGTCGGTAGCTGTGCACTCAATAAAGACCCGCCGCTATCGAGTCCGGCGTATCCTCCTGGCTGACCCTTGTTGTGCGTCGTTTCGGCATCCATAATCTGCTGGCGAAGCTTTAGGCTTCCGTCGGCGGCGTGCTCGACCCGCAGATACTCATTTAGAATATCTCCCCATTTATAATCGTCACTGCCTGGCTGTGGAAGTCGAACCATAGTATAAAACGACCTGCTTTCCCTCTGTTGTTGGTTATTTCACTGCCCGTAAGCATAAGAATAGTTACATTAGAAAGTCAATCCCCGCCGACCGAATATAGGTGTTGTAATTTTTTATTTTAGAAGGTCATTTTCGAACGATTCAATGCCTGAAAGATCGGGCTTATATTGCGTTATATCGGGCAGATCCAAAGCTTTGATGCGTCGCCAAGCACGTTCGGCAAGCTGCCTGACGCGCGCGTATTCGTCGTCGTTAAAATCAATGGGCAGTTCCTGGATATGTCCATTGTCGTCCGGTTCGACAAATTCAAGGTAAGCATCTTTGACGGTATAGCCGGCAAAGGTATGTGAACCTTCGACGAGTGCCTTGTACATGTATAATTGCAGCCGGTATTTATGTAGTTTGGCGTCGCGCTTCCAGCTGCTATAGCTTTTACCGGTTTTGTAGTCAACGATGGTAATAGATTTTTTTTCTTTGTCGATGATGAGCTTGTCGATCTTTCCCGTTAGGTGCGCGTCCCCGATAAAGACACCTTCGCTGCGAAAGCTATATTCGGCGATGTTGTCTGGGCCGAACGTATGTGCCCGCTGAGCCATATAAACAGTCAGTGCCGCATGTCCTCGCTCCAAAAAGAGCGTAGTGTCATTAGTGTTCATGCGCTTGGCGCGCAGTCGCTGTTCAAATGTTCTATGTACCGCTGTCAAGCTGGGCAGTAGCCCGTCTTTTTTGGTAACCTGATGCATCCATTCCAGTGTTTCGTGCATGGCATTGCCAAAATGAACTTCCGGCCGCGGCGCTACCGGAAAGCGCAAAATGGTGCGCATAAAAAACGCCGTTGGCCCACAGTACATTACATCCGTAAAGTCATTTATGTGAGTGGGGCTCAACTGAAAATGACTTAAACGATCTTGGAGAAGGGCTTGCATGTCGCCGGCCGAAAGTGCGGCTTCGTGGCGCTGTTGCCAGTAGGCGGACAGTTCGGTAGTTGGTGTGGCGACACTGCTCTCGGCGGATGCCACCAGCTGACTGCCTTGTGGCAGTAAGGGACTTAAGACCACTTCACCGTCGGTTTGTTCGCTTAGATAGCGCAGGCGTGACAAGGATTTTCCGGTATAACTCTGGACATAGTTAAGTAAATAGAGGTGAGTTTTGGCACGCGTCACCGCGACATAAAATAAGCGCAGGCGCTCATCGTTGGTCGCCCCGGCATAGCGAATGTGCTGCAAGTTCTGTGGCAAGGCTATAAAATTTCCCCGGCGACGAGACGATGCCCCCCATGCCTCATCATTAACGGCCAGCACAAAGACGGCATCAAACTCCATGCCCTTTGCTTTAAACGCGGTCATGAGCTGTACGGCATCGTTGGCCGTGGCGTACGGGCTGGTATTGAGGATTTTAATCTCAGCTGCCTGATGGGCTGCCACAAAATCAACCAGGTCGCGTATGTACAGGGGTTCGTCGCCGTCGAGCTTGAATTCTCGCAGGCGGGCACGCAGCACAATTAGGTCGGTGAGTAGATTCCAGAATTCGGCTTGGCTAGTAGACTCCTGATCGAAAATACTCAGTTGTGCCTCGGTACCGCCAAAATAATATCTATAATATGGAGATGTAAAGGTTTCGTACCCGGTTTCTTTTAGATCGAGTGGCTCGCTGCCTACCAAATGGTCTACTATGGTTTCAAGTGTGCTCATTTGAGCCATTTGACCAAGGCGTATAAAAAATAGCGCGATAGGTTTTAGCTGCTCGTCTGCCAGCAAGGTATTGGTCCATGATTCGTCCTCGTCGGTGGTTTGCCACGACAGTTGCCAAATGGTGCTGGTGTCAAGATTCCAAAAATCAAAGCTTAGTACTTCTGCCCATAGCGCATTGCTGCGCTGCACATCGCTGTCTTGCAGTGCCAGGCAGAGCTCGGCCATTCGTAATAGCTGGTTGATTCCAGGATTTTCGAGGATGTTTTCACGTTTTTCGTAGCGCACCGGCACGCCGGCTTTCTGCAAAAATGGCACCAGCGGTTCCAGATATTTGTGCTGCGGTGCCAACACGGCAATTTCGCTTGGCTGCATGCCGTCATCAATAAGTTTTTTGATTTGCTGAGCGGTCCAGGCAAATTGCATGACGTCACTGGCGGCTTCGCGGCGTTCAACGACCGCACGAGCAGGCAGCTGTTTGTTCTGAGCGGTCAGTGTTTTTTCTACGGCAGGAAAATGGTGATGCAGGCGTTCTTCAATTTGTTCGGCGACGCCGCGCGCAGTATGCAGAATATCGCCGTGCGAACGATAATTTTGCACGAGCGGCACGGCCAGCACGTCTTGATACAGCCGTTTAAATTGCAACATGTGCGAATAATTGGCACCCTGAAAGGCGTAGATGGCCTGATCATCGTCGCCTACGGCTAGGATATTTGGTCTGCCCTCGTTGATGGGATTGTCAGTTAATAGCTCGACGATACGCAACTGCGCGCCATTGGTGTCCTGAAATTCGTCCAGCAAGATATAGAGATAGCGCTCTTGCAGTGTGAATCGTAGATCGTCATTGGTCTCCAGTGCGTGTACGGCGCGCAAAATCATGTCATCATAATCGAACATGCCATGGGCTTGTAACCCGGCTAGGTATTGTTCATAAACATCGGCAGCAGCCAGAATTTTTTGATTAGTTTTTTCGCCCTCGAGGACCATCTTGCCGCTCGTGTCGCGGGCCAGCCAGGCGTTCTTCCATTTAGTGAGTGGCGTAGTTTTGTCGGTACGGGCAGCTTCTGATAAGGATTCGTCGAGTTCGTTTAATAGAAGATGCGCAAGCGGCATGCTGCCGGATAGCGGAGTGTCGTCCGCGGCGAATTTCTGTAGCCGTTCACTCACCTGTGCGAACAGCGGGATGTCTTTTTTGGTAACTCGAATAAGTCCGCTTAGAGTGTCGCTGACCACGGGCGAGGCTTTGGCGATAAACTGTAGATTATGCTGGGCGACCTGCCGTAGGTCGTCGGGTGTTAATAACCCGCGCTTTGCGTCGCTGACTAGTGATTTGATGTCACCTAAATATGAGTCGGAATGTTTGAGCGGATTGCCGTACGGCAGTCCGGCAATAATTTCGCGAAAAATACGGTCGATTCCCAGATCGTCGATCGGTCGAAGGTTGCTATCGCTGGTAAAATAGTCCGGAAAACGCCGGATCAGATCGCTACCAAAACCGTGATAGGTACTGATAGCGACGTCGTAAGCCGCTTGTCCAATCATGTTGGCCAGGCGCTCGCGCATGGTGTGCGCGGCCGATTCGGTAAAAGTGAGACAAAGGATATTTTGCGGTAGTGTATCGGTAGTGGCTAGGATGTGTGCGATGCGGGTGGTTAGCAGTTGTGTCTTGCCCGTACCGGGTCCGGCGATAACTAGTACCGGTCCTTCGGTGGTGGTAACGGCTAATTTTTGGGCGTCATTTAACCCGCGTAACGCTTCCTCATACTTCCCCATTACTTTTATTGTACGGCAAATTTAGGGTTTTTGCTGAGATTTTGCGCAGGTCTCACACGATTCTTCATTTTGGAACTCAGTCATCCATTGGCGGGTAGCGCGCCACCACGGTTCATAGTCCTTAAAGCCTACCATATCGGCGGCCAGGCGCAGCATCCAGCCAGCGATGCCGTAAATTTGGCGATTACCCCACAGTACAGCCGCCCAATTATGACCGACCGGAATGACATAAATTGGGCGTTTAGGTACATAGCGCTTCATAAGCCGTCCGGCCTGCTGACGCTCAATATTGTCGGCGACGTAGTGCCCGTCATAAAGGGCGGTTTGAGCCATACCGCTGTATTCAGTGGCGGCGTTATCGCCGATCACATATATGTCAGGTTCGGCCTGTAAGTATTCGTCGACAGCTATCTTGCCCCGGTCTGACATGGCGAAATTATTTTCTTTATAAAACGGATTGGTGGCGGTGCCGGCATTCCAGACGACGGTATGACTTTGGATGGGCTTACCGTTGACGGTTAATGTGTCGGCGGTCATGCCTTCGACCTTTTGATTGAGGTAGAGTCTGACGCCGAGTGATTTGAGGCGCCGGGCAATGGCTTTCCCCATACGGTCGGGCATGCGCGGTACTAATTTCGGCGCGGCCTCGACCAGATCGACGTGTAGGCGTCGGTCTTTGACGCCGTGGGCTTTCATGATCTCTTGTAAATAGCCAGTCAGAGCGCCAGCCAGTTCGATGCCGGTCGGTCCGCCGCCAACGATTACGTAGCTAAGGTCGGGATCCCGGCCATCGGCTAACTGTTTATGTAGGTGTTGTTTGAACCTGTGGGCATTATCTGGCGTAACAATATTAAATGAGTACTCTTCGATGCCTTTGATGCCAAAATAATTGGGCACCGATCCGAGTGATAGTACGAGGATATCATAAGCGAATTTTGTGCCGTCGGTGGTCTTGATGATTTTTGCTTTTCGATCCAAGTGTTGCGCGCGGCCGTGAGCAATAGTGACATTTTTGCCCTCAAAAACCCTGGCGAGCGGAATTTTTGACTGCGCTTCGGCGCCACCAGTCGCGGTGTGGTAGAGCGTAGGATAGTAATAAAAGCTGTCGTGGTCTGATAAGAGGGTCACTTCCAGATGAGGTGCGTCGGCTAGCTCCAGTGCGGCCTTTATGCCGCCAAAACCACCACCCACCACCAAAACTCTTGTTTTTGCTGTTGTCATGCTTATGATTATACAGAAGTGTTGTGATTAGCCTAGCGACTTGGGAGTGCTGTTTTACGGTTTATCGTTCTAGGAATTGACGATCAAAGTGATGGTTTTGGATGTGTTTAGGCCGGTGGATTGGTCTTTTGCTGTAATGGTGACCGGGTAGTTGCCCGGCGCCAGACCATCGGTAGTGAATCGTATGATTGTGCTGTTGGCGTCTCTGTCCTTGGCCGGTTCGATAGACAGGGTTAGGTTGCTGACATTTACATTGCTGGTTGCACTCCAGGCGATAGTACTGCCTGCTGGGAGATTGGCTGCAGTGGCCACTAGTGTAGCGCTGGCGTGCATGCCTAGCGTAACGGTCGCTGACGAGAGTGTAAAATCCGGAGCAGAGGCTGACTGTTTAGGCTTGGTTTGAGGTTCGGTCGGCTTTGCGGTTTCAGGTGAAGGGCCGGGTTGGCTGGGCTCGACAGATGAATTTTGGGTTTTTTCTTCTTGCGTGTTTAGACCACGAAGGTCGGATGAGGATGGCTGATTTTGTTTGCTCGTTTCGGATTTGCCCTGGATGATGCTGGCGGAGTCGTGAGGGTTGCCGGCCAGGGCTGTTGCAATCATCGTAACACCGGTCACGACCAATGTAAGCACAGCAAAGGAAAGAAGTATCGGCTTATACCGTCGAGCCCCGATTATCGAGGCGACATAGCTGAGAAATTTTACGAGCATCTTACCTCAATGTTTAGATATGCCTAATTATACCACAAGCAGCATTATTTCCCTATCTTCTAGGGGGTAGCGGCCAGAATTCGCTGGTCTTTTGGGCATATTCGGCAAACTGCGGATTGGCCTTCATTTTGGTTTCGAGCAGTGGTATGCCAGAAACTTTGAGAATAAGAATCGTGATCGTAGCTGGCCCAATAACGCCGATGAGGAATTCTGGCAATACTAATGTAGTAAACCAGATGCCCCACCACTGGATAACTTCACCGAAATAATTTGGGTGGCGCGTGTACCGCCAAAGGCCAGTGGTCATCAGCTTGCCTTTATTGGCGGGGTTACGCATAAAGCGGCTTAATTGCCAATCACCAATACTCTCAAATAAAAAGCCAATCAGCCAGATAGCGATGCCGATGTATTGCCGGGGCATGATTTCGTGGGATTCTATTAGATTTGCCAAGATAACTGGGGTGGAAATGAGAAGCAGGAGTATGCCTTGACCTAAAAATATACGGATGTACGATTGGAGATACATCGATCCGCCCCATTTGGCCCGCATTTCAGTGTAGCGCTTGTCTTCGGTTTTATGCCGATTGCGCAGATAGATATGAATGCTGAGTCGAAGGCCCCAAATGGTCACAAGTATGTTGATAAATGGCGCCAGCCAGCCCGGCGCTTGAACTAGATAATAGGCGCTCCAGGCTATGAGCACAAAACCAAGACCCCAGGCTATATCTGCCACATCGCTGCGTTTTTGGATTACAGAAATCCCAAACCACAGCGTCATATACAGCAGCATAATGATTAATAAGGTGGTGATATAGGCTATCATGCTAGCCACTTCCCCACGTGATAGGCGGCTAACGAAACAATGCCGCTAATAAGCGCTCCCCAAGCCAGGTCAATGATGGTAATCTTGAGCGGCCAGCTCTTGAGGGTTGCCAGATTGGTTAAATCGTACGTGGCGTAGGCTACTAAGCCGAAGAAAGCACCGGCAAATAGGGCATGCTGCCACGATGATTTTTCGATGGCCGGCTGGATAACAAAAAATACCAGTGCCAGAATGTACAATATATAGAAACCGGCGGCCGCGAGCATCTGCGGTTGTTCCCGCAGCATCGATCCGAGATGTGAACGATACAAATTCCGCGCGACAACACCCAGCCATAGCGCGTCAATGGCTACAAATGTAATACCAGCTACGGCTGTCAGTTGCAAAAAGTTACCCATCGCTCTAGTCAATTATCCTCAAGTTTCTGAATCTCTAGGATTTCTTGCCAAAAGTTGCTTTGGCTTTTTCTACAATGGCCTCGCCAACGTGTACTGCGGTAGAAATAGCGTGTAGTTTTTCCTCGATACTACGCTGAATCATATGAATTTTGTGTTTGATAACAAATATAGCTATAACGACTACGATCATAATAATGAGCATGAGGCTCATGTAGATGATTCCCATGGTGTAAAAAACATCTTGTAATTCCATACTATCCCCTTTTTATCTTTTTATTTTACGGTGCGTTCGGCGTAGAGTCGAGCTTTATGTAAAACTTTGAAAACTTTTTTTGCTTCGGTATCTGTAAATTTTTGATCAGTAGTCTTGAAGGGTTGCGTCTGTCTGACAAATGAATTAGCAAAGAGATATACGTATGGTCCATCGACCATGTAGTAGGTTTGTACGTCGTACTTTAGGGGTGTCTGTGAAGTGGAGGGATCTCCGCCCTCACTGTTGGTGGTAACCCGTAAAGTGCCGTCGCCAATTGCTACATCTGCGTGTTTCATATTTTTGTCGATCTCTTCTTCAATCTTGACATTGTCTTTGGCGAGACCTAGAAATTTTTTAGCGTCATTAGTATTTGCAAAGCTGTAGGTTTGTACGACGAGCGAATGTGGAAAACGACCAATTGAATCACCGGGTTTCGATTTTTTGGTTGATGCTTTTTCGCTGTCAATCTCTGTCTGGGTGCGGTAGCCAAGGTAGCAGCTAGAGTTGATGCTCTTTGGTATCTTTCCTTTGTTCGTAGTGGGCGCCATTGCATGCTGTGCTCCAATGCTCCAGGGATTGATCTGGGATCCATTGCCAAATGTCTCCATCAATTTGCGGTAATCAACCGATTGACAGCTATCAATCAAGGGGCTTTTACCCACGCGCGTGTAGCCGTTAAAGTTCTTTGGCATCAGACCTTCTTTGTTATCGATGCGTTTTATCACATCTTTGGTAATGGTATCGAGTTGCGTGGCGATTTGTTCGCCCTTGGCATCTTGTGCGGCAAGAGGGGCGATATATTTAAGAATGAGATTTTTATGCAGGACGCTTGCCTGGACATAGCCTTGTGTCGCGTTTTGGGAAACGGGCGCATGGTACATGCTGTCCGGAAATGAAGGGAGGGTTTTGGCATTAGAGCCGGTTTTCATCCCTTCCAGCGACGATTTTGCCTCTTTGCTTGAAGTAAACTGTTCCAGGCTTAGGCCAATTTCGGTAAGCTTAGCACCTCCATCATCAGCTACTCCTAAGTGTAGCCGACAATCGCTGGTTATGGTGGGATTCTCGTCGGTCTTAAGTATGTCAAGTTTCTTATCTTTGTAGTTGTCTTGGGCAAAGGCGTGGCTTGTTTGGATGGACTGTTGATTCTTGTCCCCGCTTACTCCTAACGTTTTTGCCACAACAGAGGTATCAAACACACTGCATGCATAGACATAAGGGTTTTGACCAACCGAAAGCGCGGGACCACCAGGTGGCTTTGGCGAAACAAGTGGCGACATTGGTGAAAGCACCAAAAAAGCTAGGCCAGTAAAGACAACAATGGCGATGACAATGCCGATGACAAGTTTTTTGACGCCTTGAGGTTTGACAGTTTGCGATACATTCAGATTCGGGTCTACGGAGTGTGCCGAAATCTCATGCTGTAAATTTGGTTCTGGCGTTTGGGGTTCGGCTTTGTTGTTCTCGGACGGCACTAAAATATCCTTACGGTAGATAGATAATAACTTTTGATTCTTATCAATTGTCTCAGGTCATAGTGTAGCCGGACTGTCGGTTTTTTAACAGACCTTAAAGGGTGACTTCTCGTGCAGGCATAGTCTGATTGCGTTTTTATTGATGAAACGTTCAGTCTTAAACGAACGTGAACGTACCTCGTGGCGCTGTCCGACAGCCCACTGGTTACTGAATTGGCGTAGACGGATTGGCCGAGGTAGTTGACTGGGCTTCGGTGCCGGCATCTCCGCCTTGGGGTTGGTTGGTTTCGCTGTCTTGAGTGCTGCCGGTTGCCGTTTTGTCTTGACTAAGAACGGGGGAAGCGGTTTCGCTCGACGACGAAGGCACCAGGACATCGGTAACAGGAGTTAGCGATGTGGTTGCCGGCGCCAAGGTGTTGCTCAGGCTATCCAAGGTGTTGCCTTGTAGTTTCTCTAAAACTTCCGTTGGGTTTTGGAAGATGACGGTATTGCCCATCGACTTTAGGACTTCGCCCACGACGTTTATTTTTGGAATATTTATGACCCCATTTGTGGGCGCATCGTATAATGGCGAGCTCTGTAGAATCACATTGCCTGTACCAAAGGGATGCTGCTGGGTCAAAACGGGGCTGGTCCTATCCTCGGTAGCTGCGCGTTTAGTATTGTCTGGCGAAGGGGTCTGAAACATAGAGCTCATGATGGGTGGGTTTTTGGCCGAATCTCCCTGGCCAAGCATCGAAGCTCCGGCGCTAACCGCGCCCAGAAACATAGCGATGGCGGCACAGGCTGCAACAATAATTTTTTTACTTCCTGGTAACGAGGCTTTGACGGTATTGCGAACTCTTTCACTCATCCTATGTATATTATCTCACACTCTCGAGTAAACTGTATCTGTGATATATCTCTCGCAAATATCTGTTCGCTGCGGTTTCTAAACATACCTCATAGAGATTACGCTAAGTTGCCTTGCATGTATACCCCCATTCCGATTAAGCTTATGATATGGACGATTTTAAACAGGCCTTAACGGCGGCTGGCTTTGCCGGTGAATTCCTGGATGATGCTACCAGTAAAGATTTCTACAGTCATGATGCCAGTTTGTTTGAAATCAGGCCGCAGCTAATTGTCTGTCCAAAAGACAGTGACGATGTGCAGCGATTGGTGGCCGTAGCCACTACATTTAAAAAGAAACTGCCCTCATTATCGCTCACGGCCCGGTCGGCCGGCACCGATATGTCCGGAGGTGCGGTTAATGACTCGATCATCGTTGATTTTAACAAGCATTTTAACAAGATTATCGACGTGAACGCCGCTGAGGCGCATGCACAGCCCGGTGTTTTTTATCGCGATTTCGAAAAAGCAACGCTGGAATACAAGGCACTTATGCCCTCCTACCCTGCCTCGCGTGATCTTTGTACTATCGGGGGGATGGTGGCCAATAATTCGGGTGGTGAAAAATCTTTGGAATATGGCAAGACGATTGATTTTGTTAATGAGCTGCGTGTCGTGTTCGCCGACGGTAAGGAATATACGGTGCGGCCGCTTACAAAAGCTCAATTGGTTAAAAAAATGGCTCAAGGCAATTATGAGGGCAATATTTATAAAGGAATTTTTAACCTGATCGAAAAAAATTATGACGAGATCAAGGCTGCAAAACCCAGAGTTAGTAAAAACTCCATGGGCTACAATATCTGGGACGTCTGGGACCGAAAAACTGGTATTTTTGACCTATCCAAACTAATTATTGGGTCGCAAGGTACGCTTGGGTTTGTGACCGATATCAAATTTCGCTTGGTGCCCAAACGCGATTATACCGGACTGCTGGTCTGTTTTATGAAAGATATTGCGCCTTTGGGCGACGTAATTAATAAGGTGTTAACGCACAAGCCTGCCACGTTCGAATCATTTGACGACCAAACGTTGTACCTGTCGATTCGCTTTTTGCCCTCGTTCCGCAAATACTTGGGTACGTGGGGACTGATAAAATTGATGTTCAGTCTGATTCCGGACGGCCTGATGCTGCTGCGCGGTATCCCCAAGCTAATTTTAATGGTCGAGTTTAACGGCAATTCCCAGGCCGAAGTCGAACAAAAAATCGATGCCTTACGCGCCGACCTAAGACCCTACGGCATGGCCATGGAGCGCGACGAAACGGCCGCCAAAAGCCAGAAGTTTTGGATTATGCGCCGTCAGAGTTTTAACCTGCTGCGCAGCAAGGTCAAGGACAAGCACACTGCCCCGTTTATTGACGACCTAGTGGTTAATCCGCCGCACCTGCCCGAATTTTTGCCCCGCCTACGCGCGATTATTAAAAAGTACAAACTAAATGCCACTATCGCCGGCCACATGGGCGACGGCAATTTTCACATAATCCCCTTAATGAAAATTGAGGATCCGGCCGAGAAAAACAAGATCCTGCCCGCCATGGAAGAAGTGGATGATCTGGTGTTGCACTACGGCGGATCCTTGTCCGGCGAACACAACGATGGTCTGGTGCGCGGTCCCTGGTTAAAAGAGCAATTCGGCGAGCATATCGTAGCGATTTTCCGCCAGGCAAAATATATTTGCGACCCCCAAAACATTTTTAACCCACACAAAAAAGCCGACGCCGACTGGGACTACAGCTATAAGCACATTCGGGACCATTTTTAATATTGATTAGTCCTAGCTAAATTTTTAGTGCGCGTGTGCATATGACCGATTCCACTGAGAGAAGCAATGGTGAATCCATGGGCAAAACCCTGGCGCGCATACTTGACTCCCGCCCAGATGGCTATTCTTTTATTTTGGTAGACTGAGCGGCGAGTTTGCGCTGCGTAGCAATCAAGCCCACACCAACGCCGACCGTATAGAATAGTCCGACGAGACAGGTTTGGAGTATGTGTGACGAGCCGTTGATAACCAGATATGTGCCGGTAGCAAGCGTTGCGCTGAATAATCCATATGATCCATACAAAACGGTCCTTCCGGGCCGCATAAATGCGTACGTGGTTGCAGCGATACTAGTGAGAGCAATCAAAATATGAGCGAGTAATATCATGAGCGTATTATACAGCAAGGAGACTACGGCAGCCAAAAATTGACCGCAATCATCAAACTAAAAGCTAACAGGACGATCAAAGAGTACAAAAACATGCCCTTGGCCCAAGCAATGCTATCTTTGGCCTTGAAGCCTTGTACTCCGCGAACAAGCCAGAAGACACCGAGTCCGGACATAATAATCAAATAACTATAGCCAGCATAGCCAGCCAGAAATAGCGCCACATTTCCTAGAATAAATGCTACGACGTAAGCCAGAATATGAATCTTGGTCGTCTGGAGGCTACTTTTGACGGGCAAAACCGGCAGTCCGGCCGCCGCGTATTCGTCTCGCCGCCGCATGGCGATGGCATAGAAGTGCGGCATCTGCCAAAAGACCATAATAAGAAATAGCAGCACAGCGCCTTGGTCGATTACGGCCGTGTTGGCGGTATATCCCAAAACAACCGGCATTGAACCGGCAATACTGCCCACGAGCGTGCCCTGGACCGAACGCCGCTTGCTATAGCCATACAGCACCACATAAGAGAACCAGGCAAAGAGTGCTAGCAATGTAGTTAGCGTATTGGTGAGCATGTATAAAACGACCGTGCCTGCTATGCCTAAGATTGTTGCAAACCCCAGTGCATGTCCAGTCGAAATAACCCCTGTAACCAACGCCCGTTTTTTGGTTCGTGACATGTGTCTGTCGATATTGCGATCCAGATAATTGTTGGTTACACAGCCACTGGCGATCACTAAGGCAACACCTGCTACAACTCCCAAAAATCTCTGTAGATTAAAATCCCCGCCAAACGAGAACAAGAAGCCGCCGATTACCGTCAAGGTATTGCCATAAATAATGCCCGGCTTAGTCAGTCGGTAGTAGAGTTTTAGAGTTTTCATGTTCATATTTTAGTATAAATTAAGAGGATCGCGAGTTTATATATAAAAAATGGACCGCCTTTTTTGGCGGTCCATTATAGTCGTATGTTTGGAACGGTGTTTTCGTGTTTGCTCCAGTGGCGCTTGCCTAGATCATTTGCTGGCGGAGCCGGCGCCATTTGCGAATCTGCATTTTGGCAATTTTGTCGTCGGGTTGGTTTGTGTTGTAGTCGAGATCATCCAACTGGATAGTCGAGATTTGTGTTGGATGTGACAGGATTTTAATTTTCTTCATTTTAGAATCCCCCTTACTGTTACCAGCCCTTTTATAGTAGTAGCCGAACCTGGGGACTAACTGTAAAGATTCTCACGTGCGCAGCGTATTTAAAATCACGTTAATAATTCATGGTAGTATGGCTATTTTTGATGATATCAACCCTATTAATTGCCTGTAATTAATGGTCCCCGGAACTTCCGACATGCCACCGGCGCAGGCATGCTATAGTAATAGATAATGAATACGTCGACATCCTATCGGAATCAGGGTAATGCCGAAAAATAGGAAAAAAAATGGTCACGGCGGAATAGTCGGGGGACTTTTTCTTGTACTATTGAGTTTGACGTTGCTTATTGCGACGCTGCTACATGGCAATAATATTGCTTTGTTTAACCCAAAAGGCATGATTGCTCACGAGCAGCTGCGTTTGATGATTCTTGTGGTGAGTATATTGCTTATCATCGCTATACCAACACTGACCCTGCTCTTTTTTACCGCCTGGAGATATCGGGAATCAAATACTAAATCAACGCACGATCCAAATGTCCGTCATAACAAATTAATTGATGTGGGAATGTGGCTGATCCCCAGTAGCTTCATGGCTGTGCTTGCCTTGATTATGTGGCCCGCTACTCACCGGCTCGAGCCGCAAAAAGCTATACATCCTGATGCCAAGCCGCTCACCGTCCAAGTTGTGTCGATGCGCTGGAAGTGGCTTTTTATTTATCCGGAGCAACGCATTGCAACAGTCAATTACCTACAAATTCCCGCACATACACCAATCCGGTTTGACCTGACGGCCGATAATGCCCCGATGAGTTCGTTTTGGATTCCGAATCTTGCGGGCATGCTGTATACAATGACCGGACATACCAATCGGCTGAATCTTGTCGCCGACACCCCAGGGGATTATCCCGGTAGTTCGGCAGAGATAAACGGTGCCGGTTTTGCCGGAATGAAATTCACCACCAAGGTTAGCTCACACGCAGATTTTGACCGCTGGGTAGGCGGAGTCCAGGCGTCCGGCAAAACGCTTGATACCACCGAATATGAAAGATTATTAGAACCCAGTGAAAACAATCCGGCGGCACTCTATGTTACTCCCAATCCGGATATTTATGATAAAGTACTTATGAAATATACGGGGCCTGGGGGTCACATGCACCACGGGATGCACTACTGATGAGAGAGCTACTTTTAGGAAAATTAGACGCACATGCGTTGCCGCACGAATGGTTTACCATCGCCGGAACGGCAGCGTTTATTTTGCTTGCACTGCTTATTGTCGGAGTGCTGACGTGGAAGAAGCGTTGGACGTGGCTGTGGAAAGAATGGCTTACATCTGTCGATCCCAAGAAAATCGGGATTATGTATTTTATTGTAGCAGGGTTTATGCTTTTGCGAGGTGGTCTGGATGCGATCATGATCTGGCTGCAGCAGGCCTTGTCGTCAGGCGCTTCACACGGATATCTCTCGGCGGATCATTTCCAACAAATATTCACAGCTCATGGCAATATTATGGTCTTCTTTGTGGCCATGGCTTTTATTTTTGGGCTAATCAACTACATCGTGCCGTTGCAAATTGGGGCGCGTGACCTGGCGTCACCTTTTCTAAATACCTTGGGATTTTGGCTCTACGTGGCGGGAGTCGTTATGGTTAACATGTTTTTTGCATTAGGTGGAGAATACGCTGCAACGGGTTGGTTGGCCATTGCTCCACTCTCTGGGACTGAATTTAGTCCAGGGGTGGGTGTTGATTATTGGATATGGAGTTTGCAGATATCGGGGGTTGGCACGACGCTGGCGGCAATTAACTTTATTATGACCATTTTAAAAATGCGTGCTCCCGGTATGACCCTATGGAAGATGCCGATGTTCACCTGGGGGTCGCTGTGTAGCATGATTATGGCCGTCATGGTCTTTCCTTTGCTTACTGCGACCCTCTTTTTGCTCTTTTTGGATCGCTATTTTGGGATGCATTTCTTTACAACGGATCTTGGCGGTAACGCCATGATGTATACCAATCTCATTTGGATGTGGGGGCACCCGGAGGTGTATATTCTGATGCTGCCTGCATTTGGTGTGTTTTCCGAGGTTGTTTCAACGTTCAGCAGGAAGCGAATTGCCCACTATACTTCCAATGTCTTGGGCATGCTGGGTGTTTCATTATTTGCTCTTTCGGTGTGGCTGCATCATTTCTTTACGATGGGCGCGGGTGCAAACGTTAACGCGTTCTTTGGAGTAATGACGATGATTATTGCCATACCGACCTCTGTGCTGGTATTTACTTGGATCGCTACCATGCACAAAGGCCGGATACGATTTAATACGCCGATGTTGTGGTTCCTGGGTTTTATTGGTGTATTTGCAGTCGGCGGAATGGCTGGCGTTCTGTTGGCGGTGCCACCGGCTGATTTCCAGTTGCATAACAGTTTGTTTTTAGTGGCGCATTTTCACACTATGGTAATAGGCGGCGTCTTATTTGGTATTTTTGCCGGAATAAACTATTGGTTTCCAAAAATCGCCGGATTTCGGCTGAACGAGCGGATTGGTCGATATGCGTTTTGGTGCTGGATCGTTGGTTTTTGTATGTCGTTTATTCCTATGTATACACTGGGTATTATGGGGGCTACGCGAAGGCTTGATCACTACGATGCTTCGACCGGGTGGCAGCCATTTTACGTGCTGATGTTGATTGGTGGAATTATTATCATGATCGGTGTGGCGTTACAGGTGGTGCAGATTGTCGCCAGTGTCATGCAAAAACGGCGTCTGCAAGATGTCACGGGCGATCCCTGGGATGGGCGAACGTTGGAGTGGGCGACATCGAGTCCCCCGCCCTCTTACAACTTGGCCGTAATTCCCGAAGTGACGGCTCGAGATGCGTTCTTTGAATTCAAGCAGCGTGGCGGACTGCCAAAGGCCCGGTACGAAGATATTCGAATGCCTAGGAACACTGCCGCCGGTATCTATATATCCGCGTTTGCCTTTGCCGCCGGGTTTGCGTTTGTGTGGCATATTAATTGGCTGGCCGTGGTTAGTATAATTGGTATCATAGTGTGCTTTATTGTCCGGACCTTTAACGACGACATAGAATACACGCTTACTGCTGCTGAGATTGAAAGAATAGAAACAAGTCGAACAAAGAGTGTGCATCCGTCCCCTGCAAAAGACGGCGAAGACATGGGGCTATGGGAGTTTATAAAAATTGTTATTCGCTGGGCTCTAGGGCTTATTGGTATTAAGCGGGGGTCGCATGGCAACTGAACACCAGATTGAAGACCACGAGGCGCAGGCGAACGATAGGATCGGTTTTGGCTTTTGGGTGTATCTAATGACCGACCTACTGATGTTTGCGGTGCTCTTTGCTACGTTTGCGGTGCTGCGGGGCAGTACGTTTGGCGGTCCAGCGCACAATGAGCTTTTTAGTCTTCCTCTGGCTTTGTCCGAAACGCTTATACTGCTAACAAGCAGTTTTACGGTAGGAATCGGTATGCTTGCGGCCCACCGAGGCAGCAAAAATCAGGTACTGGCATGGTTTGGTATTACATTTTTGCTGGGGCTGGTTTTCCTGGGTTTGGAGCTAAAAGAGTTTGCCGAATTCATCCATGAGGGCCATACCTGGCAAAGTAATGCGTCTCTTTCGGCATTCTTTACGCTCGTGGGCACCCATGGATTGCATATAACTTCTGGCCTAATATGGATGGGAACCGCCTTGGTATTTATCTGGCGACGTGGACTAAATGCACCCTTAGTACGAAAACTGACGCTACTCAGCCTTTTCTGGCACTTTCTTGATATTGTTTGGATCTTTATATTTACCATTGTGTATTTAATGGCATTCGTATGAGTAATATGACACAATCCACCGATCCTAAACCTAATGTCCATCACGGATCAATAACTTCTTACGTTGTTGGCTTTATATTGTCGTTAATCTTTACCTTGATACCGTACTACCTGATAACCCGGAAATTATTTGAGGGTTTGACATTGACCGTAATAATCATTGGGTTTGCACTGCTCCAGATGGTAGTGCAATTGGTATTTTTTCTGCATTTGGGAAGAGAGAAAAAACCGCACTGGAACCTGGCTTTTCTGGTATCGACCGTCGGGATTATTCTGCTGGTGGTCGTCGGGTCGCTGTGGATCATGAATCATCTTCACTACAATATGTCTCCGTCAAATGTGAATGACAAAATCGCTTCAGAAGAGGCTGTGTATCAAATCGATGGCGTACAAACTGGAACCTGCTCAGGAGGAACTGGTACTAACCACAAGGTTGAACTGAAAAACAATAAGCTGGCGCCCGATCACATCAATGCCAATCAGTGTGATACCTTGACGATCATAAACCTGGACGCTACTGTGCATGAAGTCATGTTCGGCTCACATGAGAAGCTTGAACTGTACGCCGGCGAAGAGGGCAAGACTATTCGTCCGGGGCGAAATGCGATCATAACCCTAACCGAACTAGGCACGTATACCCTACATGACCATATGCAGCCCGATCTGACGGGCGGCTTCACGGTAACACCGTAAGCGTTCGTGCTTGATCTTTTGATTCTCTATTGAATCTTTTTATGACGGCGTTTGCGAGCGGCAGCGGCTCTATCTGCTGCCTTGCGGGCGCCGACAAGTGGCTTTTCCATCTGTTTGGAGAGAACCTCGGGCAGAGGGAGACGCTTGCGTTGCAACGGTGATTTGCGCGCATTTTGCACCGTTCGGGCAAAACGGCGTTCAGCATCGCTATCAGCATAGCGGAAAATCGGATCGGTTTTGAGTACTGGTTTTTTGCTGTCTTCATCCATCTCCATCATGATCTGTTTGGCATAATCTTCTAGCAGCCATTCACGCCCAGGCGCGGTTTCACCGATGGCAGTGATGTGCCAGATTCCCTCACCCACTTCGTTTTTTGACATAATATGGAGTGGGCGGACAACCATTAAAGGCCCTGTCGGCAGACGCAGATTTGTTTCCTCGATTATTTCCAGACCGCGGCGTAGATCGCTGACGAATATTTCGATTGCGATGGTTAGAACGCCTTTGGTCAGTACGCGAACTCCTTGGATATTTTGATTGCTTAGCCATATGATTTCGCCGTTTAAGCCACGGATACGTGTAGACCGTAGGGTGACGCGTTCGACTACGCCCTGTAGGTCGGCAAAGGGTTCGACTTTAACATGGTCGCCTACTCCGTACCAGTGTTCGGCCATCATGACACCACCGTAGGCAAGATCGCGTAGAATAGGACCGACGGTCGCACTAGCGATAATGACTACCAGAGCACTGGCACCGATCAGTGCCGTTGGTTGCTGGGTGGGATGTGCATAAATCCACCAGAAATACAGGGCCAGCACAACGAGCAGCATACGTACTAGTGCTACGCCCAAAATGGTGAGCGTTTCGATGCGTCGCAAACGATTGACTTCTTTTAGGTCCTGAACTTTATCGGCAGTGCGACTGACGGCACGAGTAAAACGGCGCATAACAGCTGCGAGCAGCCGTCCAAGGATCAAGGCGGTTGCCAGTGCGATTATGAACGCCACAATGGAACGAGTGCTCAAAAAACTATTGGTAAATCGTTCAAATATTTCTTTAGACTGACCAATCGCCTTATCTAGCTGCGATTGCTGCGCTTGCGCGAACCACCAATTCATATATCTAATAATACCGCATATGGTTATACTATTGAATATGGCAAAATCCACGTCGTCCGGTGCGCCGCTCATCTCCAAGGGTCGTTTGCTGGTTTTGATCTTTGTTTTGCTGTTGCTTTATGTGATAGTGCCGCGCTTGGGAAGCTTTGGGGACAGCTTTGCTGTTTTGAGAGATGCCAAGGTAGGGCTTGTATTGCTGGCCACCATGTTTCTAATGCTGACCTTTGTGGTGGCGGGCAGTATTTATTGGTTGCTGGCACCTCGCCCCATCCGATACTGGCGAATTTTTACCGTTCAGGCAGCGAGCGCATTTACCAATCGTTTATTGCCGGCGGGTGTAGGCGGACCAGTGTTACTTGTACGATACCTGCGGCAAAATAGATTTACCTTGCCGCAGGCACTGGCAACAGTGAGCGCCAATGCGCTGTTAGGTTGGACGGCACACGGGACGCTGCTATTTCTAGGATTATTGCTGGCACGGGGAGGTACATTGCCACAGGCCGATAGTTTGCCGCTCAAAACAATGGGACTAGTGGTGAGTGCTGTGTTCGTAGTCATTTTATTGCTGGTTGTCCTATTGCCTGATTTGCGTAACCGAGTGAGCCGCTTTTGGAACGATACCCTACATTCGCTGGCAGCCTACCGAAGACGTCCGGAGCGGCTGGCAGCCGCATTTGGCCTGGCAGCAGCGTTGACACTTTGCTACGTGGCGATGTTTTATTTGAGTGCGCGATCTTTGAGTGTCGAGCTCCCTTTCCTACAGTCGTTCCTTATTTTTACTGTTGGTATTGGGGCCGGCGCAGCCATCCCCTTGCCTGGCGGTTTAGTTGGTGTAGAGGCCGGCCTGGCCGGTGGTATGATCGTGTACGGCATTGATCCGGCCTACGCTGTTGCCGTGGCGCTACTGTATCGCTTGATTACGTTTTGGTTGCCGCTCATCCCTGCATTTGCGGCCTTTCTGTTTACGCGCCGATGGTATTTTAAGGGCTAGTTTTGATCAATTTTTTGCATGTAACGTAATATTCTTTTTGGAAAAAGAATGGTTTCTTCGATGATTGTACCGATATGGCCCAAGGAATGGCGTTCGATCAAGATGAGCGTGTTGCCGGCATTGTTTTGCGTTTTTACTTCGCGTCGTACATCGCAGGGATCAATTAGTTTGTCCCGAGATGGCAGTACGAACAGTATTTTCTTGTCTGCTAATTGTGCCGGGTGGCTATACATATTTATGGTGGTCCAGATTTTTGCCAAATCGTTGTAGCGCTGGGGCCAAATTTTGCGTCCATAAATGTTGTGCGCAACCTTGACGATGTCACCACCGGTTATGAGTATTCCTTTATTGAATAATTTTGAGCGGCGCATGATGTTTAGTGAAACGAGCGCACCCAGACTAATCCCCACCAAAAGAATTGGATGATTGATTTTTCTGGCCTCGGTTTCGGCCCAAGTCGTGACGTTTTCCATGAGGTTGATCATGAGCTGGGGATCGCCCTTGCTCAGCACTTCTTTGGAAAAGTCCAATGCGATCACATCGTACCCTGCTTTGTGTAGTGTTTTTAGGAGTCGCCGTGTTTGCCAAATACTGCCGCCAAAACCACACAGTACAAATGCGGTCTTGTGCTCAGAGTTTTTGGCCGGGTAGTGTTTGATAGTTTGGATCATAGCCGCCCTTTGTCGCTGTTTATTGAATTTTTACGGGGCCAAGGTCTACGCCGGCCACTAGTTTGCGTAAACCGGTCAGTAGTAGATGGTGGTAGAGTCCCACTTCACCGTGACTTTGCAGAACGTCAAATGCCGTTTGGCCAGCAATAGCAACTATTGTATCTTCCGATAAGTCTTCTGGATCGGACCGTTCCCGCAAAGGACTGACATGGAACTTTACAGGTCTAGACTGACTATATAGAGCGCCACCACTACCTAAATCCATGAGCTCATCTCTTTCTGTATCTGGGGCTCGGCTTGTATCGGGAGCTGAGAGACTTTCCCTATAAAAGCGTTGTTCGGCCTCGTTTGCCCACGTGCCCGTAAGGATACATGAATCCTTTGAGTGTGCTATTTCTAGCTCGTAGGGCGTTTCAAACTTCGCTTCCACTCCAAAGCGATGCAGATGTTCCAGATTGTCAACGTTGTGCCAGGCTTTTACCATGCGTTCGTAGGCGGCTTGACCCTCTAGGATTGTTGGGCCGCTCGTATTCCTCCATGAGTTCTCTGAAATTCGCTGCCAGGCGGCTGCGTTTTCCCAAACATATAACTGGGTCGTATCGGGGTTGTAGCGTCCGAGCCCAAGGATTGCTGCTGGCAGGAATTTGCCCAATTTCCAAACCCGATCTTTTAATTGGTCGGGATTGGAAATATTCCGGGGACCGTCCAATACAAAGCGTGCTAATTGTGCTATAGATTCGTCCTGAAAGCTTTCGAACTCCCCTAGACTTTCAAAAGGGCCTCGCCATAAGTTGTCTTCACCACTTGTCATGATCTAATGACTAAAACACAGAAGGAAAAGAAACGCAAATGGACTATTCTAACTTTGCAGAATTTATACGTGGTAACCAATAATTTTTGGAAGTTATTGCCAAATCCATGGATTTGTCTAAGTCGGTCGCTAAGTTGAATTTAGGGATTCGGTCGGTTAACTCGTCGACGTTAATAAACTGCGCACTAGTTTTTTCGGCCAGGAGTTTTGAAGTGGTTGTTTTGCCGGAATTAATGCTTCCGCTAATGAATACAAGGATGTTTTCTATTTTAACACCGAAGAGTGTATTGCATGATCTATACTAGAACTATATGATCTACAAAAACTACATCACCGAAGAAAATGCGGCAGATTTTTTGTCGGAGATTGCGTATTCAGGGCGCTAAACGTGTCTACACTGTACTTCGCCACCTCTAACGCCTGGAAATTCCAGCAAGGCCAAGCGTATTTAAAACAGTTTGGTATTGATCTAAAGCAAGCCAACATCGAGCTGCCTGAATCACGTAGTGAAGATGTAGCTGAAATCGCTCGCGAGAAAGCTGCCTTCGCCTACGAACAATTAAAACGGCCTGTCATTGTGATAGATGGCGCGTTTCATATTAGAGCCTTGAACGACTTTCCCAAAACCATGGTAAAGTTTACGGAAAAGTATTTGGGCGCAAGAGGTATCTTAAAACTTCTTGAAGATAAAACAGATCGGGCCTATGAATGGCCAAATGCCCTGTGCTACAAAGACGCCACTACCGAAAAATTTTTTGTAGGCCATATTCGCGGCAAGATTACCAATTCCATTCCCGACGGTAGCAAAGCAAATGATTTTGGCCTTATCCAAATACCACAAGGTTACGACAAGCCTTTTTCTGAGATGAGTAAAGAGGAATTGCGACATTTTACCGAACATGTATGGCAAGCTGCAATATTTAGGGGATTCGGGGAGTGGATGGGCAAAAAACGACTCATTAATTCGCCTTAGCGGTTCAAACTAAATCGCTTGCTTGCGGCTTTGATATGGCGCTTGTTTGGGATAGTTTTGCGTGGCTCTACAACGAGACCCACGCCCTGCGATCGCGTTTCTCGATCTTATGCGGAGCAAGTCGTTCTATATTTGAAATACCGATTAATGTGGCGTACTTCTTAGTGCTTTTGGTTTTCCAAAAATCGTCATCGCCGCAAATCGTGTCGCCGTATTCTTGCCTGATTTTCTCGATGGAATATTCACCTAGATCAAAATATTTTACCCAGGCTACGGTGAAGTAACCTACGACCGGCCCTGCCTTCATGAAAACTACATCTCCTGGTTGCACTTTTTGATATGGTGCGATCTTATGCAGCGAGAAGCGAGATTCAACCGTCTTTTTGCCCGCGAAAACGTAACTCAAAAATGGCTCATTCATCACGGCAAGATGTATTCGACCGGATTTAGTTAACGTTTGCAGTTGTTCTTTGATATCTGGTTGCATGGTTCTTCTCGAGTAATGCTACCTTGAAGCCGGCACGGGAGGTTGTATTTTCTATGTAGTGATAGCCTTGTTTTTCGTAAAAAGGGCGAGCATTGAGGGTTGAGCGAACATAAACGGCAGTGCTTTCGGGCAAGCTAGCTTCTGCCGTTTGGAGTAGTAATTTTCCAATCCCCTTGCCCTGCTGTTCTTTTAGGGTATAGAGACATTCGATTGCCGCCGTTCGCTCTTGTGGCTTTTCCGACCAAGATACAAAACCTGCTATGTGATCAGTCTCATCTACAAATACATGATTATTGAAAGCTGCATAACGTCCCGCTCCCTCTTTTTCAAGATAACCTACCCATGAATTTATTTCTTCTTGAGTATACGTCGTGGTAAGGTCGCGGATACAAGCGATTTGTACGTCTAGTAGGGCTGGAAATTCTTTAGGGGCGGCGGGTCGAATCATAAGTCGTTCTCGTTAAGCAGGGCATGGTCTCCATTATATCCTGAATCATTACTTCTTTGGCTTTGGTGTAGCTTGCCCGGTCGTCAGGGTATCTTTTTGCTAGTTCTAGCTTGAGATTTTGGTATTCTTCGCGTACTTTTGGATTGGCTATGAGGTAGTCGCGAAAACGAATTGGGTCATGCCAGCCAGAACTATCTTTAAGTACAAGGCTTAGGTGGTGCGTACGATTCTCGCGTGGGCCTTTCGGAAAGAAAATACGGTCGCTAAAGACTCGTTCGGGTATAATAATCGGTTCATGTAGACGGAAATATTTCTGGTTTACGTTATCCGACTCTTCGGTCATTTCTTTCCGCAAAGTGGTAAGTTGCTCATACTCGTCATCGTAGTGGCAAAAGATACCAATATTGCCAGCATTCGGTAAGTACTCACCAAAAGATTGACGGCAAAGATAATTGCAGGCCAGATGAACAAAAGTAATGGCCTCAAGCAGCTCTTCTTTATTTTGGATGGGACTGAAGCGGTAGAGTTTCATAGCTCAATCACCAATCGTCCACCAACTATTGAATGTTTATACGGCCCGCCATGTCGTCTTGCGCATCGCGCTAGATCACTTTCATGATCGAAACTGCCCCCGCGAATAATGTAGTAGTCGCCGGGGCCGCCAAAACGATCCGTGATTGGTTTACCGCCGGGATATGGTTGGTAGATTGTCCGCGTCCATTCTTCTACATTGCCCGCCATATCCAAAATACCGTAAGGGCTTTTGCCTTTGGG
>DASVXH010000027.1:0-18924 GCA_036392795.1 Saccharimonadales bacterium (SeqCode)
AGGTAAAGGCCCGGACTTCCGACGAACCGCAGCTTCTCGACAAAGAAAGTTTAATCAAAATGGTCGCCAAAAAAGATAGCTAAATTGCTATAATCGGCTTTAGAAAAGGACATAACCATTTTTACCAGAAGGAGACATGAAAAACATGAAGAAGCAATTCCATCTGACCCAGCAAGGTGTTGACGAACTTAAAAAAGAGCTCGCCGAGCTAATTGCTCTCCGTTCTGAAATTGCAAACCGCATCAAAACTGCGCGTGAATTTGGTGACCTAAGCGAAAATATGGAATACAGCGCCGCACGTCAGGACCAAGAGCGCAACGAAGCTCGCATTAGCGAGATTGAGCACATCCTAGCCAACGTGCAAGTTATTACTGCTCCCAAAGGTGACAGCAAGGTAAGCCTTGGTTCAACCGTCAAGCTGCGCAGTGACGCTGGGAAGACCAAAGAATTTCAAGTGGTTGGTACCGTCGAAGCTGATCCGTTAAATGGTAAAATTTCCGACGAATCACCCATTGGCCAGGCGCTACTGGGCAAAAAAGAAGGCGAGCGCATCGAGATCAAGACGCCTGCCGAGACAACTTCATATAGCATCGTCGGAATTAGCTAAACTTACATCCGACCAGGCAAGACAAGAGCTTCGGCAAAAACCGAGGCTCTTTATCTGTAAAACTGTGGTAATATAAGGTCAATATGGCAACATTACAAGAGCTGCGCAGCGAGCGGCTGCGCAAATTAGAAGAGTTGAAAACGCTGGGCATAAACCCTTATCCGGCCCGCTCAGAACGCACGCACTACCTGCGCCAGATAACCGACAACTTTGACTCCCTGGAGGGGCAAGAGGTTAACGTAGTTGGGCGGATTACTAACATCCGTAAATTCGGCAAGATCGCTTTTATCGTGGTGCGTGACAAAAGCGGTTCGCTACAGCTATTCTTGCGCGGTGGCATAGTGCAGGATCTCGATGCGGGCACTAGTCGGTTAGGCATGGATCAGTTGCCATTATTGGACGGCGGCGACTTCATCGAAGCCCATGGTAAGGTTATAAAAACTCAGACCGGGGAAATATCTATAGAAGTAACTCGATTGCGCCTACTTAGTAAATCGCTGCGGCCACTGCCCGCACACGATGGTTTTACCAATAAAGAAGAACGTCTGCGCCGTCGCTACGTCGATACCAATGCGAACCCCGATGTTTACCAACGTTTTATTCGCCGCAGTCATTTTTGGCAGGCAACACGCACTTTCCTGATTGACGAAGGATTTACCGAGATTAACATCCCCGTATTAGAGCTAACTACCGGTGGTGCCGACGCTAATCCCTTTGTAACGCACATGGACGCTCTGGACCAGGATTTTTACCTGCGCATAAGTCATGAATTGCCACTAAAAAGGCTGCTAGTTGGTGGTTACGAAAAAGTTTTTGATATCGGTCCGCGTTTCCGTAACGAAAATTATTCTGACGAACACTTGCCTGAGCACGTTGCCATGGAATGGTACTGGGCTTACGCCGACTGGGAAAAAGGCATGGAGCTAACCGAACGCCTTGTACGCTTTATTGCGGATAAAACCTGGGGCCACCGAACCTTTAAACTGCCCAACGGGTCAGAGGTGGATTTGGGTCCGGATGGCGAACACTGGCCACGCATCAGTTTTGTGGATGTTATCAAAGAACACTACGGACTGGATGTTTTTACCTGTACGCTCGATGAAGTTAAAGAGCAGCTCAAAAAGCACAATGTAGAGGTCGAAAAGCAGGATAACCGTGCTCGTGGCATCGATAAACTTTGGAAAAAAATTCGGACGACTATCGAGGGGCCGGCTTTTTTGGTGGATATTCCGACGTTCTTGCAGCCACTGGCTAAGACCCAAGCGGGCAACCCCGAACTAACCGAGCAATTTAACTTACTTTTGGGTGGTAGCGAGCTTTGTAAGGCTTATTCCGAGCTCAACGATCCTGTCGACCAGCTGGGTCGCTTTAAAGAGCAGCAGGCAATGCGTGACGCTGGCGACGAAGAAGCGCAAATGCTGGATATCGATTACGTCGAGGCTTTGGAGTATGCCATGCCACCGGCCTGCGGTTTTGGTTTTTCTGAACGATTATTTTGGTATCTAGAGGGTGTCACTGCCCGGGAAGGTGTTGTGTTTCCGCAGTTGCGCAGGGAAGTTGACGAAGTAACTAAAGGGATTTACCCCGATCTCAAACTTGGGTAGATTCATGCTGCGCATCCCCGTCGATTCATCTGACGTTATTTCAATCGGTTACGATACTGCCGATCGCCTATTGGAAGTCGAGTTTCACGGCGGCCGAGTTTATCGCTATCGAAACGTCGAGCCCGAAATACACGCTCAGTTCATGAAGGCCGATTCTCATGGTCAATTTCTGTTTTCTTATATAAATGGCCATTACCGGTACGAAAAAGTCGCCGAAGGCACGAACACCACAAAGGCTGACAAAATAGCTTTTGTAACGGGTAGTGCCGTCAAGGCACGTGAATTTGCCAAAGCGTGCGAAGTTTACGGCGTTGAAGTCGAGCACATTGAACTGCCCATTGACGAAATTCAGTCAGACGACGCCGAAGATATAGCGGTCAAAAAGGCAAAGTACGCCTACGCTACCGCTAAACGCCCTCTTATTGTCAACGATTCGTATTGGAATATTTTAGCACTGCGTGGTTTCCCTGGTGCTTATATGAGCTCGGTTGCCCAATGGTTGAGGGCAGAGGATTTTCTGAGGCTAATGGAGGGTAAGAGTGACCGCACTATTATTTTGACGGACACGGTTGTGTACTATGACGGTAAGCGTGCCAAGGCTTTCAGTAAAGACTATGCCGGTACTCTTATTTCCGAGCCACGAGGGGAAGGGCTGTCGATTAACCAGATAACCATGATGGAGGGTCAATCAGGTACGATTGCTGAAGCTTCTGTGGCTGGTGAACGTAGTCTGCAGTCACAAAACGATGTTTTTCATGATATGGCCAAGTGGCTGCGTTTACAGAAGCGCCTTGGCAAATAGTCCTAAATCAAGAAGCAACCGGCAATTATAAAAATATACCCACCTCGCTACCTATGCGGCACAAACTAGTAACGGTGGGTTGCTTCTGGTTGCATGCTGGGCTTAATGACTAATCCCGAAAGAGTAATTTCTTCGTGTGCCGGCAGATTTGCGACCATGTCTTTAAGTGTATAGAGTAGGGGGTCGTCGCCCGTACACTTGACATGGGCGAGAGTAATGTCCCATGGCCTCTCCCATGGTTCCTTGCCGTCGGACTCTGCCAGTGCCTCGCTGATACCCAAGCGGACACCACGTTGCTCTTCACTTATCTGTACTAAAGATTCCTTATGGGGCTGGGCTACAATAAACCGATGGCCGTGCCGCGTAGGTTTGGTAAGCGAATAGCTGACGCTAATGATTTGCGCATTGGTTAGATTGGGTTGCTCGTCGTAGATACATTCCATGGCTGTCTGTAGCGACATATCGGCCGCAAATACATCACCACGATACCACTGACGAGGAACAAAATTGATGGCGGGACAACGTTTTGGATCGTCCGGATGGCGTAGGGTAATTGCAGTACTGCTTGCATAATGCGATAGTCGTCCTAGTATTCGCAGCGCGTCGGTCTGCTCAACAGGACGATAAATATCAAGACCGTGCTCGATCAGAGCACCGTTTAGATTTTGTAGCATCAAATAAGCTTAGCGTATTTTCAGAAAACTGCAAATAAAAAAACCATAAGGAGTACAATAGGGACATGGCAAACTGGAAAGGGCACGTGGTTGGCGGCGTGGCGCTCGGCGCTGGCTATGCGGCTGCAATGACCGTCGTCCCCATAGAGCGATTCGCTGAAATGGCGGGCTTATTGCACGACTGGCAGGCATTGGCGGCAGTATTAGTGGTTAGTACTCTGTTTGCATTATTCCCGGATGTAGACACAAATTCCAAAGGTCAAAACATTTTCTTTGGTTTGGCATTGGCGACCGACATTGCTCTTATTTGGAGTGGCAACATCCAAGCAGCGGCGTATTTGGGGTTGATCGCAATGTTGCCAGTGGTAGGCAAACACCGTGGCTGGACACACAGCAAATTAGCGATGCTGGCGGTGCCGCTGCCAATTCTTGTAGTGCCGTATTTATACAATGATAATATCTTGCCGATTTCGATTGTCTATTATGGGGCGGCGGTAGTGGGGTATTTTAGTCACCTATTGCTCGATGGTCTGATTTTTAAATGGTTTCGCATAAAAACCCGCATCTTCGCTGATTAAGCTTTGTTAAACTGAATTGCAGCTGAGCCGTGAGTGTAGTAGGCTTTCCCCATGGGTCACTACAATTATTACACCCAACCACCGCTGTGGCTCGACCGCGTTCAAGGTGCCGTATCTAGACGCAGCAACGGTGAATATACACCAGGACTTGATCCGGGTGATCCTGCCGGGCGATTACTTTTGCACCAGTTTGTTCTGTCGCCCGATAACCAGGTACTCGAAGGAGAAAATGCACCGCGGGATCTGATAGAGCTGGCCGAGACGCATTTTGACATGTTAAAACAACAAGGAATTCGTGTGCCGCAAGGACGCGAATACTTTATCGATCAGCCTCAACATCGTATGTATTCGCGACTGGTTTCGCGTTCGGCATCTGTAGATGGTATGCGTCTCGATGTGACTACTGAGTGGGGCAGACCTGTAGAATTGGACGTTGCAATCGATAATGCCGCTGAAGCCTTTGAAGACTATTATAAAAAGATCGAAGCCGATGGTTTGAAGTGGATGCTGGCTAGTGGAGTCATGAGTCTGGGACGATTATCGTTTGGCAAGACGGTGTATATGACCAAGCCGCAGCTGTATCTGAGGGATCTCACACCCTGCCTTACGAACGTTACGCCCGAAAGGTTGAGTCATGCTAAAAAAAGGGCCAAAACTTTGAATCACCCACGGCCCTCTTAGTCTATATTGATTCGCACAAAGGACTCTGCATAGTCCATGTTTTGATTTTTTGCGCAGACTGATGCCATGCTTTCAACAAAAGATCGACACTTGCCGATATCCGGAAATTGGCTGGTGTGTTGGTGTAGCGCCTGAACTTTTTTATCAATCGTTTTCGTGATATCCACCACAAAGTTAGGTGTGTTGGTATTGATAAGGAGAGCGGTCTTTACGGCGTGCGGTTCTAAGCCCTCGTTGTTTAGTAGCTCTGGAAAGCTTAGGTGATCGCGGGCCAGGGGATATATGGCATCTAGGGCGGCCTGGCCACAGGCACGGTGGTCGGTGTGATTAATAAGATTCAGCTCGGCGCAGTAAATCATGGTCGGGTCCCAGGTAATGACTGTATCTGGCTGGATCCTGCGGATAATGCGCACGATGTCGCGTTTGACATCTGGGGAGTTGATAAGCTCACCATCGCTATAGTCGCCGTAGAAAACCTCCTTGACGCCTATAAGATCGGCGGCGTTCTTCTGTTCGGTTTGCCTGGTGCTGGTCAGTTCCGCGGATTGGGCTGAGCGGTCCGCACTGCCTTTGTCCCCGTTCGTGAGCACCAAATAATAAACAGCTGCTCCCTGATCTATCCATTGAAGTAGGCTGCCAGCGGCCCAGCCTTCCATATCATCTGGATGAGCACTGATACACAAAATGGTTTTGGGCTCAAAATATGTGTGAGTTGAAGTTTCCTGCATACAGAAAACTATACAATAAAAAAGAAGTCCGGGCGATTTTAGTTGTCCGGACTTCTTTTAAAATAGTCTGTTATTTATGATTCTTGCGGCGCTTAACAACCAGCATGCGGCCGGCATAAGCGGCGCCACCGGAGGTGACAGCCAGCAAGGGTGCGATTACGTCAGATGCACCGGTTTGAGGTAATGCTTCAGGAGTGGGAGCGGGGGTTTCGACTTTGGGAGTCTCGACTTTTGGCTCTTCCTTTTTTGGTGGCTCGACGGGCTTGGGCTCCTCTTTCTTAGGAACGCTAAGCTTGGTTAGGGCTACGTCACAACCACTTTGAGGGTTGTCTTTAATCGAGCTGTCGCCGGTAAAGCAGGCTTTGTTTTCGATAACATCGCCATCCTTTTCCGAAACGACTTTAACCAAGTATTCTTTGGTGACCTTGGCGCCGGGCTTGATAACACCGAGGTCTTCGGCGATGGTGCGCTTAGCGGGGTCGCTTACAAGTTGTACGCCAGCAGGTAGTGCGTCGGTCAGTTTAGTAAAGTGCATCTCGTTTTGGGTGCTGTTGCTGCCAGTATTACTAACTTCGATAACATATTTCAAAATATCACCCGGCTTGGCCGCCAGGGCGGTCCCGGTTGTGTTGGCATCGGCAAGGGCAGCGCCACTGGTCTGATTCTGAACCGACTTCTTGATAACACCTTTAGGGTGCCATGCAAGTGCTGGAGTGGTGATAGCGCCAGCGGCAATAACACCGGTTAGACTGGCTAAGGCCAGAATTTTAGTAACTTTCATACCTCATAACTCCTTCCATTTCATCCGAAGTCGTCTCTTTAGGCTCCGAAAGAGATATAACGGACAGTATACCGCTTTTTGGTATATTAGTCAATATTCTAAGCATAAAAGCAATCGGTGGTGACGACAAAAATTTAATCTTTTAGGCCTACCAAGCCTGCTATACTGCACGGTATAACGAGAGGAAAAAATATGAAGGCTATTTGGAACGGACAGGTAATTGCAGAGGCACCCAAAGAAGATCTGATCTACATCGAACAAAATTGGTATTTTCCGCCAAGCAGTGTAAAAACCGAACTCCTAAAGGAAAGTGATACCCCATACACTTGTCCTTGGAAAGGTGTTTGCCAGTACTTTAATGTCGGTGAGGGCGATAGGTGGAGCAAGGATAATGCCTGGGCGTACCCGCACCCCTTGGCCACCGCCATTGATCGGGTCAAAAAAGATTTTTCGGGCTACGTCGCCTTTTGGCGTGATGTTACCGTGACCGAATAAATTTACAGGCCGCTAACAAGCAGAATCCTGTTATACTGCTAGTGTTATGAAAATGCAAAAAGCGGTCTTTGCAGCAGGTTGTTTTTGGGGTGTTCAGTATTATTTTGATCAAGTGCCAGGGGTTACTAAAACGACAGTTGGGTACACTGGTGGTCATACAGAGAATCCCACCTATGACGAAGTGTGCGCGCATAACACAGGTCACGCTGAAGCTGTTGTTATAGAGTATGATCCGGAAAAAATCAGCTACGAAACTCTGCTAAAACAATTTTTTCATATGCATGATCCAACGCAGCTGAACCGGCAGGGTCCGGACGTCGGTGACAATTATCGATCAGCTATCTTTTATTTTGATGATGAACAAAGAAAGGCGGCCGAGGCTGTCAGGACGGCTACCCAAAAAAATGCAAAGAAAAAAATTGTCACTCAAATTACACCCGCCGGAGTTTTTTATGAAGCCGAAGCCTACCACCAGAAATTCACGGAGCGCACGGGCATTGGTGCCTGTCACGTTCCCTATGAACCGATCAAGTAGCTTATGCTACACTGTAGGTATGCCTGAGGAAGGGCAGTAAAGACAAGAGGTGCATGAAAACACTCATTTTTGATTTTGATGGGACGATTGCAGATAGCTTCGAGCTGGTGCTGGAAATTGCCTACGAATTGACCGGATTGCCCAAACGAAATCCCGAGCAAGTGGCACACCTTCGTCAACTACCGCTCATTAAAGCAATCCGTGAACTGCACATTCCGGTTCATCAGGCGCCCCGGTTCCTTATTCGTGGCCGACAAAAAATGCTGGAACGCATCCATGAAGTTCATCCGTTTCCGGGCATACCCGAAGCGTTGAAAGAACTCCATGACAACGGTTATCATCTGCTTGTAACTAGCTCTAACAGCGAAAAAAATGTTCGTACTTTCTTGCGTACCAATGAGTTGGAGTCCTATTTTGACGGTGTTTATGGCAATGCTTCGATTTTTAATAAGGCAATTGCGCTAAGGCGTGTCCTGCGCCGTAACAAATTAGATCCGTCGGACTGCTTTTATATTGGCGATGAGGTCCGCGACGTTGTAGCTGCGGCAAAAGTTGGGGTTGAGCCCATAGCGGTAACTTGGGGATATCAGGCAACTGAGGCGCTGGCTAAGTACCATCCCTACGCACTCATTAACGATCCAACCGATTTACTAAAAGTCTTTCCGTCCGACAGGGTATAATAGCCCCATATGTCAGATTCAGAACCAGTAGTGATCGAAAAATTAGTTCATGGTGGCCAAGGACTAGGAACAATGGCGGACGGCCGCAAAATATTTGTGTGGGGAGCGCTCCCGGGCGAAAAGGTGAGTTTTCGTATACTTAAAAAGAAACGCTCGTTTGTAGAGGCAATCGCCCAGGATATTGTAGATGCGTCACCGCTGCGCATTGCACCGCGTGAATCAAATTATTTAGCAACCAGTCCCTGGCAGATCATTTCCATTGATGCCGAAAACAACTACAAAAAACAAATAGTCGCAGAATTATTTACCCAGGCACATGTGCCATTGTCTGACTTTACTATGACAGCAGCGGGCAATGAATGGCATTATCGCAACAAAATGGAATACTCATTTTGGGGCGACGAAGACGGTTTGCATCTAGCATTACATAATCGCGGTTCGCACCAAAAAACTATCGTCCAGGGAAGTGAGCTGGCACTACCGGCTGTCGATAAGGCTGCTCTATCCCTGTTACACGAGCTTCAAAAATTAGAAATCCGTGCTGGTGATCTGAAGACAATAATTGTTCGATGTAGTCAAAAAGGCCGGGCGGTGGCATCACTCTTCGTCAAACCAAAAACTTTTCCGAATCTGCCATTGCCCTCCGAACTACAGGGCCTGCGCGTTTATCATTCTAACCCCAAAAGCCCGGCGTCGGTGCCTACCAAACTCTTGGCAGAGCAGGGCAACGTCCACCTGACCGATACGCTACTGGTTACATCTTTCACCTACGACGCTGATTCATTCTTTCAGGTTAATATTCCTGTTTTTGAGCAAGCTCTGTCGCGTATTAAAGACCACCTGGCTGGTGCTAAAAAAATTGTCGACATGTATGCGGGTACAGGTAGTATCGGTCTGAGTGTTGCTGCCGAGCACGTCGATCTGATCGAGCTTGATCCGGCTACGGCTGCCATGGCTCGCATAAATGCCACACTCAGCCAAGCCCACACCCAAGTTATAGAGGCGTCAACTGAAAAAGTTCTGGACTATATTCCGTCCGACGTCCCCGTTATCTACGATCCGCCTCGCGCTGGCCTGCACGACAAAGTTGTGGAGCGTACGCTGGAGGCATTGCCGCCGAAAATTATATATCTTAGCTGCAATCCCGCAACGCAAGCCCGCGACCTGGCCAAACTCATCCAAAAATACGACATTAGCTTTTTCGAAGGCTTCAACTTCTTTCCGCACACGCCGCACATCGAAACCTTGGCCGTGCTCGAACGCAAATCCTTCTAGAGCGGCTTTCTTTTATCCCTGCCAGTAGGGTACACTACTGAAGATGAACTACTGGAGGGAGCGGAGTATTCCGTACAAGCCGGGGCAAAAAACGCCCTTTAAAGTCAGTCGGAGCAAGATTGAACTCTATAAACAATGTCCACGGTGTTTTTGGCTGGATGTCCGGCTAAAGATTAAAAGACCCGAAGGCCCGCCGTTCAATATTAACAAGGCTATCGACGAACTCTTCAAAAAAGAATTCGACAGCTATCGCGTAAAGGCTGAGCCGCACCCTATTATGGTCGAGTACGAAGTCCAGGCTGTGCCGTTTACCCATGAAAAGCTTGACGACTGGCGCGAAACATTCGTCGGTGTTCAGACACCGCACGCCGCCACCAACCTGTTAGTATTTGGTGCGGTCGATGACATTTGGGTAAGCCCCGACAACCAACTAATAGTTGTAGACTACAAAGCTACCGCCAAAGACCGCGAAGTCAGTATAAGTAGTGATTGGCAGATCAGCTACAAGCGCCAGATGGAAGTCTATCAATGGCTGCTGCGACAAAACGGTTTTACGGTCAGCGACACCGGTTATTTTGTGTATACCAATGGCCGCATGGATCTGGACGGTTTTTTTGACCGGGTTGAATTCAAAACCAAGCTTATTCCGTATACCGGCGATGATTCATGGGTCGAACCAACCCTGCTAGAAATGAAGGCTTGTATGGACGGCGATATGCCCGAAATGGGTGTGAGTATTATGGGCGGTCCCTGCGAATTCTGTACCTATGCCCGCCAACGTACCGAACTAACGCTCAATGCGCTACGATCAAAAAACACCAACACCAAAAATTAATCCTATACCATTATTTGCTATCTTATGCTAATCTAGGCTGTGATGAAAATTACGCCCGAATTTGCTCTAGACCCGGTCCGTTGCACCCAGATGGTTGCTGGCGATCCTGTAAAACCCGAAAAACTTCGACAAGACCTAGAACTGATTTATGGTCCGTCGGCTATGGACATACGTCCCTGGAGTGATCCGTCTGAGTACCCGAGTGTTTCGTATGGTTTTAATTCTTTGAACGACTTTCCCAATGGCCCGGAATTTGAAATGAAGCTCATAGCCCTGCGCAATGGTGAGGGCTGGGTTAGCTTTGCTGATGTCACTAATTCTGGAATCGCCTGGGCTGCACTGCAAATGTATAGAACCAAGCAGATACATTTGCCGCCTTATAAGAGGATATTAAGCGGCCTATGGCTAACTGATGTAAACTCAACTTTTATAGATCTGGTATTGAGGCAAGAAACACTTGTGAACATCGAGCCTATGATATTTGGCTCGGAAACCCTATCTGCCAATATTAAAAACCCAGACAACAAACCATTACCTGGCATTTTGCAAGACGCCGTACGGCTCTGTACGGAAATCGGAATAGAGCAAGGAACGGCTTCTGCCGCCTTGGGCCATGTCGTGAATATGGAAAGCGTTGAACGGTTCTCAGAACTGTGGGCTGTGGCCGACGCCAAGACTGACGGTGTTCGTGCTGCCCGCGCACTACTAGAAAGCGCCGCACCTTCGGCTCGATAATTCTCTCTGACGAGCGTATAATTAAGAGTAATCTATGCTAGACATTCAATACATTCGAGACAATGCCCATATGGTTGCCGAAAAAGCCGACCAAAAAGGCTACAAAATTGACATTCAAAAATTACTGCAAGTCGATGAAGAGCGCCGCAGCTTGATGGGGGCCATCGAAGCCTTGCGCGCCAAGCGCAATGATAATGCCGCCCAAATGAAAAACGGCAGACCGGCACCGGAGCTCATCCAGCAGGGAAAGCTCATCAAAGCTGAATTAGCACAGCTAGAAGAGCAATTCGTCGGTGTTGAAGACTACTTTATCAAATTGCTTATGAGTGTTCCCAATATGCCGCTCGGTGATGTGCCTGTAGGCAGCAGCGAAGAAGAAAACGTGGTAGAACGCGAGGTTGGCCAAAAACCCCAATTCGATTTTCAGCCTAAACAGCACTATGAACTGGCCGAACCCCTGGACTTGATCGACAAAGAACGTGCTGCGAAAATTGCCGGTAGCCGTTTCGCCTATATAAAAGGCGATCTTGTCCGCTTGCAATTCGCCATCATGCAGTGGGTGATGCAAACGTTGACCGACGAGCATATTATCAAAAAACTGGTCACCGAAAATAACCTGGATATCTCCACCAAACCATTCACGCCTATTTTGCCGCCGGCTATGTTGCGCACTGAACCGTATGTAGCCAGCGCTCGTCTTAATGCCGAAGAAGTTACCTATAAAATTGAACAAGACGATCTGTGGTTGAATGCCAGTGCCGAACATACACTGTGCACCATGTATTGGAACGAAATTCTGCCCGAAGATATGCTTCCCATCCGCTACATCGGCTACAGTACCAGCTTTCGCCGGGAGGCCGGCACCTACGGCAAGGATGTCGAGGGCATCTTGCGTCTGCACCAATTCGACAAGCTTGAAATGGAGGTCTTTAGTACCCCTGAAACTGGGCTTGGCGAACACAAATTGCTAGTTGCTGTCCAGGAATATCTGATTCAACAGCTAAAAGTACCATACCGCGTTGTCAAAAAATGCACCTTCGACATTGGTAAGCCCAACGCGACTGGTGTCGATATGGACTGCTGGCTGCCGGGTCAGAATAAATACCGTGAGACTCACACCGCCGATTATATGACCGACTACCAGGCCCGCGACCTAAAAATCCGCGTTCGTCGGCAGGACGGTCAAATCCAATTAGTTCACACCAACGATGCGACCGCCTTTGCGCTGGGCCGCATCATGATCGCCATCATGGAAAACTTCCAAAAAGGTGATGGCCACATTGTTGTTCCTGAAGTACTTCGTCCCTTCATGGGCGGACAAGTGGAAATCTAAACAAAAGGAGGGTTATATGATTGAGCGGCTCGACATAAGTGGCGTTCATCTGGCGGTTGGCGACGACCTCAAAAAGTATGTCATGCGAAAGATCGGCAAACTCGATCGCTTTATTGCCCGGCAGGCGCGCGAAAGTGTGCACGCCCAAGTTAAGCTAAAAGAGGGCAGGGCAAAAGACAAAAATGAGCGTACGTGCGAAGTTATTATCCACCTCCCAGGTGAAACAATTACAGTCAAAGAAACAACCATTAATATCTTTGCTGCCGTAGATATCGTCGAAACCAAGCTACACCATTTGCTCAAACGCTACAAAGAACTGCATGTCAGCCCGCGCCTACATCAACGGCTGCTCGCCAAATTCAAACATCGTCCCATGCCTGCGGACTAAAAACTAAAAGCCAAATGACTAAGGGAGTTTCAGGGCTTTCCTGTGACGGGGACGCAAGCATCAAGTCGATCCTGCTGGACGTGTAGGTACTATTTATTCGATAATGGTCAGTTCACTATCACCTAGCATCGGTATATTATCCATTAGCTGCCGCCGCCTAGCAGGGCTGTACCCGCTCATACGAAAAAACTATTCGCGTTATCTGTAAACCTGCGATACAATATGGCTTGACGCCGAAACAGACAGGGGAGTTATGTATCTATGATAATGAGCGGAGTATTTAAGAAGGTCTTGGGCGACCCTCAATTGCGGACTATTAAGCGCCTCAAAAAGCGTGTTCGTGACGTTAATGCACTCGAAGAAAAATACAAAAAAATGTCGGATAAAGAGTTAAAAGCTCAAACTGACAAGCTCAAAAAACGTCTCAAAAAAGAATCCCTTGATAAAATTTTGCCCGACGCTTTTGCGGTCGTGCGTGAAGCCGCCACCCGCACTATAAAAATCCGTCATTTCGATGTGCAGTTGATCGGAGGAATGGTATTGCACGAAGGCAATATCTCTGAAATGAAAACCGGTGAGGGTAAAACCTTCGTCGCTACTTTGCCTGTGTACCTAAATGCGCTAACTGGCAAGGGCGTGCATGTCGTAACTGTCAATGAATACCTGGCTCAGCGCGATGCGGGCTGGATGGCGGGCGTGTACCATTATTTGGGGCTTAGCGTCGGTGTTATTATTGCCGATAAATCATTCGTCTATGACCCCGAATACACCAATACAGAACACGAAGACGAACGATTTCGTCACCTCAAGCCCAGCACGCGCCGCGAATCTTATGGCGCCGACATCACCTATGGTACAAACAACGAATTCGGTTTTGACTACCTACGCGACAATATGGTTAGCGACGCTGAACAACTGCGCCAGCGGGAACTTAACTTTGCTATTGTTGACGAGGCCGACTCTATCTTGATCGACGAAGCCCGTACGCCACTTATTATTTCTGCTCCTAGTGTAGTAAGTGGCGCAGCCTATCAGCAATTTGCTAAAGTTGTCCGTGCCTTGGAAAAAGACAAACACTACGAGGTCGACGAAAAACGCAAAACTGTGGTCTTGACCGATGATGGTACCGACGAAGTCGAAAAAATCCTAGGCATCGAAAGCCTATATGCTACCGAAAACATCCGTACTATCTATCACTTGGAACAAGCGTTGCGCGCCAAGGCCCTCTTCAAACGCGACAAAGATTATGTAGCAACCAACGAGGGTGAGATCGTTATTGTCGACGAATTCACTGGTCGTTTGTTGCCTGGCCGCCGCTACAACGAGGGCCTCCACCAAGCTATCGAAGCCAAAGAAAATGTCGAGGTTCAACAAGAATCCATGACTCTGGCTACTATCTCGTTCCAAAACTACTTCCGTTTGTACGACAAACTGTCCGGCATGACCGGTACGGCCCTGACCGAAGCCGAAGAATTCCACATGATTTATAAGCTGGACGTCGTCGAAGTACCGGCTAACCGTAAAGTTGTTCGCGACGATCGCAGTGACCGTATCTATAAGAGTGAGGCAGGTAAGTTTAAGGCCATCATTAACGAAGTAAAAATGTTGCACGCCAAAGGTCAGCCAGTATTAATCGGCACCGTTTCTATCGAAAAGAACGAGCTGCTTGCTCACTTACTGACTAAGGCAAATATTCCACACCAAATTTTGAACGCTAAAAACAACGAACGCGAAGCTGCGATTATTGCCAAAGCCGGTCAAAAAGGTGCCGTAACGTTGGCAACCAATATTGCTGGCCGCGGAACCGACATTTTGCTAGGAGATGGCGTCAAAGAGCTTGGTGGCCTGTTTGTTCTGGGTAGCGAACGTCACGAATCGCGCCGCATTGATAACCAGCTGCGAGGACGCGCTGGCCGTCAAGGCGACCCCGGTGTCACGCAATTCTTTGTTAGTACCGAGGACGATTTGATGCGCATCTTTGGCGGCGATCGCATCGGTGCACTGATGGGCCGCCTTAGCGTCGACGACGAAATGCCTATCGAAAACCGCATGATATCAAAGAGCCTCGAAAACGCTCAAAAGAAAGTCGAAGGTTTCCATTTCGATCAACGCAAAAACGTTGTTAAATACGACGATGTAATGAATCGCCACCGTCGTGCGACCTATGCCATGCGCAAAGAAATCTTGCGTAGCGACGATATTAGCAAGCGTATTCAGATCCTCATTGAAGAGGAGGCGGCGGCCTTGGCGCGCTCGCCCAAACTCATGACCGATGATTTTGAGGCGATTGTCCAGCACTCATTTCCGTTCGACGAGACCACACTGGATCGCTTGTTTGATACCTCGGCCGATAAATTTGGCAAAGTCTTGCTGACCGAAGCAAAAGAATTGTACAAATCGCGCGAGGCCGCCTTTACTTCGGACATTATGCGCCGTGTCGAACATGACCTCTATTTGCAAATTTTAGACAATCTTTGGATGCAGCACCTGGAAAACATGGACCATTTGCGCGAAGGCATCCACTGGATGAGCGTCGGTCAGCGCGACCCGTTGGTCGAATACCGTAAACAAGGCCAGCGCTTGTTCGAAGAAATGCAAAACACGCTTCGTCACGAAATTGTCCGCGCCTTGTTCTATGCCGAACCAATTAACCCTGACGATCTAGACGAGCCAATCGAAACCGATCTAACCCGCGCTGCTCGTTCATCGGTCAGTAATATTGACAAGATTTCCGAAGGAGACGACGAATTTACGGCCGCCGACTTTGCCGCCAAGCAAGCAAATAAGCCTAAAAAACAGCTGCCAACCGCTCGTAAAAAAGCCCGAAAAGCTGAGCGTCAGCGTAAATCCAAAGGTCGTAAAAAGAAATAGGTCGCCAAAGAGCCGGGACCATACTTGATTATGAAACATACACTAATCGAAATTACGCTAAAAAACGGCGCCAAAGGACTGCTCATTCACGTGCCCGACGCCAGCGTCATGAGCTATGAGTTCAACTTTAGGGCAGGTGAGTATCTGGTTGACGAAAAAAAATGGGAAACCCCGCATCTTATGGAACACATTTTGCTGGGCGCCAACGAACTTTTCCCAAAATCCCGTCTGTTCCAGGCCGAAATCGAAAAAAACGGTGCCTATAGCAACGCGTCTACTGGCGTCTACGATATCACCTACGAAGCCGAATGCGCTGACTTTGAGTGGGAGCGTATCCTTGATCTGCTGGTAGTGTCTGTCACTAAGCCGCTCTTTCTGCAAGACGAATTCGATGCCGAATACGGCAATGTCCACGAAGAATTAACTGCCCGCTCGAACAACCACTTCCGTCATCTCAGCCTGGCGCTGCGCAAGGAATATGGCTTTGTAGCAAAAACCGACCAGCAGCGGCTAAAAATTATGAAAAACGTCAAGCTGGACGATGTTCGTGCTCACTACAAAAAAACGCATACCAGCCGGAATCTGCGATTTATCATTGCCGGTAACCTTACCCCCAAACGGCACGAAGCCATCGTTGAAAAGATGGAAAACATTGCACTACCCCTGGGAAGTAGTCGTCTGGCACTGCCCAACGAACGCCCCAAAACGCTCGAAAAACCGCTCTTCATCCGCAATAAAACCGTCAAAAATATATACTTCTACGTCGATAGTTTTATGGGACGCCGTATCGAAGACGCCGAAAGCGACGCACTGGGTCTCGTGAATACAATGCTGACCGAAACGCTTTATTCTAAGATTCTTGGCACGGCCCGTGAGCGTGGCCTGGTCTATGGTATGAGTTCCGGTTTCGGACAAACCAAACAGGCTAGTAATTGGTGGTTTGGCGCTCAGGTCTCGCAGAAAAATGCCCCAGCACTATTTGATATCATGGTTACTGAGCTACAAAAAGTATTTCGTGGTGAAATCGCTACCGAAGACATCGAGGCAGCAAAGGCCTACAGTTTGGGCCGTTTCCAGCGTAGTGCGCAGACCGTAGGCGGTACGGCGGGCGGTTATAGCGGCCGATACTTCTTTGACGAGGTTATTGACGACTACTATCAGATTCCTAAACGCATAAAAGCTGTGGGAAAATCAGAAATTGTTGGTATCTCCCAGGCTATGTTTAACGATAGGGTATGGGGAATTGGCATGCTAAGTAACTGCGAAAAGGCCTACGCCGATTCTCTCCATGAGCAAATTTCCATCTTGTGGAAACCCTAGTCTTTTAGGATATGAAAAGGGCCCCGAAGGGCCCCAGCTATATATCTATGGACAGAGTTAGATTATTAGGAATTCTGTTCCTCGCCGGTAAGTACACTTATCGGCTCGTGGTTAAGACGGGCGCCGATAGTCTTTGGCGGATGATCGATTAATGCTTGTTTAGTGATGTCGTGTAGTTCTTTTTTAAAGTTCGTCATGTCAAACATGGTACCGGCTTGCATCATCCGGTCATTCGTAACGTGGTTTTGCTGTTTAAAGGCGTCGACCATCTGTTGTACCATTTCCGGTGTGGCCAGATTTGGATCCAAGCGGTTGTAGGCAAGGGTGGCGCGCAGGTGGCGGCGGGCAAGCGTTTCGACTGAGTCGTCCGGACCATTGTATGCAGGCATTTCCCACTGGTCGGGTACAATACCGCCCATGCCATTTGCCTTATCTTCGACCGGAATCATTTCAGGCTCATAGTCTGGGGTAATATTGGTGGTCATAAATTTGGGCTTATCGCCGGTGTCAAGGGATGAGGTGCCGCTTGTCGTATTTTCCTCTCCAAGGTTTGCATTACCGCCAACAACGTTGGCCATGGCAGGAACTGTTTTGGGGCCTTCGGGCTGATTCTGAGAAGTCGGGCTGATAGTGGTGTCGGCAGTGTTGGTGTTTTCATCGAGGGAGAATGGCGTCAGTGTATCCATGATGGCTGCGTTATGCTCTTTGACCTTTAGGTCGACGATGTCATGGATTTTGCCCTTAAAATCAATCATCTGATAGTCGCCAACCTGCATCATCCGGTCGTTTGAGATGTTGTTTTGTTTCATAAAGGCGTCTACGACGTCATGAACCTGTTCGCCGCTTACTTGGTTGGGATCAAGACCGTTGGCTTCGAAGGCGCTTTTTAGCTGGTCGGTCGCCAATTTTTCAACTGAATCGTTAGGACCTTTGTATTCTGGCATCGTCCAGACGTCACCTAGGTGATTCTTGGCTTCGTTTACTGTGTCTGGCTTGCTATCGGTTTCAAAAGGAGTCGGGATGGGGAACGGTTTTTGCTCAGTCTCCGCAGGATTGATGCCACCGGGCTGGCTTTCGTTGCCATTGCCTGGGAAGGATCCGGGAACATTGCTATTGCCTTCGCCTTCAGTGGAGAGCAAGCTGACATTATTTTTCTCTGTGTCGCTAAAGTTTGGCGCGGCATTTCCGTTACCCCGGGAATCGGCAATTTCACGAGTTGAGGCGCCAGCAGTGTGACCACCACTAGGAGTGGCTATAGTATTGTGGGCAGCGTTACTGTGATTGGTGTTCATGCTGGCCATGGTGTTGTGACCATTACCGCTACCGCCGCTGCCAAAATGGATACCCTTGATTGCGAGGGCTGCCTGAAGGAAAGGCATAGCTCCTTGAACGGCTGCGGCTCCAACACGCAAATTGCGGAGCAGCCAGCCCTTTTCTCTGGTTTCGCTATTCTCAGTGACTTCAGTTGTAGCTTGACCCGATTGTTCGCTCGGTGCGGCCTTGAAAGGGTTAACGCCGGTGGTGAGCTTAACGAGCGCGTATTGACCAATCTTTGCATAGGCGGCCTTTGCCTTTTCTACCAGGCTGAGCTTTGTGTCACGGCTTTCGGCAATTGCAGGAGCTGAACTCCGGTCCTGAAGGCGAGGGTAGTGTGGTTCCTCGGCGGTTTCATTGTAGCGGGTGACAATTTCATCGAAAGCGTTGTATTTGTCATTAAGAGGCAGGGCATTACCGGCGCTAAAAGGAGGTAGCGGTTGTCCTGTGTTAGGGCGGTCAAGGAGTTGATGTGTCATGTATTAACAATAGCATTATTATGCAAAAAATGCAAGTTTATTGTTCCGCCTTTCAGAAATTATAGTATGATATACGGATGGAACCGATACAAAAAAGCCTTAAGCAGTTGGCCGAATCACTACAAAAAGTGACGGCTGGGCTAGATCTACCGGCGGCTCAGACAGAATTGTCGGAGTTACAGGCAGCCATGGCACGGACGGATTTTTGG
>DASVXH010000028.1:0-3243 GCA_036392795.1 Saccharimonadales bacterium (SeqCode)
GGGCTAATCGGTGCGAGCGTCCTGGCCCAGCAAGCGGGCGCGCATTTCACGGAAACGTTTTTCTTGTTCGGCAGCGATCTCTTCACCGGTCTTGGTGCGACCGCCAGCAGCAACCTTTACTTCACCTTTGCCGCCAATCACGTTAACCACGGGGATAACGATTGGGCTGCGCTGAGTTTGTTCAAACAGGAAATGCGTAACGTGATCTTTCAGTTCGGCTTTGAAGCGATCCAGGTCGACACGCTTGAATCGCTGCTGCACCGCCCGGCGCAGTTCAGCTCGAAGATTGTTCATGAGCTCTTCGTTGTCGCGCATGTAGATAAAGCCGCGGGAAATAATATCGGGACTGGTCAGCAGGTTGCCGGACTTTTTGTCGACGGTTAGGACGACGGCGATTAAACCTTCTTCGCTAAGCAGTACACGGTCTTTAACTACAACGTTGTTTACAATGGCGCCCGTTTGGTCGACCAGGATAGTACCGCTGGGCACCGAGCCAGTAATTTCCATGCTGTTTGGCGTTAGGCTAATGACATCGCCGTTGTCAGCGTTGACGGTATTAGCGCGAGGTACGCCCTGCTCCACTGCGATATCAATGTGACGTCGTTTGACGCGGTAGGCACCGTAGATCGGGATAAAGAATTTGGGGCGTGTATATTGGATCATTTCGGCGTATTCGTCACGCGAAGCGTGGCCGGAAACATGCAGTGGGCCAACACCATCCAGTTCGTGATTGCGAGCCTCGAAGACGTGCACGCCTTTGCGGGCCAGGCCGTCGACCATGTCGCCAACCAATTTGTCGTTGCCGCTTTCAGGAATAGGCGTACTGGATAGAATAACAGTGTCCTGTTCTTTAAGCTTGACGTGCTTGTGTTCGCCGGCAGCCATACGCTGCAAGGCCGAGCTGGGTTCACCCTGACTACCGGTACAGACGACAACAATATGCTCGTCTTTCATGCTAGCAACATTGGCAATTGGCACAAAGGTTCCTTTTGGAATTTTCATGAAGCCGTGGCGAACGGCCATTTCAAGCGTACTGACCATACTGCGGCCGTCCATGGCCACCTTGCGGCCGTGGTGCACGGCAGCGTTGACGATCATCTGAACACGGTTCATGTTGGTCGAAAATAGGCCGACAAAGATGCGGCCAGGTGCCTGCTGCATAATGTCGATGAAGCTTTGTTCGATGGTGCTCTCGCTTGGGGTGCGGCCCATGCGTTCAGGCGTAGTACTTTCGCTCAGTAACGCAAGGACACCCTCGTCACCCAGCTGCTTTAAGCGATCAGTATCTGTACGCTCGTGGTCCAGTGGATTGGGATCAAAACGGAAGTCACCGGTGTTAATGATGCGGCCAACCGGAGTATCCAGTACGATACAGGTCGAGCCGGGAATGGAGTGCGTGATGCGCACCAGTTCCACGTAGAATTCACCAACCTTTAGGCGTTCGTGGGTGTTTTCGTTCATTTCGACGGTTTTTAATTCGAAACCGTCGGGCATTGGCAAGCCAAAGTTTTCGAAGATTTCTTCTACGCGGCCAATGGTAAAGCGCGATCCATAAATAGGTGCCGGGAATTTGGGCACGATGTGCGGCAAACCGCCGATATGGTCTAAGTGACCATGGGTAATAAGGTAGCCGCGCAGCTTGTGGCGGATACTTTCTAGATAGGACATGTCAGCGATACCGTAATTGATGCCGGGCAGGTCGACACCCAGGTCGTTACCGCAGTCCATAATAACGGCATCGTTTTGGTATTCGACTAAGATGGTGTTTTTGGAACCACCACCATCCATACCACCCAAACCGATAATCTTTAGGCGTGGACTGTCGTCGATGTAATTAGCGCGGCGCTCAGGAGCGGCTACGGTTTGTGCCGGGGTGTATTGGTTAGCAACGCGCTGGGCGTCCGCCTGCGAGCGTTTTTGGGCGCGCACGGCTGCACCACGGGAAACGGTGGCAGATTTTAGCTTCAGGCCGCCGTTAGGACGGCCTTGTTGGCCGTTACCAATTCGGGCATTGGCGCCATTGCCATTGCCGCGGGGAGGTCTTTTTGTTCTTTTATTTTGTTCGGTCATTCTTAATTTTCCTTTCTTATGATGGATAATAAGAGTTATTGTTTTTCCTTGGTTAATTGAGTGAGTATGCGGGGGATACCGGCGAAATCGTCGATGAGTGTCTGGCGCATACTACCGTTATAGAGAGCGGCGGCGGGATGAAACAGGGGCATGATGACGATGGTTAGTGCTTCGTCTGCGTCCTTTAGTTTGATGCGAATCCGCTTCGCTTCTCCATGGATCTTGGATATTTGTAGATCCGGCAAGAAACAATTCATGCTGTGGCGGCCGAGGGTCGCTACTAGCAAGGGTTGAATTACTTCTAGCTGGGCCTGCAAGTAAGGCAAAAATGCTTTCTTTTCCTGAGGTAATGGGTCGCGGTTGTTTGGCGGCCGATACTTCACGATATTTGTAATGTACACGTCGTCGCGGCTTAGGCCAATTCCCTGCAGCATTTCATTCAGGAATTTTCCAGCCGCTCCGATAAAGGGCTTGCCCTGTAAATCTTCGTTTTTGCCCGGCGCTTCGCCGATAAAAACGATCTTGGCATTGGCGGGACCATCTCCAAAAACCAGCTGGGTTGCATTTTTGGCAAATCGGGGCAGATTTTGTTTTTGATAATCTCTGCTTTTATCTGGTCAAGCTTTTTTTGCTTGGTTTGTTCGTCTTGTGTCATGGAGATTGTACGCTTTTGTTTTGCGACCCGCTTGCACTGTATTATAGCTCAACCGAACAAAAAAATAAAGTGTTATTATCTATAAATGTGCTTCCCAGAGGTCAATAATGTGTTCTTCGCCAGGGGTCAGAGGCAGCTCGTTATCACGCACCTTGCGTCGATACGCCAAGACGCGTTCAAACTCTAACCGCTGGGCAACTCGCTGACTATCCGTATTACCACGAGCAATGTGCAGGTGTATTGTCTGCAGATCGAGCACCGATTGTGCATAGGTAAGTAGCCGAGCCGCCGCCCGAGTGGCGTACCCCATCCCCTGCCGGTCCGCCGCCAGCCAATACCCCATACTTGCTTCCCGTTGTTTTATATCGTAGAGCGCTACGGTGCCAATCATCGACGCTTCGTCCGACTCCGCATCGACTATCCGATACTGAACGTCGCGGCCTGCCTCGACGCGCTCGATCACGGCTTCGACGTGTGTTTTAGCGGCCTGGGGACTGGTTATACGCCGGGACCACCAC
>DASVXH010000029.1:0-1673 GCA_036392795.1 Saccharimonadales bacterium (SeqCode)
ATTCGGGCAGGCATTACCGGCGCCGGCAGACGAAGCCAGGGCAGTAGTGGAAACCAGCGCATTCGAAGTCAACCCGCCAACCGTCCAATCTCCCGGCCCGCTGGGATAGCAATTGCCTGAAGGGCTGCCGGTCGAGGAGCGATCGTTGTACATCACGACGCCCCAATAATGATGCGGCCAACTGTCGCCACCGCTGGCTATGGTCGCACTGCATTGCTCGTTACCGGTAGTGCCGCCCTGACCATAAGCCGTGGGACAGCCCATATTTGCCCGCACCCAGACCGGGCCATCTCCCATACTGCCAAGCGGAGCGCAGGTTACTACGGTACTGTAAATGTAGCTATTCCACATCACGCTGGCGCCATTCGACGTATAGCTGTCGCCGTTATACGAGTTAGCTTGATTGAACCCGGCGTAAGCTCCCTGTGTATATCCCGGTCGATTGTCTATGGTATTGTGCACGAATAGCGTATCCATTTGCGGACCCATTTGTACTGGGCTCTTCGCGCCTTGAGAACTCTCCTTCCAAATATCGGAACTGGGAATTATAGCCAGATCATCCGCTATATCGCGGGTGGTAACCAAGTTGTTGTCATACTTCATGTAGCTGCCTTTTCCACCGGACACACCCCAGCCATACCCATAGGTGCTTGTGGTAGGAACGGTATTCTTGCCGTAAGGATCAATCTGTATCATGCAGGAGAACATGTCCGCCATCCAGGCCGCCAGGGCATATTGTGTACAGAGTTGCAGGCCGCCTGTCGACAGCGAGACCCAGGCCATATCGAACCAGTTGTCCTTCAGGTAGACCGGCCCGGCTATAGTCAGCAAAACTCCGGTCCCTGGAGACGGCGACTGGTTAAACATAAAGTTGTTGCCCTTTTGCGCTCCGCTGGGGGTCAGGCCGTTGGCCCAGATGTTGGTGGCAATGTTGCCGTAGTACAGGATATTTGACCCGGTTTTATGTTCAAACTGGTTCTTCAGGCTCGCCACACCTGTAGCCGACATGGCCAGGCCGGGAGGCGTGGAATAGTTTTGCCCGCCATTAGTAAAAGTAAAATGCAGCTTCGTATCCGTTCCTACATTGCATTTCGGCTGGCTGGCCCCAGTTCCATTGCCGTTGTTCGGTGCCCCTTGAAAGACGACATTGTTAGGACACTCGCTCCAGCCTGAGACCGTATTCGTAGCCGGATCTTCACCGGTAAGCTGGTAAGGGGGCGTGGTACTCGGTCCACTGCTCAGAAGCTTTATATTTGTTACCGGCTGAACCGAGGCGTTTTGCAGGGTCTGCGTAATGGTTGCCGGAAGAAAATTATTCCGGTCATGAACATAGTTGCGAATGTAGGCGTAGTTGCCCATCACCAGATTGTTGGCCTCAAATTCACTAAAAGCACTGCCGGCATTAAATACCAGCTCAGTGGAGTCAAAAACTTCATTGTTATAGACCCAATCCGGACCTGGCCCAAACATGTTGTCAATCGCCATGGTGTCATTCACGGAGCACTGCACTCCAACATTGCATATAAAGGCTTCATGAATCCGCGAGTCGCGGATACCTTGATATTCGCCATCCATATAAATCAGGTGGGAACTCTGAACTGCGTATCTGGTGCCTGCAGTGACCGTGCCGTTGTTGGTGGGATCAACACGCCAGACCCACATGCCGTTGCTGA
>DASVXH010000030.1:0-18745 GCA_036392795.1 Saccharimonadales bacterium (SeqCode)
GCCAATACCCGTGATCGACGACCCTGATATTTCTAAAGCCGAGGCGCCTTCGCTTGACGACCATGAAAAATTCGTGCCATCAAAGGACAGACGTTTAGCAAAAATATCCGAAGCCGAATCTACCACTACAACCATAGCCTGTGAATTGTCAAAGGGATTAGTTACCTGGCGTACGGATTTCATGTCGGTCGCGGGGGCTGGGGCTGTGGTGAAATCGGTCTGCGTTGCCGACCATGCATTAGTGTTTTTGTTATAGAACAGCCAATCAATACCTGCCGCCGTAGCGTCTTCATACACCACGACAGCGCGGTCTTGGGTACCGCTGCGCACCCAGCTAACGCTGATATTGTTCGTAGTGACAGCCACGGTTCCAATGGCCGTATCAAAGTTACTAAAAGAGTTCCAACCCGTTCCACTCCAGGTAGAAGCATCAGCGCCAGCCGTATTGTCACTGATGTTGGCATATGCAATGTAGTCGCTATTGGGGTCGCTGCTTAAATCGAGATCAGTTGGCTCTTCTAAAGCCGCCGTGGTGGTTGTAATACTTCCCCATGCGCCGCCAGCTCCTGATGCGCGCGTCACATGCAACAAATCCTGAACCGCATTATTTCCCCAGACTACCAACATATCTCCGCTTAGGCTTTCGAAGGCGATATCAAAGGCCCAGTTGGTAGGGGTGGTTGATGTGCCTACAACAGCCACGCTTGTAGACAGCACGGCCGTTGGTTCACCCGTCCAGGTGTTGGTGGCACCGTTCCAGTAATTGGCAGAGACATCCAGGTTGGCATCGGCCCAGACAATGCCAATAGCATCGCTATTCACCCCTTGCGATTCCATACGAAGTGTGTGGACAACACCCGAAGTACGCACGGTATCCAGGTTAGTTGCAGCCGTCCATGACGTTCCGTTCCAAACCCGGTAGCGCAGCTCGTTGGTGGTTCCAACGTTGCCACTATAAACAATTACCGCTTCGCCTGACAGCCGCTCATAGGCAATATCAAATCGCGGCATACCATTGCCTACCGTGACATTCCACTCATTCGACCAGGCGGTACCGTTCCACCGCTGAATATACAAGATACCGCCGGTCGTTTGAATACCAGCAATCATTTCATCGCGTTTAGGCGAAGCCTTAATAATAACTGAGCGAATTGTTGCGGCGGCGGCCGGGCTACTTCCTTCTCCACCCCAGCTTACTGATGCCTGCGTCCAGGCACGGTTACGAGGCGTCGTTACCGTGCCTTCACCGTAGACCATGAGACCGTCGCCTTGCGCTACGGCGTTAGCATGAGGAGATTTCAATACCACAACCGTTAATGACCCGACAAACACCATGCAGGAAACATATAAAATAGAACGAGTGAGGGCCTTTCGCAGCCTTTTTCTCATACTTCCTCCCTCTGATGGTTACGGTTTGGTAGGCGGCTTTTTTGCGGATCGGGTGGCGGACGGTAGTACATGTAACGTTTGGCCGGTCTTAAGCTGGAATGGCGGCTTAAGTTTATTCATCCGGGCAAGTCTTTTCCATGACATGCCATATTGGCTGGCGATAGTATGGAGATTTTCGTGCTGCTTGACCGTGTGCATTATTGCTTGCCGCATGGCTCGTAGACGCTGTTTGCGGCGTACGCGGTAGACTATAAGAGCGGCTACCGTCATCACCAAACCAAGAAGTTCGATAATCGCGGCTACTGGCCGAGGAGCCAAAAATACCCAGGTACTTTTTTCGATGGCGGTAGTAGGTCGGCCTTGTCCTAGCGCCACGGTGGGATCATTGTTATATCTTGCTGTGGCAACCAAGCGGTACCACCCACCCCAAAAAGGCTGTTTGGTTTCAAAATTAAAGCGACCCTCACTGCCTCCAAGTACCGGAAAATTACCCCCGCTTCCTTTAGCTGAAAATGCCACCAGCGATCGCAGGCCCACTTCTAATTCTGTATCCAGTGATACATTCCCATTGTTTTTAAGAGCAGCGCTGAGTACTATTTTTTCATCCGTCTTTTTGTCCAGCCCTAGGCCAGTAAACACCAGTCCCTTTTGAATATTACCTGGCACTGTAATCGCCACCCGGATAGCCGAACGAAGGCTGAGCACGATGCCATTACTATCCGGGGATGCTTGTTGTTTGGTGTCCTGGATAATGATACAACCGTTGTGTTCGCCTGGCGTGGCATCTTTGGGGACTGCGATATTAAAATCTACAGTTTGTTTACTGGCGGGCGCCAATGTCACTTCTTTCTGGGAAATATCAATCCATGAACCAACACCCACCGGCTTGTCGGCGGCCTGTGCGCAGGCAAAAGCCCCGCCGCTCGACACTTGCGAATCTACGGCATACACCAATACCTTCTTGGTCTCGGCCGTATTGTTAATAACCTGCACGCCCTCAATCGCTTGCTTTCCGGCATCCAGTGTGTGTATAAAAATTGATTCACTGCGTGCATTGCCTGCCCTCGGATGTGCCGGCCGACCTCCAAGACCGCCCTGCTCCACGGCTGCAACCGGAACAGCACCCGCCAATACTACGCCTATACCAAGCACTAACCCACCAGTAAAGATTCGGATTTTTCGGACAATTGGCAGAGGTCTCATCGTTGGTTGGTATTCTATTCCTACTGTGCCGTGGCGGTCAAGGTGAGATTAAGGCTATAGGCATCTGCGGCCTGCTCAGCCGGGATGGTTTGCGATACTGTTGCGCCCGTCAGGTAACCGCGCCAAATATCAGTGGATGTCGACCCGGCATTAATAAGCGTTATACTGTCGGTTGTACCTTGGGAGAACGATGCGCTCGAACCCAAACTTACACCGGTAGCAGTACAGCTCGTACAGTCGGTAGTCAACGTACCAGCACTCGCATTAACTGTCATTTGGCCGGCTTGGCTGTCGGTGTCAGCACCATCACTACACCCAGCGGTCGTACCGGTTGGATCATTGAAGTCAAAACGCTGTGTCGATCCCCCATTTACCCATGTAGAGGTCGCACCGCCCGTAGCGGCCAATGTTAACGTGAAGCCATTATCGGCAGCGTCGCCGTTACTTACGTAAAGGCGTTCGGTGTTTGTACCAAGCGTCCCTGTTGATGCCGAACCACCGGCATAGCAGCTAAAAGAGAAGGCTTTTGCCGTCATAGCCACAGCCGGGCTGGCCACAGAGTTACGCGAAGCATCTGCAATATCCGCCACTAGCGTACCCGTGTTAATAGTTTGCGTAAAGTTTGAATTAGATGCTGCAATCGCGATAGCAGGTACGGAAACAACTGATATCACTACGGCCAGCAGGTGCAGTAGCGTTTTTTTCATAACTATTTAAGTATCCCCTTATGCGCTTATGGTATCGCGGGTTCCCCTGCTTTGCAAGAGCAATTAACATAATTATTTGTTCGGTTTTAATAAATAGAACCGCTCTTGATTACCCTTGGCGCCAGCAATTTGGCTATCTGCCTTATCGGTCAGAACAAACAATTTTTTGGCCCAAATCTCAAAATCTTTTAGGATGTCGCGGCGCATACGCTCATTTTTAATAACGCCCTTGTGCTTAAGATTGGATACGCTTGCTTCAAACTGCGGCTTGACCATTGCCGCAATAACCGTTGAGGGGCCGCATAGCATGGCAACGTGCGGTAAAATGTCGCGCAGGCTAATAAAAGACACGTCAATAACGACTATATCCGGCATCTCCGAAAGTTTTTTTATGTCACGGATATCGGTCTGTTCATGCAGTTCGATGGCGGGATGACCATGAAGGCTGGGATGTAGCTGATTGGTGCCTACTTCTACGGCAATTACCTTTCTTGCCCCATGCTGCAATGCGTAGTCCGTAAAACCACCGGTTGAACTGCCTACATCTAGCATCACTTTGTCCTTAAATTGTAGCCCCAATACTTGTGCAACCGAACCCAGCTTTAGTGCCGCGCGGCTAACGTATTGTTCATCTGTTTTGAGTTCAATTTTAGCTGTCTCGTCAGTAAAATGTCCTGGCTTGGTTATCGCTTCCCCATTAACGAAAACTTTGCCCAATTTTATCCAACTCTCGGCCTGGCTACGGCTCATCACCAATTCTTTTTGATAGACCAATTGATCCAAACGATACTTCATTGTTAACAGTATACTACGTGAAAATCCCTAGAACTTACTCTGACACACTGGCTCGGCTTTGGGCGCTCTTTATTATCTATTTAGAAAAGCATGTATCTGTTTAGCCATGTCGGCGATGGTGGCCCAGGAGGCGCCACTCGTCATAATAGTTAGCGAGTATGTTTTTGGTCCATAGACAATTGCCGCATCATGGATATAGCTGTCGATAAAGCCCACTTTGTCGGCCACGGTCACGCCCGTGCCAGCCGGAATTCCGGACCGGTACACCTGGCGTTTCATGACATCCAGCAGTTTGGCCGATTGACCGCTATCCAAGAGTGTACCGTTGGCCAATTTGTAATTAAAAAGTGCCAGGTCGGCGGAAGTAGTTGACAGGCTTGGACTCAGTTCAGTAGATGAAAGACCCAAACCCTTCATCATGTCCTCCACCTTTTGCCAGCCAATCTTATCGCCCAACGCTTTAGCGCACGGATTGTCGGATTTAACAATCATGACCTCGAAGCAGCCGTCAACCGTGCGGCCACTTATCGGATCGCCCCACGCCATCCGACCGGCGTCGATCTCTTTGAATACGGCGTATGCCACGAACAATTTGTAGGTGCTGGCAGCCACAAACGATTTACCGCCACCTGCGTGCGCGGCGCGACCGCCGATTTCCATTACCGATATACCGACATTCTTGTCTTTGACCAAATCAGCCAGCAAGGCTGCCAACCCGGCATCGGTATTACTGTACTGACGATCGTAAACGATTTTGGCCGGAATTGTCGTCAAGGGCACTCCTACTGTTGCTTCGTTACCATTTTGAATGGCAGTATTCAGCAAAGCCAACGTCTTATCGGTGTCAACGCCGCGCCCAGACGCCCCTTCGGTGCGCCCCACTTCTTTGCCGTCTATCAATTGAATCGTTGTTGTACCGGGCGCCTTATAGACCTTAGATTGGACCCCTTCCAGATACTTTTTTACGGCGTCCGCTCTGAGCGCCAGCTGCAGTTTTTTGGTTGCCGGGTCTTCAGGGAAATCAAGCCAGCTGCCAATAGTCGTCTTTTCGACGACTACCTTTTGACCATCGAGTTGCAATGTAAGCGGTGTATTTACGGCGCGCTGGGCTTGCTCTAATACGGCCTGCACCTCTTGATCGGTGCGTTCGGCCGGCTTTGTCTCAGGCGCCAGCGTAATTGTAGTTTGCGGCTTAAACGGTGCATCGTAAACTGCCGCCAGAACCTTTTGCTTCGGGTATTCCTTGCTCTTTTTGGCGGGCACCAGCTCGACTTTATCTTGTTTAACTGCTACCGATGCGTCCACCGCGGCAATAAACGCGTTCTTTTCGGTCTGTTCGGCAAAATATTTCAGGCGTTCATCGTCTATATCAACCTGTATGGGGGTATCTCGGCGTAGCATGACATACATTGCCGAAAACGGAATCAACCGCTGCCCCAGGCTATAGCGTGCCGCCGAACGTGCCGTCTTCCAGCCATTTACGTCGACACCAATTTCGGCAAATGGCTGCGTAAAGGAGTGATCGGACGTTTTAATCGTCAGTGTGGCATTAGTATATTCTTTATCGATAATTTTGCCAGCATCAATTGCGCTTTTAGCGCCGATAGTTTTGCCTGCAACCTTGACCATAGGCAACGTTCTGTCTGCCGGATATAGTAATTGCGCAGCTACGACAACAAACAGAACCGCACCAATAGTTGTAAACGTATATCGAACAAGCCTAGGGTGTCTACGAAACCACCGCGACATTCGAAATGACCAACGCTTAAACTCTGGCATCCACCTCTCCGCTTACGCTTAACTTTACGTTTTAGTATAGCAAAACGCACCCCATTTTTATACGAAGTGCGTTTTGTGGATCGTTAAAGTCCCTTTTGGCTGAATAGTTTTCAGTCCCCTAACGTTTCTTTTAGGCCTTAACTCGTTCCAGGTATTCCCCGGTTCTGGTATCAACCTTGATCATATCGTCTTGTTTGATAAAAGCGGGAACCTTAACGGTGATTCCGGTTTCCAGCGTCGCGTCCTTTAGTACGCTGCTGGTAGTGTCGCCTTTGACGACATTTTCGGTGTAGGTCACTTTTAGTGGAACATTCTTGGGCAGTTCGACATTGATTGGACGGCCTTCAAAAAACTGTAGCTGCACGCGGTCGCCTTCTTTGATGTAGCCGGCACCGTCACCAACCAAATCTGCAGGCACTTCAAACTGCTCAAACGTCTCCTCATTCATAAAGAAGAACGTCGCGCCATCATTGTACAAATACTGCGCGTTTTCAGTACTTACGTCTGCACTATCCAGTTGTTCATTGCCCTTAAAAGTTTTCTCCAGCACTTTGCCGTCGATCAAACTTTTGATACGCACGTTCACGATCGAACCACCGCGCCCCATCACCTTTTGGTTATAGTCGACTACGCGATACGGCGTGCCTTCCAGCTGAAAAATCACACCCTTTTTTAATTCAGTTATGCTCAAGCCCATTGGTCTTCTCCTAATCCAGTTGTGAGATTAATTGATCTATGTGTGCGGTTAGTTGAGCGATATCTATGGCGCCGAATAAATTGTATTCACTTGCCTTTAGCATATACCGTCGAATCTGTTCGTAGCGCTTTTTGGCTTCTTGGGCGAGAGACATCTGCTCGTCGCGCGTTTCGGCATATTGATAGTCGCGCACATCCAACCGTGCATCGGTAACTTGCCGCTTAATAAGTGCGACTAACTCGCGCTCACGAGACGGCAAACTATCTACATCAAAAGATGACAAGATACCATTAATCCTGGTTTCGATTTCTCTGGCCTGGTCGGTTAACGATATGCTTGCCACCCTCTTACCCTTTACTAGTTGTTAGCTACGAATGGCAGTAACGCGATGTGGCGAGCGCGCTTGATAGCAACAGCCAAACGGCGCTGCTGACTTTCGGTCAGACCAGTCTTTTTGCGGGTTTCAATCTGTCCGTAAACGTTTACGTAACGCTGCAGGGTCTTGAAATCCTTGTAGTCAAAATACGGTACATCCGTACGGTGTTTAAAAATTTTAGCCATTATATTTCTCCTTCGTTATTGCTTAGGACGATCTATTATCGTCAATGCATTTCTTAGTACAGATGGGGGCAGAAGAATTAACCTGTTCGAGCCCCGCGAATCCTCTGGCAACCATTTTGGGCGGCCATTCATTTCCGGATTCTCTTGCCAGCCTTCATATTCTCGACTCATCATTACAAGATCGGTGCGAGTATAGAGACCCTTTGCCCCCATGGTACCGACACCAAAGTCGGCTAAATAGTCGCGAATGGTATTGTGCCGTCTGACAAGATACGGCAAAGGCGGTAACCAAATATGGTGAGCTTCGGCAGGAGTCAGAAAACCATCGACAAGAGGCATATCATCCCTAGAAAGGAATATCGTCAAGGTTGATCGGTTCGTCGCCGATGTCCTCGATATTATCCTTTTTCTTGTTCGACGAACTGCTAGAAGTGCTTGAGCTCGAACCGCCCGACGCACCAGCCGGTGCAGCGCCATCACCTTCACCACGGCCGTCCAGGAAGGTAACGTCGTTGGCCAGCACCTCTACTTTACTGCGCTTTTGACCCTCTTGTTCCCAGCTGCGGCTCTGCAAGCGACCCTGTACCAAACAGCGGCGGCCTTTGGTCATATACTGCGAAACACGCTCAGCCAGCGGACCCCACGCAACAACATCAATGTAGTCGGTTGCTTCTTGCCAGTCACCACTTTGATCCTTGTAGGCGCGGTTGAGTGCCAAGCTAAAGCTTACGACACTTTGACCGCTCGGCGTTTGACGAAGCTCTGGATCGCGGGTAAGGTTACCCATTAATATGACTTGGTTTACACTTCGTGCCATGGTTGGCTCCCCTCTTCTATTTTCCCTCTAAAACTACTCTTTGACTATTCTTCGGTCTTTTCTTCGGTTGCCGATTCACCACGTTCGGCGGCTTTTTTAGCCTTCTCGGCCTTCAAAGCCTCAGCCTTTGCGATAGCTTTCAGGTCTGGACGAGTAATCAGAAAACGAACTACTTCGTCGGTGATGTTCAGTGTGCTCTCGATCTTGCGAACGCTCTCGGCAGGCAGATCAAGCGTATAGAAGACGTACACGGCGTGTTCGTTCTTCTTGATCGGGTATGCTAGCTTACGTTTGCCCCAGTTGTCAACGTTTTTTACTTCACCCCCGTTATCGGTAAAGATTTTCTCTACCCGGCTGGTTGCTTTTTCCAGATCAATTTCAAGATCTGGGTGGTACAATACGGCGATTTCGTATTGGTTCATCACTCCTCCTTCGGAATCCCACGGTCACGCGGGATGCGTAATATTCTTGTAGTCTTACGCAGGTTATTTAATAACAGAGGTAATTATACCGTAGTTAAGCTATTTAGGCAACTCGGCTGGAGCGAACAGCCTTGAACGAACCAACCATGGGACCCTCTGGAAGCGTGAGGCGCTGGAAACGCGGCGGCTGAGACATAATCTGTTCCATCGGGGCAACTTTAAAAATCATCGGAAAAGCGTATTGGGCGCGCTCGAACATTTGATCCATACTCTGATGGCCCTCGACGGCAAGGATTGACACGTTGATGACCAGCTGGTCCTTCGGGATATTAAGATTGGCGTGAAAAGGCAGATGATGTGGACGTTGTGGATATGATCGGGGTTGATGAGGTTGTTGACATGTCATAGATGTTTGGCTATACATTGATATTTATCAAATAAATGTTAAAATATATTAATCATGCGCGAGCAGCTTGTGGCTACCTCGATTTTATATCCCGAGCGCCAGACAACTCTTAATATCATTGAAGCCACGCCATTAAGCATTGGTTATGGTTCCGTCAAACAACACCTGACAGCCACCATAGACGGCACCAACCAGGTCGTCTCACTGATAGAACGAAATAACGATCCCCTGCTCGTTCAAGGCTGGCTGGCCATGCGCGAGGCAGGCATCCCAACAGTACCCACTCTTCGGCAGACCTCAAGGAATACTCTCTTGGTAACCGACGTAAAGGCAGATGGCAGCGAAGTATACGGTAGAGGCCTTGCGGAACAGCAAATCATGTCGTACCTTGACCCGACCGTCGAACGACAACGCCTCCGACCAGCCATGGACCAGAGATTCCTTAAGATCAGCGCCTGGCATAGGTTTCATAAAATCAGAAAGGCTGCGATCAATTACGCGGATCGCGCCACCGACAGGGGTCTATGTCTGCCCTATGACGACCCTTTTGAAATGCTCGTTCGGCCCGACGGTAGCTGGGGACTCATTGCTTTAGATGTACGCGAAACCCGTAGAGAGGACAATGAGCGTGCACGGGATTTCCTGAATAAGGATGTGGCAGAGAAATTCCTTAACGCAATCCAAGGGCTGCGCAAGGACTTGTTGCGGAGAGTTGTCACTCCTCCGGCCGCCTGATACCATGGATAGGTGCAACAAACTCCACCTATCATTATTTCCGGTTCGATCGCTATCGACCGGATTATGAGCTTTCAGGGCAGCTACAAAGATCATATCCGCCCCGAAAAGCTCGACACCCTATCAATATCAATCTTTTTAAACGATTTACAGGATGCCCACGGTGGTGTGGGCGCTAATATCGCGTATTCTTTGGCTTTGCTTGGCGAACAGCCAGTCCTGGTGGGGTCTGTTGGATCCGACGGACTGCTGTACATGGAAAAGCTAGCCCACCATGGTGTTAATATTGCCCATGTTTTTGAGAGTAAGTTGCCCACTGCTACTTTTAACGTCATAACCGATAAAGATCAAAATCAAGTCGGCGGCTTTTACCCAGGTGCAATGTTCGATAGCGATAGTCTAAGCCTGGCCCCTTGGAAGGACCAGTCACCTATCGTTGTGGTTTCGCCGCACGATCCAAAGGCAATGCGCCGTCAGGTTCAGGAGTGTAAAGACTTTGGCCTTCGCCTATGCTACGACATTGGCCAGCAAGTCAGTAATTTGCCAGGCGAAGAAATGGCCGAAGGTGTGGACGCCGCAGAAATTCTAATAGTAAACGACTACGAGATGACGGTGCTCGCTCGGAAAACGGGCAAAAGCATCGACGACATCAAAGCCCGCACCCCCATTGTCATCACCACGCTTGGTAAAGAGGGTTCGATCATCGACGGTAAAACCGTTGCGGAGCCGATAAAGGTTGGGATAGTTGAGCCAACAAAGGTTGCCGACCCCACCGGCGCCGGCGACGCGTTCCGGTCCGGGTTTTTGTACGGCCTGGCGCGCAGCTGGCCGTTAAAGGCCTGCGCGCAGCTTGGCGCCGTTTGCGGCACTTACGCAGTCGAAACCGTTGGCACCCAGTCACACCACTTTACCCCCACCGAAATTACCGCCCGCTACGAATCTAGCTTTCACGAATCATTACCATCACCTATCACAAAGGAGTAATCATGACAGAACAAGACTTCAAAATAAAAGACATCAACCTAGCCGACTGGGGGCGCAAAGAAATTACTCTGGCCGAAAAAGAAATGCCTGGTCTTATGAGCTTGCGCGCCGAATACAAAAACAGCCAGCCACTGAAAGGCGCCCGGATCGCCGGCAGCCTGCATATGACTATTCAAACTGCCGTCCTAATTGAAACACTCATAGACCTCGGCGCCGAAGTCCGCTGGGCGTCATGTAATATCTTCAGCACCCAGGATCAAGCCGCAGCAGCAATCGCCAAGGCCGGCATCCCCGTCTTTGCCTGGAAAGGCGAAACCGAAGACGAATACTGGGACTGTATCGAACAAACCCTAAAATTTGCCAATGGCAAAGGCCCCAATATGCTACTCGATGACGGGGGCGACCTAACCGCCTGGGTACATGACAAACACCCCGAAATGCTTGCCGATATCAAGGGCGTCTCCGAAGAAACCACCACCGGCGTACACCACCTCTACCAGATGCTGGAATCCGGCAAACTAAAACTACCCGCCATCAATGTCAACGACTCCGTCACAAAGAGCAAATTCGACAACAAATACGGCTGCCGCGAATCACTAGTAGACGGAATCAAGCGTGCCACCGATGTTATGTTAGCCGGTAAAGTCGCTGTTGTGGCGGGTTACGGAGACGTTGGCAAGGGCTGCGCCCAGTCCCTCGACACGTACGGTTGCCGTGTACTCGTTACCGAAATCGATCCTATCTGCGCCTTACAGGCTATGATGGAAGGCTACGAAGTGGTTACCATGGATATGGCCGTCAAAGAGGGGGACATTTTCGTCACCACCACCGGGTGCAAGGATATCATTACCGTCGACCACATGAAGGCCATGAAGGACACCGCTATTGTCTGTAACATCGGTCATTTTGACGTCGAAATTCAGGTAGAACCACTCAACAGCATGCCTGGCATCAAAAAAGAAGAGATTAAACCCCAGGTCGACCTATACACCTTCCCCGATGGCCACCGTATTATTCTGCTGGCCGAAGGTCGCTTAGTCAACCTGGGCTGCGCCACCGGGCACCCATCGTTTGTCATGAGCAACTCATTCTGTAATCAGGTACTAGCCCAAATCGAACTCTGGACCAACAAATACGACTTGGGGGTACACCTCTTGCCCAAAGAACTGGACGAAAAAGTAGCCCGCCTGCACGTCGAAGCACTGGGTGGCAAACTCACCCAAATGACCGATGAACAGGCAAACTACCTGGGCCTAGCAAAAGCCGGACCATTCAAACCCGAACATTACCGGTACTAGAAAATAGATATAAAATCAAAAGAGTCCCGCTGGGGACTCTTTTACTACTCGCACGATAATTCGACCTTAGCGGACACTGCTAAAGTTGCTCAGCACTCCGTAGTTGCGATTCCAACGCCTGTCGAGGGAACGGAGCACCATAAGACGAGACTCCAAGGTTAGCGCTGGATTAAAATTACCCACCGGTTCATCCAGTCGTTCCGTCCACGCCTGCAACACCACTGGTAGCTCTGTGGCCGACACGGGTTCGCATTTATCGCCCCGGTTTATATCATCCCAGGCCACTTGCTTTCGACAGGCCACAAAACCTCGTGCGCTCACCTTTAAATTAGGGAAATTCTTGCCCATCCCCCAGAGTAATAATGTCTCATTATCTTCATGACGCTGCACCAAAATATCAATATCATACCTCTCGCCATTTTCAGCTCCAAGCTCTTCAGATGCTTGGAGAGGTCTAATAAGGGCAGCAGCGGGCTGCTTGGCATAGCTGCTAAGGTCAACGAAGCGATTAGCACACAAGGAGGCGATGCCACGCACAACTTCAGCCCCATACGTCCTGGCATCCCAGATGGAACTTACATCTCCTTCCAATGATTTAATCAGGTGGCGGCGGGACTGTATAAAACGGTCTGCAGTTTCTAGGTCTGCATCCTTTAGACCGCTGCGATAATCGGTACCAAACGAAGCCACTACAACATCAGGGTGCATCTGGATAGCAGCCTCCTGATCCCAATTAGTTGAAGTTACTACCAACCCTTCGGGTCGTTGTGCGCTTTCATTTAGTGCGGTCATGCAGTGCCTTTCAAAAAAATTAAAAACCTGCTCACTCTTTCCGGCGGGGCCAAAAAAAGTGAGGCAAGTTCATGATGATTACAGCATTACATGCTAGCAAATTGAATACAAGTTATTTTGTAAAAAATCTTACAATTACTTCTTGAAAATTAGGCAGCTGGGGCGTCGTCGGTTTCAGTCGTACCGCCACCAAATACTTCGTCCATGGAGCTCACCAATACGTCGCGTGGCCGCGCGCCGTCTGCCGGCCCTACGATACCCTGCTCTTCCATGGTCTCGATCAGGCGCGCTGCACGCCCATATCCGATGCGCAGGCGGCGCTGCAATAGGCTGGTACTCGCCTTATGGCCCTCTATCACTACTTGCACAGCGTCGCGCCACATGTCGTCATCCGCTTCGCCACCGCCCATGTCGGCGACCACACCACCTTTGCCATTCAGCTGAACTGGCTGGCTAATAATCTCGTCATCGTACTGCGGCGGTCGCTGCATGCGGATAAAATCAGTGACTTTTCCTGTTTCATCGTCGCTTATATAAGAAGCCTGTACACGCTTAGGCTTGGGCATGTCACTTGTTAGCAGCAGCATGTCACCCATTCCCAGCAGCTTTTCGGCGCCCATTTGATCAATAATGGTACGCGAGTCCACCTGGCTGGCCACCGTAAAGGCAATACGTGCCGGGACATTAGCCTTGATCAGCCCAGTAATAACATCTACCGACGGACGCTGTGTTGCTAAAATGAGGTGAATACCCGCGGCACGCGCTTTTTGCGCCAAACGCACAATAAGTGCCTCAACGTCGCGGGCTGCCATCATCATTAGGTCGGCCAACTCGTCGATCACTACCACGATATAGGGCATACCTTCCTCTTTTTTGAGCGCGTTGTATTCGCTGATGTTGCGCTTGCCTACCTCGGCCATAGTACGCAAGCGGCGCTCCATTTCGGCAACGGCCCACTTCAACGCACTAATACATTTTTCCGGCTCGTTAATAACCGGTGTTAATAAGTGCGGTATGTCGTTATAAGGAGTTAATTCCACTTGTTTGGGATCGACTAGAATGAGCTTTAGGTCGGAAGGGCTATTGCGGTACAGCATACTGGTCAGAATATCGTTAATCATCACTGACTTACCGGAACCGGTTTGACCGGCCACCAAGAGGTGCGGCATTTTTGCAAGGTCGGCAACCACCGGCTTACCAGCAATATCCTTACCGATGGCGAACGTCAGCGGCCCTTTCATCTCAGACCATTCACGGGCTTGCAAGATAGAACTTAGCCGTACAATAGCTGCTTTTACATTGGGTACTTCGATACCCACGGCACGCTTCCCGGGAATCGGCGCCTCCATACGGATGGCGTGCGCGGCCAGGTCTAATGCCAAATTGTTTTCAAGGGCAGTTATTTTGGTTAGCTTAACCCCGGTCGGTGGTTTGAGCGTGTACTGGGTAACGCGCGGCCCGACATTAGCCCCTTCCATCTCGACATCAATGTTGAAGTTGGCAAAAGTATCGTGAATTATCTGGGCATTGCCGTTTACGTCACCGGCATCAGCCTTGTCCTGTTTCTGATCTAATAAATTAACACTGGGAAATTGCCAGTTGGGGTCACTGGCTACGGTTAGCGCTTCGTGATTATCAGTCGGCGCCAGTTTTTCGGCCGTGTTTTTGAGCGAGCTAAAGCGGGCTGGTTTGTCTTTGCTACCCTTACCATGCTCTACCGGAACGCCTTCGTTTAGCTTGAAGCCGGTCGATTCGGCCTTGGCCTTTAGGTCACGCAGATCAGTATCATCCGATTGCTCGCGCTTGAACAAGTCTTTGAGTTTTAGCAAAACGTGCAGCGAAATACCAAAGGCAAAGAACACCGCCAGCATCGTAAAGACCAAAAACATTATAGAAGCCGGAAACTTATCCAGCGCCGTCAACACCATAGTGCCAATGGTTTCGCCCACCGCCCCGCCATGGCCATTCATGTATTCACCCGCGGGCTGTTTGGTGGCAAAAGCCGTAAATAGCCAACCCGACGCAAACGCCATCACGGCTAGCATACTGAATAATCGGCTGATAGGAATTTGGTGGTCTTCGGCGGTAAATTTGTACATGCCCCAGTACACCAGAGCCAAGGGCAATAGATAAGCGGCCCAGCCGAGCGTCCAGTATGCCCCATTAAACATCCCTTTTGGCATAGGGCCGCCAGTACCAAACCCGCCCAGCAGCAAAAAAAGTGCTACTACAAACAGCAAAATCGCTCCAGCCAGCGGCCAGAACGGGGAACGTTCTTCGGGCTCGGCAGCCCTCTTAGTTCTTTTTCTCTTTGCCATTACAGTTTGATTTTATCAGACTTATGTTTTTATTTCTAAGGTGTAGAAATATTATAGCAAAAATTACAACTATTGTCAATTCTGCTTCTGTTCGGCGTCTCTGAAGTACTGGCCCAACAGTCGACTAACGCCGACCAGTTGACGGCCTTTGAGTCCTGAGAAGGTCAGTACGAAGTAATTGCATTAGCTGCACCCTTCTGTCTTTCATAATTTCAACACGTTCAGGATGCGAGTTCACAAAGTCGGGCTTGCTCTCAAAGTCGGCTCCGATAGCGGCAAGACTATTTAGAATATCAAATTTTGCCTCTTCATATCCGGCTTTTAGGGGTTCAAACCCAGGTACGTTTTTTGTGTATTCCACAAGAAGCGTGGTTGCCAAGCTCATTTGATCGGACGCGCCCCACTTGTTCAACTTATAGATACCCGTCGTAACGAGCAGACTAATAACCTTAGCAGCTTTCGCAACCTCTTCAGGATTATTCCAGTGATGGCCTTTGGCTAACTCTAGCAATTCGTGACCGGCTCGGAATCCAGCTTCGTCTCTTTTAAGAAGTATGTCGTTCGATACTTCATTAACGACCCTGTCAAAAACATCATACTGAGAGGGATCTTTGCTTAGATTAGCCTCAGATTGGTTTAACTTTGTAAAGATTCCTGCACGAGCCAACCGGCCCTCTTCCCCCCTGAGGTGTTCAAAGAAGTTTATCTTCTTTGCAGCATCAGGGCCAACCCTCCAACCAATACGGTCTATAAGCTCCGCCTGCACGCGCTTTACCTCTGTTAGAGAGGCTTCAAAATTCTGCGTTAACATAGCCTCGGCCGTGAAACCCTTCGATTCTTCCCCAGCAGTGGGGTGCTCCCTTCCTCCTCTGGCACGATAAAGAGCCTGTGCTTGAACAGAGCAGGCCTTATTAGCGATTTTCTGCGGCAAATCGACGCGTCCCGTACTTGCATAATTGGGTTTTGTTCGTGAGTCCGCGTCTATGGCTGCCAGCTGCTGTTTTAGCAGAACCTTAGCTTCGAAGAGTCCCGCTTTCCCTATATCGAAGTCGGGAAGCGCAATAGCATACACTTTGACGAGTTCCAACGCTTTTTGCAGTCGCTCTCCACGACCCTGCGTATTCCCGGCCATACTTTCGCATCCTTGGGTGATTAACAGTTTAAGGACCTTTTCTGCCTTGGCCACGGCGGCGGGGGCTTCCATTGCCGGATGATCCAACAGTGTAACCATATATTTATACGTGTCGCCAATATGGCTAGTACCCTTGGGAAATTGGACATCAGGATTTTGTTGGTCGATTTGTCGGTAATATCGACTCTGTATGGTTATTGCGGCTTGGTCAAGGACATCCAACCTATCGTCATCCATACCTGAACGGTACTCAGCCAAAGACTCATTCATAAGTTTCCGCATCTCCAACACCTGGGCAGATTTTACGGTCTTGTAGATATCATGCCTTTGTGCACGGCCTCCAAATTGTTCGATAAGGGCCTGTGCTTCGCTACGCACATCTTTATTAAATTCTTCCCTTAGACCACTTCGTAATCGCTGTAACTCCGGATTAATGGCTGGCCTCTGGCGAGTTTCGTGGCTTGTGCCTGCGGAGGCATGATCGGTCTGGGACCGTTCGCGTGAAGTTCCATGGCCAGACGATGGGACGTGGGCCGTCTTTTCTGGCCTTTGGGTTACGGTATTATCTGATGGGGAGTCTGTGGCCTTGGTTGACAGAGCTTCCTTCGCAGGAGTGGTTTGAGCAGGGTTAGAGACCCTGGCACCAGTGGTCCAAAATCGCTGCTTATCATCAAGATAGAAAGCTTGACCATTCCGGTCCTGAAGGGCGGGTTGATCGGTGATATTAACTGGAGAATGTTCATACGGGATACTCACCGCCCCCTGTATCCAAGGAAGATCGGGTGTTTTGTATTCGCGTTGAGGGGTTGTTTCGGCAGAGGTTGGTGTTTGCCCCGGGCGCTCAAATATAGCAAAGCCGCCTGGAGCCTGAATACGGAATAGACCGTGAGCACCTTCGGGTTGGGGTGTACCGTAGTTATGCGTATTAGGAGTCTGCGGAGACTGGTATAAATTGTCGAAAGGGGGCCGTTGTTCTGGTGACATCTTAATAAATATGTTAGCACATTATTGCATTTTAAGCAATAGCGTTATAGGCATTACTTACTCTGCGGTGACAGGACAACACGAATGGTTTGAGGTGTTAATACACTCTCGCCTTCTAGCACTTCGGCCAGCCTTGCCTGATCATATAGATAAGGGTAGGCCAGTTTGCCACGCTCGACCATCTGCTCAAAGCTTTGGTTCCCGGTGACCGCGAAGGTTACTCCGCCACGCGTGTCCTTGTCGGTGTCTATGCCGGCAGACAGAAAGGTCCAGATTTCATCGCCGCGCTGGAACTGCAGTACGGTCGGAGGATACCTGTGCCCTTGTTTATTATATTCCCGATATTCTTCGAGAAGTTTTGGCTGTTCATCATAAGGGTCAACTGGGAAAAACTTATTATGAGCAAAATCAAATGGCTTAAGAATACCGCTCCGGGAAAAGTAGCGGTCTCGCATAAGCTCTTCTAGGCTACCAGGGCCATGCTGTGCGGTATAGGGCTCTTTTTTGCCAGGCTCGTCTACCCTGTATACGCCTCGGCCGCCGGGGCGTACATGGGGATGGACAGCCCATATTGGCGCAGCAGCAAAGACGGGGCGGTCGGTTGGGTCGATCTTTTCTGGATTGATGAGGAGTGCGGATGTGCGGATTTCATAGGGCTCCCCTGATTCTAGTCTATGGTCGGCCATTTCTACCACACCGTCCAGTGGGGCCCGGAGGTTGCTCGAATTACGGGTATCGCCTTCTGGAGAGCTTGGCGCGGAACCTTTCACTAGGGCAACATGTATTGTTCTGGCGTCATGATCCTCGACACGCTCCAAGAGGTTAAATTTTTTGAAGGGCGAAGGAAATGCCGCGCTGGCGCGCTGGAGCATTTGTCCGACATTTTGGTAACCCCTGGTCGCAAACGCGAACATCCCGCGCGAAGCGCCTGAGCCCGCATCTACGCCTAGAGAAAGAATCGTCCATGGCTCTTCATCCCCCCGCTTTATCTGGATAAGCGAAGGACCGAGGTCTTTATTTCCATGCATTTCGCTCAGTTTCTTTAGGTACTGTTGGCCTGACATCTCTTCGGATGTAAATTGATGCTTATCTGGGTCATATGGTGGCAAATTCCCACAACGGGCAAAAGATCGATTCTCCATTAGACCCATGACGGCATAGGGCATCATCAGGTCTGGGTTTTGCTCATAGATACTGCATGTGTTATCTCGCCAACGACCATTTTTCAAGGGTTCGCTGACAAACGTACCTACGCCACCGCCATCAAAACCAGTGACATACTCTTCCCAACCTATTGCGAAGACGGGACGGTCATGGGTGTCAATTTGTTCTTGATCTACAAAAAAGTTTTCGGTGCGGACTTCATGAAAGGTTTTGGGGGCGGAGTCGGTTTCTTGGGATGGCGCGATGACATTTGACTGGGCGATTTCGTTAGCGACGTGCACTGCCGGGCCGCCTGGGGCAGTCCACTCTTGATCAGAAAAATTACCCTGTGCATTACGCCAGTAGGCTTTTCCATGGGGAGTAGACCACAATTGGGGATTGCCGTAATTGTGCCCGGCACCTTGGGATTGCTCAGTAGCCCACAGGGATAAAGAATCTGGGTTCGGAGAAGGCGCTTCGAAAAGATCTCCTTTTATTGGTTTCTGGTCGCCAGGCTTCATATAGATTATTTATACCATTATTTTATGATATAAGCAATAGAGGTATGCCTCTCGGTGGGCTA
>DASVXH010000031.1:0-1534 GCA_036392795.1 Saccharimonadales bacterium (SeqCode)
CCGCACTCTCTACCACTTTCGTTGGGGAGCTCAAACGCATGGGGCTGATGGGAGCGCGTAAACTGGTGTGATCGTGCCGCGGTCTTCCAATGCGTGTTGCATAGCGTCGACCATGGCACGCGCGCTCTCACTGATGAAGTCGGAATACAGCTGCTCGCGATGAGTAATTGTCCTAGCCATGAGGTCTTTTCGTTCGTGGTGCCGCTGCGCGATCCATGCGCTTACAGTGGAAGCACAGGCGCCAGCGAGCGAACCAAAGAGGCTCGCGAGGGCGGACACAGTTGCTGGATTCCAAGCACGACCAATCCATCCCATTCTTCGATACCTCGGCTAACGCGCACACTGACATTAGGAGTGACAGAGTCGCGTGGCGCTAAGCTGCTTATGGATGCCAACGCAGCCATGCTAACTATAGTTTTAACGGAGATGGGAATGGTTCAACTGTTTAGCTACCCGCAATCTCCAAAAGCTCATTGGCGTGTAACTTTGCCCATTCCCTCAGCAACAATGGCTCGCGACCCAGAATTTTCTCTGTATCGTCTTTTACGCTTCCAACGTACGCCATTCTTCCGTCCTCAACGTAGCGGAAGAATTCGAGCCCTCCCTTTGCATACGCCGGTTCGAATATTGAACCGGGCTGTTCCGCATCGCTCTGAAAAGTTTCGACTGTACGAACTGCCGCTGTGAACTTACGACCTGTAGCCTCAGCTAGAGTTTCGGCCACCTGCTTCGCAGTGAGTACGTCCGCTGAAAACCAATAGTCCTTTCCACTGTGCTTCTTCGGCCCTTCCATCAGAATTCGGGCTGCGGATTCTGCTACATCTTCCAAAGCGGTATACCCAAGAGCTTTGGAAGTGTAATAACTGTACCGACCACCTTTGATCGCGGCATACCCCAGCAAATTCTGCATGAACATGTTGGGGTGCAGATTCGTCCATGCAACGCCGCTGGCTTGAAGATAGATTTCGATCATCTGATGCCAAGCGAAAACCGTAGCGTAGGCGTCACGATCCGTCGTGAATGCGCCCAGGTGCACGATATGCTTTACACCGTTACGTCTGGCCGCATCGATCAGGGATTTGCTGTGCACAAGCATGTCCACCGTATAGCCAGTTATTAGAAAAATCCCCGTGATGTTTTTCAACGCTTCATCGAATGTTCGTGGATCATCGAGATCGATAAAGCGCGATGCCCCAAACTGATCTGCAAGCTCTTTCAGATTCTCTTTCCTTCGCGATCCTACCGAAAAGTTCGCCTTATTCCTTTTTAGATATTGTGCGACGAGTTTTCCTACTTTTCCTGTTGCACCCAACACGAGCAGATTAGTTGCACTATTCATTTGAAGCTCCTTTAACTTTTTCCTGGATAGTATCCAGTCATTTACGAAAGCAAAAAATGAAGTGGCGCGCTAAACACCACACCTGCATGCTGCGGCGGCGCTGGTATTGTGCTGAGGTGATTGACCAGAAGACCTATCCAACCACCGCCACCAGACAGTCACTGTTGCCAGCCGCCGCCGAGCGCCTGATAGAGC
>DASVXH010000032.1:0-8571 GCA_036392795.1 Saccharimonadales bacterium (SeqCode)
AACGGCCGTAGTGCTTCGGCGGCCTGTGCTGCTGATGTAATCTCAGTGATTCCATTTGTAAACAAAATACCGCCGCACGCCGCGATGATAAAAAACATTACCAAATTGGACAAAAACATGCCCGACCAGACGTCGATGCGCATACTTCGAATGTCCTTTGGATCGGTGTAGCCGCGCCGTTCATGGACTGTCGTTTTACCCTGTAAAATCTGCTCTTCCACTTCTTGTGATGTTTGCCAAAAGAACAGATACGGCGATATGGTTGTGCCCAAAATTGCACATAATATAAAGATATGTTCCTGGGTGAGTGAAAAATTGGGTATAATGCCGTTACGCAGAACGTCACCCCAATCCAGATTAGCTAAAATAGACGACAAAATGTACGACAAAAGAATCAATGCCAGCCATTTTAGGTATTTGGCGTAGCGCACATAGGGCGTAAAAATTTGCAACAGCAAGCTAAAGATTGCAAAACCGACCACCAAAAAAGCAAAACTCAGATTTGGATTTAGCAGCTGCGCGGCCTTGGCCATGGCGCCTAAATTAGCACCGATGTTAAAGGTATTGGCTGCAAACAGCATGACAGTGCAGATATTCAGCACCCGGCGTGAGTAAAACACCCGAATGTTGTGCGCCAGTCCCCTGCCCGTCACTAGTCCAATTCGGGCGCACATTTCTTGGACGATGGCCATCAACGGAAATGTCCACGGTGCCAGCCACAAAAACTGGTAGCCGAACTGCGCACCGGTTTGTGAATAGGTGGCAATGCCGGAGGGATCATCGTCCGACGCGCCAGTGGTCAGGCCGGGTCCTAGCATATGCCAAAAGTCTTTGGTCTTGCGCACCATGGCATTATTAGGTAGCGCTGTTACAACCTTGTCGCGCGCAATTTGTGTCGCCAGCACGGTTCGTGCCAGGGCTACGGCTGGTGCCTCGGCAGTTTTGGTAAAAATATCTTTTTGTCTTTGCATAGAAAAAATCAGAAATAATACATCTACGTAATTATTATAGCAAACCGCTTGTGCTTGACGGAATTCTGATTAAAAACCCAGCAGTGGTCCGTAATAGTACCAGAAATGTTTCAAAATAAGTCCGACTAAAATTAGAAACCACACTAGTAGGATGTCTAAATGATGCCGCTGTAAAAAACTGCTTAAACGCGCCGGTAGCGCAATACATTTGGACCGCACATTGAACAAAAACACATACCAAAATGTCGTAATGGTCACGATCCAGACCGCAATGCAATACGGACACAACGCATTAATATAATACGTGCTCTGAAAAAACAGCCAATGCACAAACAGTAGGCCAAACACCGTTCCGGCTTGTAGCCCTAGCATGTACCAGCGCTTTAGTTTGGCTCCGGCAGCCATCAAAACTCCAGAGGTGATGACGACCGGGAATGTAATAAGTCCAATAAGAGGATTAGGAAAACCAAACGCACTAGATTGGTGTGAAGCCATGACTGATCCGCAACTAATCACCGGATTCAGATCACAACTGGGTGAAAACGACGGATCGCTGAGTAGGTGAATTTTTTCTACCATAATAATAAATGCAGCAATCAATCCGATGCTGCCACCTATGATTAATAGCCAAGGCAGCGTTCGCTCCAAAGTTGGTCTAAAGGTATTCATTGTCGCCCCAAGCATAACAGTTTTGGCTGAATGTTTACTGGGTGCAGCTACCCGTGCTCACGACAGAGCTGCGTGACTTGGCTAATTCTAGTTGGCTCACTACGGCATCAGTGGTTAGTGCATAGCCCACATCGTCGTAGCTGGTTGATTCGGCAAATATAACGCCTACGACAGCGCCGTTTTTGTCGATCAATGGTCCGCCGGAGTTGCCGGGCCTTACACTTCCCTTTACGGAATAAACCTCGCGGGTAGTTTCACCTTGATTATAGATGTTGCGGCCAATGGCGCGGAAAGCGTCTACAACGATGGCTGGATTGGCCCTGAAATCACCGCCACCAGGGTAGCCGACGATGGCGGCCGACGTGCCTTTATCCACCAGACCGCCACGTATAGCGAGCGGTGTACCGGCTAGGCGAGGGGCACGCAAAAAGGCGACGTCCAAATCCGGGTCAAAGCCAACTACGTTTGCGGCGTGGCGACCGTTAGCGTCGATAATATATGGTTGTTGTACGCCGGCTATAACATGGGCATTGGTAATGACCGTATCGGCATCGGCCACAAAACCCGAACCATGACTGATGCCGCCACAGCCCTGACCTTCGATCTTGACAGTAGAGGCGCGTGCTTTTTCTACCGCGCTGTCCAGATCACCAATTGATGGCAGCGGTTTTGAGGTGTCGATAGACGGTTCGAGTCCCGTAAAGACGTTTGGGAAACTGTTGGGATCTATCAAATGTCCAATACGAGTGATCAGATTGGGCGCTGGCGGCAGGTTTCTATTGAGCGTCGCAATAACCACGGATCCCTTGATCTGTCGCTGCAGTTCGCTGGATGGTGCATTGCTAAAAATAATGGCTCCCAGCCAAACTGCCAGTAATAACGTTGCGCCAGCCACAAGTGAACCAGCGCCGCGGTCAAATGCATTAATCAACGGCACACGAATCCGTTCGATATGTCGTTTTATAAAAATCCCTAGCAGTTCGCCTAGCGTCGAAAAGAGCGCGATGGAAGCAATAATGATGCCCAAGGCTAGCAATGCTTTAGTTGTGGGCGTCTGGGCCAGACGGATTAATTTTCCCTGGATAAATGCGCCAATAAATAAGCCGATTACCACGCCCACAGTCGAACAAACCTGGCGCGCTAATCCTAAATCTACGCCTCGCACAAGTGCCGAAATAAAAAACATGATTATGATGACATCTGCAAAATTCATACGTCGTGCTTACTGGTCATTTACGATTTTTTGAGATCGGTTTTTGTCAGCCGCAGTTTGTCTTTGGCGTGCAACCCTACTACTAGTATAAACAAGATACCAAGGAATAAGAGGTAAACGCCGCGGTCAATAACATTGGCTGCCACAACAACTGTCTGACTAATATGATGTAATTGCCCTGCAAATAACATAAATGCTTCGCGGATGCCGATGCCGCCAGGTGTTAGGGCTACGAATAATGCAAAGCTGCCGGCTCCGGTGTAAGTCAGGGCTTGGGCAAAAGATACGCTAGCGTCTACGCTGCGCAGTTCGGCGAAGAAGATTAGTGTTTGAGCGGCCAGCTGTAGTGCTGTCGCGGCAAACAGCCATCCCAGATTTTTTACATTAAGGTGCTGGTTTTTTAGTTGCGAGCGTTTCATGTATAGCCGCAAAACAAATGCACTGCCACCGGCGGCGGCCAGCATAAAGATGGTAGTCTGCCACCACGGCCGACTACCCACGCATAGCAAAAAGGCGCTCATAACCGAATAAAATGCGTAATAAATAAGCGATGCGAACAAGTAGCTTTTGATTGGCAGCTGATGTCGTTTTTTCAGGTAAAGTCCGCGAACCGCGGGGCCGCTTTGCCCTGGCCCAAAAAAATTAATCAGGCCAGAATAGGCATTGAGCAATATATTTTCCTGAAAAGAAATTGTTTTGCCATACAGTCGTAAGCTAATACGCATGACCCAGGCCAGCGCCAGAAACCAAACTACGTAGCCCACCAGTAGCAATATGATCAAAAAAGGATTGGTGTCTCCGAGCTTGTCAAATAGTTCTGGATGACTGGCTGCGTATCGTGAAAAGATGATGCCGGTGGCTACTAGAATAAGAATTGCCAGTGCAACCTTGAAATGCTTTTTCATTCTAAGGCCATGATAACATATTTATTGCCACGCTCACCCGAGTCACTTCTCCTGCTTCCCTGCAGCGATGATTATGTATAATGAGGTCAGTTCTGTTATGAATAAATTGTACCGTCGTCTTGCTGGTTTTTTGGGTTCACCGTTGTTTTTCTATATCATTCTTGGTGCATTTGTTCTTCAGGTGCTGTGGTTGATATTTTCGGCCATATACCCGATGGCATTTGACGAAGATTTTCATTTAGGGGTCATTCGTGTATACGCCGATCAATGGTCGCCGTTTTTGGTGGATCAACCGCCTGGCGCTGATCAGTTTGGCGCGTTGGCGCGGGACCCGTCCTATTTGTTTCATTATTTGTTTAGCTGGCCGTATCGCTTAGCAATGCAGTTTACGCACAACGAGGCATTTGTGGTAGTATTTTTGCGATTGCTCAATGGGGCGCTCTTTACGTGGGGACTGGTCCTGATGCGGCGTGTTTTGTTGCGGGCCAAGGCTTCGGCTGCGCTGGCTCATTTGGTATTGGCGCTGTTTATACTAATACCTATCGTCCCCCAACTCGCTGCGCATATTAATTACGACAATGCCATTATGGTGCTGCTGCCGCTGATGTGCTTGTGTGTTTTTTCGCTGGTCGATGGCTTTAGGCGGCAAGAACTTTGTGCTTCCGCACTGATGAGTTTTATCGCTGTCTGCATGTTTATGAGTTTAATAAAATATGCAGCGCTGCCATTTATAATCGCTGCCGTTATTTTTTTGTTGGTCATGCTCGTTTGGCATTTCCACGGTCGGTTCAAAAAGCTTTTACCGAGCCTGCGTCGCGGTTTTGAAACGATGGAATCATGGGTCCGCCTTAGTCTGATTGCGGCTTGCTTGGCAGGTGGTGTGCTGTTTGCCGAGCGTTATGTGGTAAATATGATTGTATATCGTACGCCAGTGCCGGACTGCGGCCAGGTACTGACCGTCGAACAATGTTCGGCGTATGGTCCGTGGGGTCGCGATTATTGGTACGAAAAAACGCGCTCGGCGGATTTTGTCGCCAACCCCGTGGAATACCTCGATCTGTGGATGCGCGGCATGTGGTATCGAATGTTCTTTGCCGTCAATGGGCCGTCAAGCGACTACACAAATTATCAGCCTTTGCCGGTGCCTAGCCGAACGGCAACAGTGGTTTTTATTATTGGTCTTGCTGCACTACTCGCAACAATCCATAGAGTATTTCGGGACCGTACTTATCTGCTGTTTTTTGGCCTAATAATCGCTGTATATACAGTCATTTTGTTTATTGAGCAGTTTGGAATGTACCGCCAAACCGGTCAGCCAGTGGCCATAAACGGACGTTATTTACTGCCAGTTCTACCGTTGCTAGGCGTTATTCTGGGCCGCGCCATTGGTTTGGTGTTTGACCAACTGCGGCTAAAATATGCCAAAGCAATTTTTAGTGTGCTGGTGATGGCGGCATTTTTGCACGGCGGCGGCATCCAGACTTTTATCCTGCGGAGTGACTCATCGTGGTATTGGCCGAGCCCTGCGATCAATTCACTGAATAATAGCGCACGAAAAGTGCTGGTGCCGATCACTATCGAGGGCCAAAAATAGGACTTGTAGGTCGACGGGCCCTATTTTACCGGTCAGTAGTATTTTCATATTATTTATCGTAATGATGGCGGCGTGATTGTTCTAGTAAGTCTTCGATCAAAACGCGGTTGATGCGGATCAGATCGGCAATGATGCCCAGTGCGAACGAAATAAACGCCGCGATCAGAAATACCGACCCCACAACGAGTGACTGGATATGTCCTCGTCCGTCATCGACTACCAAAAAGTACATGAATCTGCCAAATGGAATTAACCCTAAGGCAAACAGTATGGCGCCAAGGCTGACAAAAAACGCCACCGGTTTGTACATAATGAAGGCGCGGATGATAGCGCTACCCGATTTGTGGATGTGCTCGAATGAGTTTTTAAACAAGCGCGATTCCCGCGTTTTGGGGTTGGTGGTTATAGGTATGCTGACGATCGAAAAGTTTTTGTTGCCAGCCTGAATGATGGTTTCCATGGCGTAGCTAAAGCGCGTTACGACATTTAGCTGCATGGCAACTTCTCTGCTGTAGGCACGAAAGCCGCTTGGTGCGTCAGGTACGGCGGTGCCGGCAGCAGCGTTCAAAATATGGGTCCCTACGCGTTGCATCAGTTTTTTGATCGGCGAAAAATGTGAAATGGTTTGCACTTGGCGGTCGGCAATCACAATGTCGGCTTGGCCCTTTAAGATGGGCTGCACCAGGTCGCCGATGCGTTCCTGGGGATATTGATTGTCGCCGTCGGTGTTGATAATGATGTCGGCGCCCATTTCCAAGGCTTTATTAATGCCGTCGTGAAACGACCGGGCCAGCCCTTTGCGCTGCGGATGCGACACAAAGTGTTTCACGCCGTGTTCGCGCGCCACTTTCACGGTTTCGTCGGTGGAGCCATCATCTATAACCAGTACTTCGATCTGGTCGACACCGGGAATTTTCTTTGGAATACTAGCCAGTACCAGTGGTAGCGTTTGCTCCTCATTCAGGCAAGGAATCTGTACCACAACTTTCATCTTGGTCACCTCTTAATCTTTCATAGTATAGCAAACACTTTTCGGTTATAATGCAGCGTTATGAAGAAAATTGCCGTTATTGGGACGGGTTACGTAGGGTTAGTAACCGGCACATGCTTTGCTGAACTGGGCAATGATGTCACCTGCGTAGACGTCGTTAAAGAAAAAGTTGAAATGATGCAAAAGGGCCATGTGCCCATCTATGAACCGGGTCTGGAGGATTTGTTCCGCCGTAATATTGCGGAAGGCCGTCTAAATTTTACACTGGATTTGGCCGCGGCTGTACGTGAGGCAGAAGTGGTTTTTTTGGCGCTGCCGACACCATCGGCCTCGGACGGTTCGGCTAATTTGTCATTTGTATATGACGTTGCCGATCAATTGGGGCCGCTGCTCAAAAGACATACCGTAATTATTGACAAAAGTACTGTGCCGGTTGGGACGGCAGAAGAGGTAACGGCACGTGTGCGGAAAGGTGCGACCGTAGAATTTGACGTAGTGTCTAATCCCGAATTCTTACGTGAAGGTTTTGCGGTGCAGGATTTCATGGAGCCGGACCGCATTGTGGTAGGTGCTGATTCGCCCCGCGCCCGCGAAGTTATGGCCGATTTGTATGAACCAATCACCCGCCAGGACCATCCCTTGCTCTTTATGAGTGCCCGCTCGGCCGAGCTAACTAAATATGCTGGCAATTCTTTTTTGGCGGCCAAGATTACCTTTATGAACCAGATCGCCAATCTATGCGAAGAATTGGGTGCCGATGTAGATGATGTACGCCGAGGGATTGGTCACGATGGTCGCATTGGCCAGCGATTTTTGTATCCGGGCATTGGCTACGGAGGCAGTTGTTTTCCCAAAGACGTTTTGGCGCTGATTCACACCGCCGAACAGTACCATTTTGACTTTGACTTGCTAAAAACCATTATCAAAAATAATAGCGACCAACAAAAAGTTCTGGTCAGAAAAGTGCAACAATACTTTGGCGGTGATGTCCGGGGCAAAACATTTGCCTTGTGGGGTCTCGCGTTCAAACCCGAAACGGACGATATCCGCGAAGCGCCAGCCCTGACCATGATTCATTTGCTTACTGAAGCTGGTGCAGTCGTGCGGGCCTATGATCCCCAGGCTATGCCGAACGTACAGAAGATGATGGGCGATAAACCCGGTCTAATCTTTGCAAAAGACGAATTTGAAGCCGCCAAAGATGCAGATGCGCTGCTGATCGCCACCGAATGGCACCAATTCGGCGCCGCATCTTTGTCTCGACTAAAACAAACCTTAAAGCAGCCCGTTGTTTTTGACGGTCGTAACATCTTTTCGCCAGATGATATGCAGAAGGCCGGATTTTACTACGAAAGTATCGGGCGCCGTATTGTGCGTCAGGATACTAATAAGTAGTTTTGGGACCATATAAAGCGTCCCTTACCCACCGATATCTGCTACTATAGCTGTATGCGAAGTGAGCGCGGGTTTACTCTCCCTGAATTGGTGGCTGCAATTGCCCTGATGATTATATTGGTGGCTATATCTGTATTGTGGCTTCGTCCGGTCGATTTAACGGCCCAAAACCGGAGTGCCCAGCGTCAGCTTCATATTGCCACCATTGCTCAAGCGCTCGTCAAATACCGTGCTGCGAATCAACACTTTCCAGAGGGTATCCCAAAGGAATTTACCGAGATCGGATCAGTAGCTGAAAAGGGGTACGATCTGTGCACGGCTCTAGTGCCGATATACCTAAAACGCATGCCGTTAGAGCCACAAATCGGTGTGACATACAAAAATGGTTCGGCTCAGTCGCCTTCAGGTGACCCCTGTGATAAACAAGAAGGCCTAACCTATCTTTCTGGCTACTACATTAAACAAAACCCGGATGGCGGTGTCGAACTGGAAAGTTCTGAAGCCGGCGAAGGACTTGTGTTGCCTGAACAGTAGTCCCATCTTGGGTCGGCGTTAAAAACCTAACTGCACCAATTCGGTGACTGTTGTAATCTATACCTAAACTAGGAGGTGTAGCTATGAACAAGTACGGTCCAAAGGCACAGTCCAAAGTCAAGAAGACCATGGAAGAGTTCAAAAAAGGCAGCCTAAAGAGCGGTGCATCTGGTAAAAAAGTTACCAACCGTAAGCAAGCGGTGGCCATTGGCTTGTCCAAGGCTCGCAAAGAAGGAGCTAAAGTTCCTAAAAAGAAGTGATTTTTTATCGCGGTGACCTCTTCTGGGTCGTCTGTAATC
>DASVXH010000033.1:0-6501 GCA_036392795.1 Saccharimonadales bacterium (SeqCode)
CAAAGAATGCCAAAATATCAAAGGCCCGGTTAACCAGCCGGCGCAGCGTATCTTTATCGGCGGTAGCCAGCGACGGCATTAGCGATGTCATAAACATACTAGGCACCGACATCACCACGTCGATAATCCCATAAGCAATCATGTACAAACCCACCTCTTTTGGCGACCGCATTACGGACAGCATCACGCTGTCAATCTTGTAATACAGCAGGTTAATAATCTGGATAATACCCAGTGGAATCGACGTACGCATCATATATTTCCAATGCGGAATATGAAACATGGGGCGCAGCCGAATACGCCGGGCCGCCCAGTACGTGCCCAGGGCTGCGCTAATAAATGCCGTAATAATCGCCGCGTACACAAAACCATAAAGTCCCAAACCCAAGGCCATGACGGCGATAATACAAACCAGATACGCCGCCTTGTTAACCACACCAAGCACGGCTGGAATATCATTTCGATTTTTTGCCGTAAACAGTGCCGAGACTACCGACTGCACACTACCAAAAACGAGCGTCAATACCATCAAGGCAATGCCCATCTTTACCTGACCGGGTTTTGCCGCGTACAAAAACCACCCGCCGATTGCAATCAATGGCGAGATAAGGAGCGATAACACAACGCGCATCGCCAGGCTGTTGCCTATAATTTTTTCGGCATCTTCCGGGCGGCGGGCGATTTCGCGGCTACTAATCGCCGTTAGGCCCAAATCGGTTAGTAAAGTAAAGATCGTGACATAGGCAATAACTGTCGAATACTGTCCGTATACTTCTGCGCCTAGGTACTGCGTTGAAAAGCGTAAGGTAAAAATAGACAACACCGCAACAGCTACCTTGCTCAGTACCTGACTAACCGTACCTAATGCAACCTTTGATTTTACCGAGAGTGCGTCAATGCGTTTCATTTTCCGGTCTCCAAAAAAGCAACAGTCTGATCGGCAATATTGTCCCAACCCAAGTCTTCGGCATAGCGGCGGGCAGCAGCACTCATGACCTTTTGTTCCTTATCCGAAAGATGAGTAGCCTGCCGAAGTGCGTCGGCCAAGCCGCCAGCAGCATATGAAATCTGCATATCTTTTGGGATATCAGCAAACGCCGCCTGGCCCGGCGCAATGATCGGGCAGGCGTACGAAGCACTCAACAACGAAACGCCGCTGGTCGTCGATTTTTCGTAGGGCAGTACTGTAAAGTCTGCGGCGCGAAAAATAAACTGCAGTTGGTCGTCGGCAATCCGATCCAGTGTCACGTGCAATCGGTCATCTGTTATCGCAAAGGTTTCAATCGTTTTTGCCAGGTGATAGTCCTGTACCTTGCCAGCAATAATCAACGCCACTTTTGCATCCTGTAGCTCGGAGAACACCCGCAACAGTTGTTCGACTCCTTTATATGGCCGAATCAAACCAAAAAACAAAAAAATCGTTGCATCGGCGGGGAGGCCCAGATGCCTGCGCGCCGCCAAACGACTAATTCCATCAGGATAGACTCCAATATAATTGCCGTGCGCAATAACTGTGCACCGATCGTTTCGTACGCCCATTTCGCGTAATTGCTGGAGAGCGGCGGCAGAATGTACAATCACCCGATCGGCCAGATTCCCCAAAAATCGATGAGCACGCCGGTCATCCAAAAAAAGCGGTTCGTGCGGTCGGGCATTGTGTGCCGTCCAGACCAGCTTCATACCCACAAGCCTTGTCATTAGCCAGGTTGCAGACGCCAAAGCCTCCATGCAAGCGCGGGCAACAGCACCCTTACTAAACGGCAATTGAAAGGGGTAGGTCCAGTGCACATGCAGCACATCAAAACCTTGTAATCGTTTACCAATCAGCAGCCAGGGCATCATTAACATGTTAAGCGTATGCGAACCGGTTGGCCCGTCCAGATACTCAACAATAACACCACGCCGCCGCATCGGGGCATATAGTAGTTCCTGGTAAGGATTGGCGTCGCGGGGAAAGGCTAAGATCTTCATACTCGGATAAGCTCGCGCAGCACGCCTGCGCCATAAATAAGGTGCTTTTTTAACACGTTAAGGGGTGATTTAGTAATATTTTTGGCCAGCGGGACCAAAATCAGCAATGGATAGGGCCAAAACCAAATAGTCAGCGGCAAGCCCAAAATATACAGCGGATAAATCAAAGCTGTGATGTCGTTAGTAAATAGCTGGCGCCAGCGATGAGGATGTTTTTTATATAACCGCGCACGCGCCACACCGTATCGATATGACCGCTTGGCATTGTCGCTAGCGCCACCCCAATCATGCGCCACAATCGCTTCCGGAATATAACGCACTTTTAGTCCCAAATCGTTGGCACGCCAGCTAAAATCCACATCCGAACCATAGTCAAACCGTTCATCAAAACCGCCAATTTTTTGATATGCCGTTTTGCGAAAAGCTACATTAATCGTAGGGCACTCACGAATATATTTTTGACCGGCACGGTGATCGTGGTCCTGGTCGTAAATACTGCTGTCGCCGCGCGACACGGTTGATCCCGCCACCAGCTGTTCACCCTCTTCCAAAATAGGCGCTACCAGCCGCTCCAGCCAGTCATCATTTGGAACGCAATTGGCATCAGTAAACGCCACGATCTCGCCGCGCGCCTCCGCTACGCCGGTATTACGCTGTTCTGGAATCGTAAACCGCCGGCCGGTGCGCGAGGCAAAGGCGACCCAGCGCACGTCCGGAAATGCAGCGGCGATATCATTCAACCTGCCCTCAGATGCATCTATCACCACTACCTCAAACGGCAATGGGCTGCGCACTTTTTGCAAGGCTTGCAGTGTATCGGCAATACCACGGTCATTTTTGTTGATAATAACTACCGAAATTAATTTGTCCATTATTTATATACCTTCGTAAAATCATTAGAATACAGTGTGCTTTTATTAGCTTCAATGAAGCCGCGCGGAAATTGTACGGTGATCGTCTTCTCTTTATAGCTACTCATGGTGGCTCCGTCGACAATGTTCGTCTGCGTAGCATAGACGTACGCGTATTTGGCCAACGTTTCTGGTGTAATATCGGACATGACGTGACCGTTAATAGTGGTTGGCACAGCCAACCGCAGATTGGCGTAGCGGTCGGCATAAATCACGTCACGGCGCACACCTCGGTCAGCTTCCAGCCACTTCGCGGCCGCCACTTCGCTGTCGTGAATATAAAAATGCTGGTAATCAACGCCGTAATTATTAAGATTAGCGTGAGGCCGGCCACCAACCAGCTGCGCCATGACACCGCTAGCAATCAAAAATGCAACCGTTAAAGGCAACACTATAGCCGCACGCTCCAGTTTTGGCAAGGTTTTGCGCACCAGCCAGGCCAGCAGCATAATCGCCGGAAGTGCCACGAACATCAATGCCTGCTGATTAAGCCGGGGAATATTATAAAACTGCCCAATAGACGGCGCGATATGAATCACTACAAAAGCGATCAGCGCCATCGCGCCCATCATCACCGTCTCGCCATTACGCAACGCCCGACGGCGCCAGGCAATAGCCAGCCCAGCGAGTAGACCTAATGTTCCAAAAATCCACCAAGCGTACCGCAGGATTGTATCTGCCAAATTAGACACGGCCAGCAAACCAGGTCCTTTCGCTGGCACCGACCGAGAAGCGACCGGCTGGATATCATGATTTGAAGCACCGGGATAGTAACTCATGTAACCGCGGTCCCGGCGATAATCCCGGCCAATGTTCTGCAAATAGACCCCGGCATCCACGTTGGCGGCTGGCCCTTTTTCGCCATTCAACGTTCCTTCGACCTCGCTGGCGATACGTGTAAAAATAGTCCGTGTATCGCCGCCATTCCTGTTTGCAGCCTGCTGCGATGAACCAAACAATGAACTGGAATGTGTGGCTGGCCCATACCATGCCCACGCGCCAGCCAGCATAACCAGCACCACCCATAGTGGAACCACGTGCGCTTCTAGTCGCAACCAACCCCGACCACGAACCGCAAAAAATAGCTTAGCCAAAACGAATGTGCCCGCCAGTAATCCAATAGCCATGTACGTGGTGCTGTAGTGGGAGACGACCATTCCAAAAATCAGTGCCACGATCAGCAGCACACGCCGCGCGCCGCGCAATGTAGTTTGCAGCAATACATACAAAAGACCGGCAAAAAACAAAAACGCAATTTGTTGCCGCGCCAGAGCCGCAAATTCTTGCAAATAATAAAACTGCGCGATAAACACCCCAGCCGCCACAAATGCGACGGCGCGGTTGGCCCACAAACGGTAGATGTAATACAAAATGACCGGCACCAAACTAAACAGCACAGGAAACAGTACTTTAAAAATATCTTGTCCGGACAGACCCGACAATCCAGCGAGAACGTTAGGCAAAATCGTCAAACTCAGCATAGCGTCATAAGGATTGTGCACCTGGCCAAGCACCCATTGAGCCGAATTAAATGTCTGCAAAAAGACCTCGAATTCCTGCTGGATATCCCAGCCAAACAAATAGCTGCTGCGCAGGGTATACGACAACAATGCGGCGACGCCAACGCAAAACAAAACGAGCGGCATGGTCGAGGCCGGCAGACGTTTGGCGCGCCAGGCGGTAATCATAAACAACAATGCGCCCACCAACAATGTTATTAGAGCGACTTTGTTGGTCGAACCCCGGTTCAGCAAATTCGCACCAACGACAGCCGCAAAGGGCAGAGCCATCGCCACTATCCAAAGTATTATCACATCGAAACCGCCGGTAAATTTACGCGCCGGTAACGGCTGGGGACGACGCAGTAGCGCAGCAAAAACTACGGGACCCAGCCCGATAGCATACACACCCAGCACCGCCTGGGGTTCAAGCGGGCGACCATCACCCCCCAGCGGCAGCAAGGTTGCGGCCATTAATCCTACCACTGTATTCCACAGCACTCCGAGCAGCACCATAAACACCAAACGCTTGAAGGGTGCGGCCAAAAACCGCCGCAAACCGAAAGCACACATCAGCAGATAACCTGGTACTACGATTGATAGTATTGCCGTAGGCAGTCCAAGCCATGCGATCTGCCCTACGTGCACACCAATTAAACTCGCCACCAATAGCAGCACGATCAGAAAAATGTGCGGATGCGGTCGGCGTGCACCACGTAAGGCGGCAACAATCAATCCACCGTCACGCGCCGTTTCGTCCAAAAACTGCATGTACGCATACACCAGAGCTTCCAGGCTGCGACGTTTTATGGCAGTCAAAATCCACCACGAATACACTGCAAGCGGTAATACCAGTAGGGCAACGATAGCCAGCCACGGATGAACAAGCCCGGCCAGCAACACCCCCGCTAGTATTGCGAACGGAAACGGAAAAATAGGCGGAGCCTTATGCAAGCTTCGGTAATAAATCAGATTGTCGGCCTGGCGATAAAACAATTCGCGCAGATATACTCCAAAGGTTGGCGCAAAATCATGACGCACTGCCGCTCGCGGATTAAACCGAATGGCTTGGTCGGGATAATTTTGGCGTAGCCGCTGGCAGATAGCCGCGTCTTCGGATGATCGAATATCGGTCGGGAAGCCGCCCACCGCGCGCAACTTTGCCCGGTCAAATGCGGCATTAGCACCATACACCTCGCAGACCTCACCCGCCTTTAGCTGCGACACAGCGGCATGATGAAACTTATCACGAACATAGGCAGTCAAACGCTGCCACAAAGTTTTTGTCCGCCCTAATTGCAGCGCAGCCGGACGACCATATCCTGAACGAATCAAATAGCGCTGAGCAATATATTTCTGGCTAAGCGCAGCAATCTGGCCGCCGACAGCCAATGTGCCTGGTTGTTTCAGGGCTTTTTCGAGCTCGGTCAGCCACAGCGGATGCGCCACACAATCGGCATCAATATACGCCACATAGCGGCCGCGGGTCGTCTGAAAACCGGTATTGCGCGCGGCACTGTGACCCTTATTTTTCTCGTGCGCCACGACACGAATGGCGGAAAATTCGGTCAGCACTTTGGCTGTAGCATCAGTGGACCCATCATCGACAACCACAATTTCATAATCAGCCCTAGGGTAGTCCAGCCGCTCAAGCGAGCGAATCGTTCGCGCCACCTGATCAGCGCCGTTATACACGCACACTACGACACTAAAAATCAGGTGGCTGTTCGTCATTATTTTTTCCATTCAGTGGCTAGGCCCACGGCCCGCCCAAGATAATACATAGCAATGAGAGTGTCGTTAATTAATAATCCGGCCACGCTGCGCAGCGGCGTTCGTTCTAGGTAAAACTTGCCGCGCAAATGCATAAGACTGGTGGCCGAAACATACAGAAACAGTACAATCAGACTAACCCACCACGGCACCACGCCAAGAATTGGCAGCAAGATACCAAGCAACAATAGACCCATAAAGCCAACAAAAGCGATATCCGGTAAACGAATCTGCCGGTGTTCATAAAATTGACGACTGGCGCCAATACCGCTTTCGAACAGCCATGACAATGATCCACTATAGGTTTTGTATTCGCGGTGGTCCACCACTAGATCGGGGACCGTAAT
>DASVXH010000034.1:0-20365 GCA_036392795.1 Saccharimonadales bacterium (SeqCode)
CGTGTATTGGCGCCGACTTCGACTACTCACGGTTTATCCCAGGTACGCTGACCGTAGATATTGTTGACGCTGGCGGCAGTACGGTTAGTAGTCCTTCGGTGGCTTTGGATACGACCTCCGTTTCACTCAATTGTCAAAGCATTGCCGGGGTGTTTGGGGCGGCCGCCCAAAGAATTCGGATAAACAACGGCACAGCCACACCGGGATGGACGCTAACCGCTGCTGCAACTGCCGGCAATACAATCACCTGGAGCTCGGGGACCGAACAATATGACTATAATGACTCCTCTGGAACGCCGGCGGGTTGTGGTGACGGCGGCGATGCCGATTCGCAAGCTGGCCAGTTGAACCTTGATCCGGGAGTTGCAACGCTTACGCCGCAAAGCGGCTGCACATCGACCGGGGTTAGTCTAGGGTCGGCAGCCGGTTTTTTGCAAGCGGTGCAGGATAATTTGACACTTGCATCAGCAAGTAGCGGAGCGGGTACCGGATGTTATTGGGATATAACCGATATTGCTGTCTCCCAAAAAATTCCCGCCGAAAAAGGGGCGGCCAACTATACCCTTAACATAACACTTACCATAACAGCCAATTGATAAAAAATGCAAGTCGCCGTAAACACTCCTACTTTTACACTTTCTATTACCCCCGCTGTTTGTGTAGTTGACGTTGTCCACGACGGTAGTAATCAGTTGCTTCAGGCTCAGTCAAAAGATTGTGACAGTCAGCTGCCACTTTTGGTACCGGTGCAGAATCCTCAACTCAATGCGCCACTCTTTTCTCTGCCGTTTGCCGGGACAGAGAATGGTGAAAAGCCGGTGATTGTTTCGAATCGCACGTCTACGCCTTGGTCGTCTGTGACTTCAATTCAGGATGGTCGCACACTGGTTTCATCGCCCCCAAATGTACCGCTGGCTACTAGTGGAATAACATTGGCCGTACTTGTGATTGCGGTGAGCATGGACCTAGCCATATTTGAGATGCGTTTTAGTCGCAAGGCTCTGGCTCTGCTTCGAAACTTACTCACCAGAAAGCGTTAACTTGAGCCGCTTTCGCAACGTTAATGCGTAAAACCAAGCGCTGGCGGATAATGTGATGATAATACCAATCGCTAGAACAATGAGGGGCCTGGTGCGTTCGAAGGTGCTAGCGACCGCAGTCAGTGGCGTTTCAAAAACTATTTGCCAGGACCGATCGCCAACTTTTAAGGTGGTCTCTTGACGCAACACCTTGCCCTTGTGGGTTCCGGGACTACCATAGAGGAGAGAGCGGTCGGTGTCCGTAATGTCCTGTATGGTCAGCGTGGTATGGTGCATGGCCAGGTCTTTGCCGATAGTTTTGTTGATCATGGCCGAAATATCGAAAGCGGCAGAACTGTAGCCCGAAGGCGAATTTTCCGCAGCTTGCCGACTATACACCGGCAAAAGGAGTAGGAAGCCTGGCCTGTTATTGCCCACTAATCGAGTGGGAGTAGTGGCAGTAATTCCTTTCGTGTTGCGTGCCCGTTCAAGCGCCTGGGCGCGCACCGGCTCGCTTGCAAGGTTAAAACCTACTGCCGAAGCATGTTCATGCCCGCCATCCGCTTCCAGCAGGTAGGTAAGTATAATTTTTTCGCCCTTTACTTCGGAATAGCCGACCGCCTCCATGCCCGGATACCGCTCAAAAATATGTTGCTTTTCGATGAATCGTTGCCATATGTCGGCGGTAACGTCAGTAGCGGCAAATAATCCCTGCGTAGCGTACAGTAGGCTGCCATATCCATCCAGGTTGTGTGACAATCGATCCATGTGCGAATTTGCCAGATCGCGAAATCTGAGCTCGGCTGAAGCTAACATTCGCTGCTGACTATACAAAAAACAGGCTATCATTAATAAGCCGATGCCGATAATCATGACTGAACAGATAAGCATGCGTAATGGGAACGGAAAGGTGGGTCGCATCTTGCGGATTACGCGCATAGCTGTTCATCATAATACACCTAGTTAGACGTAAGCGAAATATTAATTTTTGGTGAAATTGTCTATATTCCGGTAAGGTAAGGATATGATCAAGCGTATTCTCATTTTTATACTAGTGATTGCCGCTGCCGTCGGCTTCTATTACGGATATAAAGAATATAAATGGCGGCAGACGCCTGGATATGCCACGACTAAATTTGTCGAGGCGCTCGGCTCTGATCCGAACGAGGCGTACAAGTGGCTTTCCTCGGAACTACTGAAAGACCGGGAGGACTATTGGCTGAAGTACCTTGCGAACTTTACAGGAAAGGATTTACGAGAGGTGTATGGCGGATCACCTCTAAACGATCCACTTGATGCATATGGAGATGTCCATAAGCCGTATCGTATGCAATTCTTTGTGAGCGAACCGGGCAATCCTGCGACGCAAAACACGGTCACCATTACTTTGGTCCAACAAGAGGGTGACTGGAAAGTGGACGAACTGTTTGATTCCGGCTTTATCAAAAGTAAATAAAAGTGTTTGAAAAGCTTTTTGTTTTGCTGGCTTATCTGTTGTCTGGCATGAGGTGAAAATGCTACACTGAGGCGTATGTATTTCCAGAGCAGGGTAGAAGCTGGTAAGTTGTTGGCTGAACAGTTGATGTCGCAGTTTAAGGGGCAGGATTGCGCGGTTGTTGCACTCAATGATGGAGGTGTCATGGTGGGTGCTCAGATTGCGTTGCAGATGCACTGCGTTTTGACGCTGCTGCTGACCGAATCCATTGTATTGCCGCGCGAAAATCAGGCCTTGGCTGGCATCGCTCAAGACGGCTCTTTTTCCTATAATCATGGGTATAGTCAGGGTGAAATCGACGAAATGGTGGGCGAGTATTACCACGTGATCGAACAAGAAAAAATGACCAAGATGCAAGAAATGCACCGTCTGATCGGTCGTGGTGGTCTAATTCGCAAGGACCTGTTGCAGGATCGCATTATTATTTTGGTGACCGATGGCTTGGCTGATGGATTTGCACTGGATGTCGCTATGCAATTTCTAAAACCAATCCATACCAAAAAAATTGTAGTTGCAACGCCACTGGCCAGCGTACCGGCTGTTGACCGCATGCACGTTTTGGCCGACGGCATCTACTGCTTGAGCGTTATCGAAGACTATATATCGACCGACCATTATTATGACGTCCAAGACGTCCCGCCCCACGATAAAGTTATCAAAACCATCGAAGAGATCGTTACCCACTGGAAGAAATAGTAACTAAAGCGAAATCCACTGACTAATCGGATGGCGCCAGGCGGAAGCCGAGACGTGACAGGACTCGCTAGAAGTGAGGACTTTAGAACAAATAACTACGCAGCTTTTGTACGTCAAGCAGGGTAATAATAGATTGCTGTTCGCGGGCGATCAGTTTTTGCCGTTCTAAATAGGCTAGTTCGCGACTGGTTGTTTCGCGTGTGGCGCTAATAGAACTAGCAATATCTTGGTGCTTTAAGGGAACTTTTAAAATAACGACATTAGCTTCAGGGTCATCCTCCTCTTCGCCAAAACGTCGTGCCGTGCTAAGTAGAAACGAAATTAATCGCTCGCGTACCGAACGGTATTCCAGGGTCATAATGCGCTCGGAGTGCAGTCGGTACATATCCACCAGCATGTCTACGAGGGGCATGGCCGCTTCGGGGTTGTTGTGCAAGAACGATACAAACTGATCACGGCTGATCTGTAATAGTTCGGTCGGCGCCAATGTGGCGTAGATAATATTGCGATTTTCGCCGGTAATGGCCCAAGTCAGACCTAAGATTTCGGTTGGCTTACGGATGATTAGCAGGTTTTCTTCGCCGTATTTGGTGATATCGTAAGCTTTGACCAGTCCACTGACGATATAAAAAATGCCCGACGGGGTCTCGCCGGGCCGAATAACAAACTCACCTTTTTTGTAAGTCAGTCTCGTTCCTTGATGGAACAAGTTGACGAGGGCGTTGTGCTGGCTCTCGGTCGTCAACATAATTGGATAGTAACATACACCCACCCCTGTAAGCAAGCTGTTTTAATCTGGGGGCTTTGCTGCTAGCCACTGCCAAAATACCCCATCTGGATTATCTTTAAATATGAATTACACCTTAAAAATTTTCTGTAAAATTGGACACATGGCCCTTGTGACGAAAATCTCATTGTTCGCGTGACGAAGACCACCGACGCTGATGGGGTCTCTCCCATACTATAAAAGTACTAACTAAGACGGTTAGGAAGGGAGGAAAACATGGTAAGCCTGAGTCAAGTTGAGGATCAACTGAAAAGGGTGGGATGCAATTTTCGCTTCTGGGGCCGCCCGGAAATTCGGGAGCTCACAAAAATACTAATGCCGGGTGAAATAATTGCCCAGGCCGTAAATGGCCGCTACGAAAACGGATTCGCCATGCTAGTGGCGACCGACCATCGACTTCTTCTGATCGACAAAAAACCGATGTTCCTAACCCTGGAAGACGTACGGTTCGACATGATCGCCGAAATCGACTTTAGCGCACAGCTGTTCGACGGCACGGTCAAGATCATTACGCCCAACCGAAAACTGGTCTTTACTACCTGGAGTCAGGAGCGGCTGCGCAAGGTTCTAAACTATACGCAGCAGCGAGTGAGTGATATTCGCCAGCACTACATGCAGCGGCAATTCCAGCCACAGCAACGCGTCGAAGATTATGCCGTTCCGCGGATGGGTGGCCTGGCGGTGCAGGGAGGCTACGAAGAGGCGTCCTATCAACTGCCTCCGCTGCCGCTTAATCCTTACACCAGGACACCGTTTATAATGCGAAAGCGCCGAGTGCCAAAGTTCTACTAATCGCAGCAAAAATAAGTAAATAGGCTCCGAAGAGAGCCTATTTTCATAATACATTGACCATAATGCAATAATATGCTAATGTTTTATTAGCGAGAATAACAACACAAAGAAGTAGCAAAAATGCCAGAAACCCCAAAAAACCCCAATATAAGTCCAGATCCAGATGATGAAGTTATTGTCAGCCTCCCATTGGGACAGCTTCCGGACGGTACTATTGTCGCCAAGGGGATGACCATGGCCGATTTTCAAGAAGCGCGCGAAACAGAAGCAGCGATTTCTACCGAAATCCTACGAGCTGGCGACGATGTAGACATAGAATACAAAAGCTATGATGGCCAGCCGCGCAGAGCCATGTATGCGGTGACGGAAGCATATTGGACTGGACTGGGCGCACAGGGCAATCCTGACATGGATGTGCGCGGACACCTAAGATTGAATGATCCAGCCGCGACAGAAAAACTCTCACCCTATAACATGCAGCGAGCTATACTAAGTGGCAGCTCTCCAAATGGTCTGCGCATGGTCCATACGGGTGTACTCATGACTGGTCATTCGCCCAGCTTCTGGCTGTTGCCCAAGGACACGGTTCATGGGCCTCGGCCTATGGGATATGTCTTAAATGACATGCGTCATTTTAATGTAAAACACACCGGTAAAGACGGGAGTAAGCAGGATGTTCATCCGCAAAAACGTCTGATAGAAATGCACCGGGAGATTCCTGGCCATCGTCAAAAGATTGAGGATATACAGCGGTTTTTGAAGAAGTGCGGTTTTGACTCTCCGTTTGGGGCACAAAATGAACGAATGGATGATCTAAGTAGTGATACTAGCTTCGAAAACGATAGGTTTAACGTCAAGTACCTTCCAGGCAGGCAAAGCAATGAATTGTTAGTTTACGACAAGCAGACGGGCAAGGTTGTGGATGCAAAATATTATCCCGAAAAGGACATTCTAAAAGTATCGACAACCGCTGTCGATAAACATATGAGTGCCGAGGATTTGGTTTTTTCGCACGAGTTTCGTCCGGGTAACGACGTTATTACTCACACCACTTCCGAGCGCAATGATATAGATGTTACAGAATATAATATGAGTACTAAAAAGGCGGCTCGGCTCGGCATGCCATCTATACAAGGCAAAGCCTTGGCTCCGGCCATACATATAACCAAGCGAGACGGCAGTTACCAGGCGACTGTTGCTCCCGGAGAGTCTCTTATTGCTCAATATGCTGATTTTGAGCGCGGTCTGCCGGGGGGTAGTCAGGAGTATCGCAGCATGATGCGATCGCTTAATTCAATGCGTGTCGAGATGTCGCCCCATAATATGCCGCGTTTGAAATTTGGGGAGGGCAGTGCCGCCATGACGATTGATATCTACGATCCCGACCTTTATCTAGAAGATGTTTTGAAGCACGGAAAACGATTGCCCCAATCGCTGGGCAAGATTGGTCTTGATCCTCGATCCTAAACGTTAAATCGGAATTCCACCACGTCGTCGGGCTGCATAATATAGGTTTTGCCTTCGGTGCGCACTTTGCCGGCAGCCTTTGCGGCACTTTCGGAGCCAGCGGCGATCAAGTCGTTATAGTCTATAATCTGAGCGGCAATAAAGCCACGTTCAAAGTCGCCGTGAATTGCACCTGCGGCTTGAGGCGCAGTGGCGCCTTTTTTGATGGTCCAGGCACGGACCTCTTTTTGGCCAGCGGTTAGATAGCTCTGAAGACCCAGTGTACTGTAAGCGGCATGAATTAATTGCACTAGCCCGGATTCGGTTTGGCCGTAGCTTTCCAGTAGTTCGGCGGCGTCGGCTTCGTCCAGGCCTTGTAATTCGCTTTCTAATTTTGCGCAGACAAACAGAGACCGAGCTGGTGCGACCAGATCGCTTAGTTCGGCACGGTGGGTATCGTCGCTCAGTCCTTCTTCATCGACATTGAATAAATAAATAACGGGTTTTGCCGTCAGCAGCTGCAAGTCAGCCAGATGTTCCAGGTTTAGACCGGTTACACTGGATAGCGGTTTGCCGTCGTTCAATAACTGCTTAGCGTGCGCTAAGGTGTCGAGGATGGGCTTTAGTTTGGGATTGGCGCGTGCTTCTTTTTCGAATTTGGGCAGGCGCCGGTCGACGGTTTGCAAATCGGCCAAAACTAACTCGGTGTTGATAACGTCAATGTCTTTAGCGGGCGAGACTTCGTCATCTACATGCACGACATTGCTGTCTTTGAATGCCCGCACTACTTGCACGATGGCATTGCAGGTGCGGATGTGGCTAAGGAATTGATTGCCTAGACCTTCGCCCTGGCTGGCGCCTGCAACGAGGCCGGCAATGTCTACGAAGGTTACCGTAGCTGGGACGATTTTTTGAGACTGATATAAATCTGCCAGCTTGGTCAGCCGAGGGTCTGGAATGGGTACGATACCGGTATTGGGTTCGATCGTGGCAAACGGATAATTGGCCGCCAAAATATTGTTACCAGTCAGTGCATTAAAAAGCGTAGATTTGCCGACATTTGGCAGACCGACGATACCGATTTGTAGTGAACTCATATTATCCGATTATAACAGAGGTGTTATATCGTGCCAAAATGATTAGACTCTGCTAGTTGACTAGGTCCAATCAGGATCTTGATAAGCTCGAGAAGGTTCTCGCCCCATTTTTCTAACAAATGAGGGCTGGGCTGCAACATCTAGTTTAGTCACCGATCTCACGACGCCAAAACGTCGTCGGAGTTTTAGATTTTCCACGGAGTCATCATAATGAATGTCCCCTGGCTCTGCACCAACTTGTTGTATGGCGGCATCATAGATTCTTTGGCGCTTTTTGGCGCTTGGGAGGCCAATGTTTCGACCATGAGAGGGCGTTGAGCCCGTTACATATGCCATCAACATGCTTGTCCGAACAGAATCTGGGGCATCCTTGCCGGGCAATAATACAGCATAGGGTACTGGTGCGGTAATCTTTGTGGAGCCGAGCCTGCGTAGTCCTTCATTAAGTGCAACCATGGCTTGAGCGGCTCCTAAACCTACCTGTTCATCGTGTTCATTCCGGTTGAGAGCACGTTTATTTGCAAAATTACCCATGCGGTAAGCGGTGCCGTAAGTGCCTCGGCTGAGCCGCTCCATATTGGGAGCGACTTGCGTGCCATGTTGTGCAAATGCAACTAAATTGCCGATATCGGCACTATCTGGCTCGTGGAGCGTGCCGTCCGGGGGCCGTAAGTAAAGGGTACTGTACAAATTAGGCATGTCCTGCACCAGCCACTGTACACTACCATCAGGGGTCATTGATATACTTTGGCGCGACTCAAAAGAGTTTGTTCCCATGTATTAATTACATCATATAAGAGTAGTTTAGTCAATAGTAGTGCAGTATTTGTGCTTAATGGACAAACTTACAATTATATGCTAATGTTTATTTAAACACATAAAACAAAACGATGACATTCAAACACCCTTACCACCCCTTTGAAGCTACGCCTGAACAGCTGAGTGTAACGGTGGTTAATTCAAGCTTTGGTGACGCTCTGTACCTGCGACCGGGTCCGGGCCGAGAGCTCACAACCAGGGGTGAAGGTCTTGCGCCCAACCAGATAGGCTATTCCGCAAGAGTGCTTCCTATAAGCGGGACCGATCATCTCGCTATCGAGACGATACTAACGCTTCCGCCGAAGCATCAACATGGCCAAACTATCTAAGAATATGAACGAAATTACAACAATATTCTAATGTTTTTGTAGAACTAAAAACAAATATTATGTACTCAGAAATACCCAAACGAATTAACGCCTACCGAATCCGTTCATGACATCGGATACACGATTCTGAATTAGCGAGGTTAGGCGCGTTCATGGTGGATGCGCAAAGGCGTGATGATTTAGAAGACGCTGCCCGGAAGTATATTACATTGAGGGGAATCGTTCGTAGTGGTGCCACGGAATAAGGTGGAGAGCATCCAAGTGGGGTCATCGAGTTTTTGGTATCTGGTAGTAGTCGCGGATAATCAATACTACATCTGGCTTTCGAACATTCGATAGTAGCGTTTTTTGGCTTTTTTGAGTTCTGCATGAGTGCCGGACTCTATCATTTTGCCATCTTCGAATAGGTAGATGCGATCAGCCCGCTCGACGGTAGACATACGGTGGCTGATCGTTATGGTTGTTCGATCTTTTTGTGTGAACAACTTTTTAAATATTCGGGCTTCGGCCAAGGCATCGATAGCCGAAGTGGGTTCGTCCAAGATGACAATGGGCGCTTGACGATAAAAATCGCGGGCAAGCGCGAGGCGCTGCCACTGGCCACCCGACAGGTCGGTGCCTTTGTTGCCCTCGTTGTCCTGCATCCAATTATTGACATAGGTGTCTAGTCCGTGGGGAAGTTTGGCGGTAAATTTGTCGGCCTCGGCGGCGCGCAAGGCTTGCATCAATCGTTCTTCGGTGTATGGTTCGTCGACCGCGCCAAAGCGTACGTTATCGCGGGCGGTGGTGAAGTTGTAGCGCACGGCATCCTGCTGTAATACACCCAGCAGCTTGTGCCACGACGCGATGTTGATGTCGTTCAAATTTACTCCATCCACGAATATATGGCCTTTGGTCGGCTTGTAGAGTCCGGTCAGAAGTTTGACGAAGGTTGATTTTCCGGCGCCATTTTCGCCAACGATAGCAATACGCTCGCCAGCATGGATGGTAAGCGAAACATTGCTGAGTGCGTTTTGATTGGCGCCAGGGTAGGCAAAAGACACGTTTCTAAATTCAATTGTTTTTGGCGCGGCTTTAGGCCGTAGCCCTGTGTCGGTAATAGTCGGCAGGTCCTTGAATTGTTGGTAGTCAAAGAGATTCGCTATATCTTCGTCCATATTTCCTAGCGTAGATGCTAGTGTGGACGCACTGCTCATGGCGCGGGAAACCACCTGCTGCACGAACACAAACTGACCTACGGGATGGTTTCGGGCAGCAATCTGCAGCACTATCCAGATCAATGCGCCTACTTCTACGGCTGCTTCTAATAAATCGGCAGCAATCCGTCCTGGAATAAATCGTCTTTCAAATTCCAGTCGGCCTTTTTCGTCGGTATCGCGCAATTTTCGGCGTAGACCCAATAAGTGGTTTACAATGCCATACAAGCGCAGTTCAGAGATGAGCTTTGGATTGCCAAGTTGCCATTCCAAGAAACCTTGCGCCCGTCGTATTTCAACATTTTCATTCCAGTGGGCAATTTGTTTACGCGATAATTTGAACTGCAGGTAAATGCCGGGTGCTAGAGCGATCAATATGATGATTGCCAGTAACGGTTCAAATAACGCCAGAGCAAAAATTGCTGCGATAACTCCAAAGAGCTGTGCAACAACTTGCGCCAAACGATCGAACACCCATGCAAAAAAGTTGGAGAATTTGACGGCTCGATCGTAGAGATCTGCCGTATCTTTGTCGTCGTAGCGCCAAAATTCTAACGACAAAAAATGACCATACATTTGGTCGCTGATACGCGCGCCTACAATAAAGCGCATTTTCGTCTGGACGTAATAATCCAAGCTGCGCCAAACGGTCATAAGCAGGCCCAAGAGGGCAGTAATAACCACGTAAATGATGACCTGTTTGCTGGCGCCAGCTGTGCCTGTATAGGCATCGACCAGAGCGGTGGTGGTGCGGGCTGCAAAATAGGTCGTCAACAGCGGTAGCGCGGCGCTAAAAATTGCGCCGCCAATCTTAAACATGACTGCGCCGGGTGCGATTTTAAAGCTCAGCGCGGCAACACCGGCTATCGCCTTTATTTGTTCACGATTGCTTAATTTCTTCATGTTTCACCAAGATAAGTAAATCTAGATAAAAATTATACCATAAAAAAATCAATAATTGTTTAGCTTGGATCCCTATCGTTTGGCGCGGCCGACAAGAGGGCTGCCCCTGGATAATTGATATTAATATAATATTATAGTATAATAGTATCTTTATTGGACTCTATTTGAGTGCTCTGTGATTATGGAAAATCCGGCTCAATTCTTACATAAAAACAATCCGCGTCTTCATACCTCAAAAGAGGTCGAAGGAGTGGTTGATTATTTGCGTGATAACGGAGAGGGGGTATCTTGTAGACCCGCGCACAAAATAGAGAGCTATTTGGGCTTTTTGGCCGACACCGACTGCGTAAATGACGGTATCTTAACTGGTGGCCAGGAAAGTATTGATCGCCAGGTTGAAGCTCATATTATCAGAGCCGAGGACGTACCGGAAAGCTATTTTGATTTACAGCGCCGCGCCGCGAGAGAACAAGGGCATGGTGATATTGCTGTTACCGCCCAACGTCGTGCACAACTCATAGAGATAGTTCGTGCCGACCAACGTTCCAGTCTCGCGACCTGGGCGGAGTATTTAGGCCAGAGTGACTATCCCGGCTGGTTCAGGTATTATGCCTGGAATTCAGTGACCAAACTGAGCAAATGCGTGCAGCGGAATGTTGACGATAAGCAAAAAACAGAATTTAGGAAACGAGATAAAACAACAGTCGCCCCGTATCCGGAATTGAACCGCGAGGCTCTTGCAACTATCTACGATGCAATCAAAAAGAAATTAGACGAAGACCCAAATAGAAAAAACAAGAATCAAGTGGAAGATGGGCAGCTGCGGAAACTGGTGAATAATGCTGGTTTTGGGTTGCTATACGGCTATGCTCTTGACCAACTAAGGTCTGTCTCCCCGGAGCAAAAAGAGCTCGTACGAGGTTCATGGGTAAGGTATGAACAATCTGACGATCCGGATAGGGCACGCGAACTGGCGGTGTCGCTGCAAGGTTATGGAACGGAATGGTGTACGGCAGGTGAGGCTACGGCAGCAAAGCAACTGCAGGCCGGTGATTTCCATGTCTACTACACGGCCAATGGTGACGGCGAAAACACTGTTCCACGCGTAGCGATCCGAATGCGAAATGGTAGCGTGGAAGAGGTGCGAGGCATTAACCCGCATCAGGAACTTGAGCCCGTTATGGTTGATATTGCGCTGAACCGGTTAAATGACCTGCCGGGTGGCAAAGAGTACACCCAAAAAGCGGAAGACATGAACCGCCTCACTGCCCTGGAGGCCAGGTTGGTCGAAAATCCCCATGCAGAACTTGATGTTGATGACATTGTCTTTTTGTACGAAGTTAGACGTTTTATAGAGGGTTTTGGATATGGCGGAAGAGATCCTCGCGTAAAGCGCTTGGTCGATGGGCGAGATGTCTTGCATGACATGGCCAAAATTTGCGGGGGTGATCCAGAAGATAGCAAGGCAACCCTACTAGCCATGATTGCCCTTGCTCCGCAGAAAGAATACCCACATCTTCCTTACGACAGGGTGTTAAAACACTGCGTTGGACTTGGATCGGATGTAGCGCAGAAATTGATTTCTGTTTATGGTCCCCGCGGGCTTGCTGATAATTTTGGTAGCTTTAGTGATTTATCTGACGAGCTTGCGCAGAAATTATACCCCATCTTAAATCCGTGGGAGCTTGATGTGTTTTCGGGCCTCAGCGAGGATACTTTCCTTAAGATGCTTGATAGTTATTCGACAATCGACAGTAGAAATTATTCCGGGTCGAAATATGTCCCCGCTTTGATTGAGAAAGCAGGCCGGTTTAATCTGTCAAATCCCCAAAAGATAGTTGATTACTTCATGGAGCAGAGGCGTTACGGGGATGTGGTGCGGATCGTAAGGCATGTGCCAGGCGTGAATCATAACTCTGTCGTGGATTCATTAATTGAGTGTGGTCAAACGCTGACAATAATAGAAAATCTGGCGAACTTTCCAACGCTCGATCACCAAGAATTTGCCGACCGGCTACTACAGAAGTCTCCGACGATATTGGCATTGTATCTGGACCGACTTGATATTGATTTTCCCACCTATGCTGCTCAGCTCGAATTAATGGGGCAGGGGCAGCTGCTTTCGGCTGGTTTGCGCCAGAAATATGCCGGGGCTAAACCCCCGGTTACCCAGGAGTCAATATTGGGAAACGAGCCGTCCTACCGGAGATCAGATCATCTATTTATCAATGATAAACCGCGTCTTGGCCTGGGACTTTACGACGTGGTCCCTAAACGCTTTAGCAAGACTGAATTGCTAGGCGGCCTGGTACTTAGCAACCACAGATCGACCATCAAAAAAGACGATTCTCTAGAAAAATACCAGATAGATTAATATTGCTCTTAATGCAATATTATGCTAATGTATATTCATAAAGACAAAACAGAAATATGCAAAAACCAGAACAACGACTCGCACTAGAACCATATCGCGGCCCTCATGCTGAACTCGTTCCGATGTCGGACCACCGTGCAGCGTGGAATACTATCCACCAAACCGACCTACCCGAACATAATAACGCACTGACAGAGAAACAACGTGACCGAATTAACGGGAACTTTGATATAGAGATTCATTTGGGCGCCCACGGACAGGCAGGTAGGGAGGATCTTATGACTCAGGGTGAATATGCCGCTGCCGCTGCCGTGGTGGAGGGCATGAAGCCTGGTGATGTCTTGTTCCAGGAAATCTATGGTCATGATGTATCGGAACTCGAGCCGGTCTCGGTCCTAGAACCTCTAGATACAGACTCTACTTCGAACCCCGCCTTACAACAATTTTACAACCTCCTTAACCAGCATGCGACCGGTATGATTGAGCGGCAAAAGTCGCAAATTGAGCGAGCAAGGGCAGAATTAGAGCACCTAAAAGACAATTATTTAATTAGCGCCTGGAGCTATGCGGCAGGTCTTGCAAGACTAAAGGGAGTGAAAGTTGTTCACGCCGATCTGGACGCGTTTGATCGACAGGTCGCTACTGATGTGGCCGGTGGCAAGGGTTTGGTAGAACTGAGTAATTCTATAAAAGGCGAGGAAAGTGAACTTGCAGCTCGCATCCATACAAATCGTGAACTTGCAGCACGTAACATTATGAAAGATTATGCGCTCAAACATTTGCCGCATGAGCAGTACAAACCCATTGGTCGCAAACCGAAATTGGTACTATTGTATGGTGCCCTGCATGGTCCTGGTCTAAGAGACGCCTTTGATGATATGGGATTAAAGGCGGATATTCACGGTATGGACACAAGCGGCGCAATGGCGCTTTTGGGTGAGCAGATAAATCGAGCGGCCGCGGCCGCCATACCAAATTTGATAGGTGAGTTTATGCTTAAGGGCTCAGCAAAAGGTTCTAAAGACTCTGGTCTAGGAGTGGCTCAAAATAAGGTCGATAGTGGACTGGCCAAGTTCAGCGCAGACGCCATGAAGCGTCGTAGGTATTCGGGCTTCCAATAGTTTCTTATATAAGCTGCTATACTTCTAGCATGATTCGTTTGCGCAAAAATCAAAAGATTTTACTGGGTCTTGCGGTTGTCGGCGTGGCAATGTACGGGGCGGCTTATCTGTGGGCGTACTTGTACGGCAGGCAGAACGCTGACGCCAACATCGGGGCCGGACTATTGGGGTTTTCCGGACTGGTGCTCGGCGCTGGTGCCTTATTCGTATTTATTCTGGTGACTCTGTTTAAAAAGGACTAATTTTTTATTCAAAGCTTGAGCAGGTGACCGATTGTGCGGTATATTAAGCGTAAGCTTTATGAAGAAAACAGCTGTTATAGCATCGGACGATCCTGTTCTGCCTTCGCACAAAAAGCGCAAGGTTATTATTGATGGTGCAGTCATTCTAGGGGTGGTTGTGATTATTGGCGGTGTGTGGTGGTTTGGTAATCGCCCCAAGCCCGAACCGGCGCCGACGGTTCCCCAATACAGCCATCAGGATCTCGTCAAAGAAGTAAATAAAAAATATGGTGTAAGCGATTATTTGGGTGCAATCCGGCTTATACAAGGCCAAAAAACAATTAATGAAACCCAGACCCAGGTGCTATTGGCCGGAGCCTATGCAACATCCGGTGACGCCAAAAAAAGCCTGGAAGTATACCGCAAGCTCGACCGAGCAGGAAAACTGGAAAAGACGCATTTGGCAAATGTTGCTGCGGTAGCCGAACAGGCGAAAGACTATACTACAGCTGTTGATTATTACAAGCGAGCAAAAGATGCGCTTAAAGAGACTGGCGCCAACTCCGACCAGGCTGCCGTCTATGATTATCAAATTGCCGAATTGGAGAAAAAGAAATGATGAGGTGGGTGCGTAGATCGCTGCAGCGGGTCGCTTTGATGGGAATCGCTGTCTGTATTCTGTCTTTTGCTATTATCGGCGCTAATCCCCGGCAGGTGGCTGCCGACGTTTGTAGTATTAATGGCCGCGACTGTTACGTTGGTTATTTTTCCGGGGCCTATGACGGCGGACCGGGAACGTTGCGTTGGAATGTTTTGAGCGCGCCGGCGTTGCTCAATATTTGGGACACTGATTCATTTATCAACTGGATTGGTGGCTACATGTCTTGTGCTGGCGGAGTTTTGCTAAATGCGGGGGCACAAAATGCTACCGGTGCTGCTTTTATAGTACTAACGATGTTGGGGTACCCGCCTGGAACGCCCAAAGATGTTGCTTGTCAGCAATTTGGTACATGGGCCCAGATAGTAAGTGACCTTCGCAACTTTACTCAGTTTGGAGTTATGTACGACTACGGCGGCCTTAATACTCGATCTACTTTAACTGATGTTGCCTGGTATCCTTCGGCCCAGACGGTGGCGCTCAGTATCGTCTTTTACAGTCCAGTAGATGGCACGCCCATGTATGCAATTAAAAAGGACTGTGGTAACCCGGTGGGTGCCGTACGGGCGATAGTACGTAACTACGACCTGAGCCCCTCGGTTTCTGCCACGGTTAACGGATCGAATGTTAGTAGCGCGGAACCCGGACAGTCGATAACTTTTACCTACAATATTATCAACAATGGAAATACTAATAGCACGACCGGTGTGAACTGTTGGGGCGGATCCTTTAACCGCGTAGGCTATTTTCAGACACCTCCAACGCCCGAAGGTGGCGGTACGCCGCTGGCCTTGGGCTGTCCGCGGCAATTTGGAGGGGGAGTAACGCAAGTGGGATCGGAGGTGGTGACGGCTGTCGCCAACCGAACCTATTGTCGTACGCTATTTGTTGATCCGGCGACGGCTTTTGGGGGAACTCGCGGGACGGAAGTGTGTATACCAGTTGTGAGCAAGCCATATCTAAAGGTATACGGTGGTGACGTTTCTGCGGGTGGTGGTTTTGCCAGTGTGGGTGCTCCTACGGCCTGTACACCAAATGGAAATGCCAATATTGTTGCTTGGAATCAGCTCGCAGGAGGGGGTTATGCGGGTGCGGGTACCCAGTATGCAGCGTATGCGCTGAGTCGAATCAACGGATTTGCTACGGCGCAACGCAGTGCTGGAGCCCCAACTCCTATTGGATTGTCATTCGCGAATAACAGTGTGGATACAGTAAACGGTAATTTTGGCGGCAGCTTCGGTTCGGTGCCTTGCATCCGTGATTTTTACGGTATGATGCCTACTTCTGGTGTTATAGATTTAAGTAGTGGCCTAAGCAACGGTACGCGGACGTATCGCTCGACAAGTTCAACGACCTTCTCTGGAGCTGCACTTCAGCCGGGTGACAAGTGGACAATTTATATTGACGGCGATCTGTACATAACCGGCAATATTACATTTGCCGGATCGTGGCCCGTAGCCAGCATGCCTATGTTGGAAGTCGTCGTACGAGGCAATATCTATATTGCCTCTGGTGTAACCCGGCTGGACGGTTCGTATATCGCCCAACCAGACACTGCGGGCGGTCGCGGTAATATCTACACTTGTACGACATCGGCTGCACCGCCTAGTTTGACCGGCGGCGCCTTCTATACCGCGTGCAATAACAAATTAACAATTAACGGGTCATTTACCGCAAGAGATGTGTGGTTCCTGCGTACGCGCGGTACACTTAGTCAGAGTCCATCTAACGAGGGAAGCGGTTCGGCTACTACGGCGGAGGAATTTAATTACAGCCCAGCGGCTTGGATGGCGCAGCCGCCTTCAACAAATGAATCCGATGGTCAAATCGATAACTATGATGCAATCACAAGTCTACCGCCCGTCCTCTAAAAAACAGCTTGCGCTAAAGTATGGTGCTTATGCTACAATGGGGGCAATATGAGTTTACTGAGTGGGGTTTCTGCATTTTTTGGCCTTGATATCGGAACCACTGCAGTTCGTCTAGTTGAACTGCATGGTAACGGTCCGGTCAAGACGCTTACTAAATATGCCTACGTTCCCGTAGACAGTAAAATTGTTTTGTCTGATTCTAAATCGGATCAGCAAAAATTGGCCCAGGTCATTCGTGACCTTTTGTCGCAAGCACGCATGACAACACGTAATGTGGCCGTAGGGGTGCCTTCGCAACGCGTCTTTACGACCGTTGTCGACTTCGATCGTTTGCCACAGGGAGAGCTGGCCAAAGCTATCCGCTACCAGGCCGATTCGCTTATTCCAACACCGCTGGAAAATTCCAAGATTGACTGGGCGGTTATTGGCGAGTCGCCAAAAGACAAAACTAAACTTGAAGTTCTATTGTCCAGTGTAGAGAATACATTTGTTGAGCAGCGCTTGGACATGTTGGAATCGATCGGGTTAGAGGTTATTGCTTTTGAGCCAGATAATTTGGCTTTGACCAGGGCACTGGTGGGACAAGATAGTTCGGTACCGCAAATGGTACTGGATATCGGCAGCAAAAGCACGGACCTGGTGGTGACAATGAATGGTTCGCCACGCTTGACCCGCTCAATTCCTACCGGTGCGGAAGCGATCATTAGGTCTGCGGCTCAAAACCTGAATATCGAAGATAAACAAGCCCGTCAGTTTGTATTTAAATTTGGTCTGGGCAAAGACAAACTTGAGGGGCGTATCTATGACGCTATAATTGGTACCGTAGATATTTTGACCGGTGAAATTGATAAATCAATCAAGTTTTTCCAAAGTCGTTATGGCGACTCGACGCGTATTGGTCGCATGATTGTTACTGGCGGCGCATCGGCATTACCCGAATTTCCTTTGTATTTGGCAAACAAATTTGGCGTAGAGGTAGAGATAGGCAACGCCTGGCGTAACGTATCGTTTTCGCCAGAGCGCCAAAATGAACTGCTGGCCGTTTCTAATCACTTCGGCGTTGCTGCAGGGCTAGCGGAGCGTGCAGAATGACGATTCAGTTTAACCTTTTACCAGATATAAAAATTCAGTATCTAAAAGCTAAGCGCCAAAAGCATTTAGTAATAATGATTTCTATAGTAGCGAGTGCGATATCACTGACAGTATTTATTATGCTTCTTAGCACGGTATTTGTACTGCAAAAAAAGAATCTGAGCGATCTGAACAAAGATATTAAATCTTCCAGCGATCAGCTGCAGGGCGTTCAAGATCTAAACAAGATTTTGACGGTACAAAACCAGCTAGGCGCACTGACAGATCTGCATGACCAAAAAGTGGCCGATTCACGGCTCATGGGATTCATGACACAAGTTACCCCAGCAAACACCAAGGTTACCAAGTTGCTCATCGATCATGAGACGACAACCCTGGCTATAACTGGTACGGCAGATAACCTGACGACAGTCAACAAATTTACCGATACCCTCAAATTTACAAAATTCACCGTCGGTTCGGATACTACGGAAAAGAATGCGTTTTCCAACGTAGTTTTGTCGGCATTCACTCGTGACAAAACTACGACTACCTTCGAAATTGCGCTGAAATTTAATCCAGATCTATTTAGTAATGCGCAGGACGCGAAGTTAAATGTTCCAAAGATTATCACCACCCGTTCTGAAGTTGATAAACCGACCGAACTATTTCAGCAAGGAGGGCAGCAGTAATGGCTAAAACAGCATCATTTACCAAGCGTGCGCTTATTTCCAAGGCAAATAGCACGATGGTTATCGCAACCGGTGTTGCAGCATTTATCTTTGTCTTTTCTGCGGTGGCTTCCAAGGCGTTATTCAGTCAGGCTTCCTACCAAAACGAGGTAATTGCGCAAAAGAAAAAAGCGCTGGCTACACTTAAGAGCGATATTAGCGCTGTCGGCAGCTTAAAAGAATCGTATCGCGCATTTGTGGAAACACCACGCAACGTACTGAATGGCAATCCGGCGGGTACTGGTGCTCTAGATGGTGATAACGCAAAAATTGTGCTGGATGCTTTGCCGAGTAAATACGACTTTCCAGCGTTGGCTACAAGCCTTGAAAAGCTGATACAAAGTCAAGGACTCGAGATTCAGGCGATTAGCGGTACCGACGAAGAGGTGCAGCAGGCCACTAATCAATCCAGTGTTAAGCCTGCGCCGATCCCTATTCCATTCCAAATACAAGTTAGCGGATCTTTCGATGGCGTCAAAAATCTTATTTCGACATTCGAGCGTTCAATTCGCCCAATTCAAATAAAAAAGATCGAAGTTAGCTCATCCGCACAAGGCAGCAATCTGGTGGCTATCATCGATGCTCAGACGTTCTATCAGCCCGAAAAGAGTCTAAAGATTAGAACCGAGGTAGTAAAATGATGAAGCAAAAAGACATTGCGCTTATCATCGTGATTGTTGCTGTCAGTGGCTTGATTTCGTTCCTGGCCTCGCGTTGGTTATTTGCCAAGCCGGGCAATAGTCAGCAGAAGGCAGAGGTTGTCGACGTCATAACTTCTGATTTTACATTGCCTGAAAGTAAGTATTTTAATCCCAATTCCGTTGATCCAACGCAGCTTATCCAGATTGGTGGCGATAATAACCCCAACCCATTTGGCGGCAGCACACAATAGCGCGGAAAGGTTATACTAGACCTACATGAGCGTATTGTCGACAGCAGCCCAGCAACAGGTTGAAGAAACTCTCGTTAAAGACGGAGTGGTTTCTAAAGAGCAGATTACCGATCTGAAGGTTCAGGCTGAAAAAGAAAATACACCTTTTCTAAGCTACATTACCTCTAAAGGGGTCGTGAGCGACGAAATCCTAACCAAGACCATTGCACACGTTACCAAGGTGCCGTACGTCAATCTAAGTGCCGCAAAGGTTGAGCAAACCGTTCTGGATCTATTGCCGCAAGAAGTTGCCGAACGCTACATGGCCGTTCCGTTAGGCGAAATGCAGAACCGTCTGGTCGTTGCCATGCTGGATGCCGACAACGTGCAGGCCGTGGACTTTTTGTCTAACAAAATTGGCCGGCCACTGAAGGTGTATGCCGCAAGTGAAGCCGGTATCCGAAATATCTTGCACCAATACCAATCGAATATTTCGGAGCAGGTGGTTGGGCAGATTGGGGATATTGGCGCGCCTGGCCTAGCTGAAGCGGTTGCTGGCCAGCCCGAAGAAGGTGGCAAGAAGTCTCAGGTTAAGACCGATAACAGCAAGAATTTTCGTACCATTGTCCAGGATTCTCCGATTAGTAAGGCACTCTCGACTATATTGGAGTACGCCGCCAAAAACGGCGCCAGTGACGTGCATATCGAACCTTTGCAAGAGGCGCTCAAGATTCGCTGCCGTATCGACGGTATCTTGCGAGAGATTCTTCGTTTGCCAAAGAGCACCGAGCCGCCGCTGGTTTCGCGTATAAAGATTCTGGCCAATCTAAAAATAGATGAACATCGCATCCCTCAGGATGGTGAATTC
>DASVXH010000035.1:0-13013 GCA_036392795.1 Saccharimonadales bacterium (SeqCode)
TCGATAGTTTTAGGCAATCTAACCCCCTTTCAAGTGTTCCAAAAACTGGGATTTAGCTGGCTGGTCCTTGCCGGTACGGGTTATGGAGTAGTGGTATTTTTGCGGCTATATTTACTGCGGACAAGATTATTCGGCGATGAGCGTTTATATTAGCCTTCTAATATCCTTGAATTGCGGTTGTAAACGATTGCCAAAGCGGCTTGTTGGCCGATACGGGCAGAAAGTCCTCGTATGCATACCACCAGAAGTAACCGCCTACATATCCTGGAACCCCTAGCTTGAGGCCGTAATAGTAGTTGAGCATTGTTTGTGCCTTGGGTAAGGTAGTGCTGGTTGCAGGGTTGGGCAGGCCGACCTCACCAAAGCCTACTTTGGCGTTAGGATACAGTTGACGCAGCTGATTAAAGTAGTTGGTCCAGGTTTCGGCTGACGGACGAATGTTGTTGCAGTCTGCCTCGTAGTAACTGAGGAAAATGTAGTTTAGGCCCTGGCGTACGCTAGCGGGAACATGCTGCTGACTAAAGGCAATGGGATCGAGTTCGGATGGGCCGTTGCCGCAACCAATGTCATAGTAGAGGGTAAGTGCGCTGCGTTTGCCGGCGGCGCTGACTTGGTTGTAGGCATCTGTAATCTTGGCGCCGACATCGTTGTAATTGCCGGTCCAGTTGCCATTTACTTCGTTACCGATTTCCCATAGGTCGACACTATTGCCAAAAGCGCTTAGGAACTGTGCGGTGCGGTCGTGGTACTGTTGCACCGAATATTGTGGCAGATAGTAAGAGTCGAGCAATTCACCCATAATATAGCTGTAGGGCTGTAGGCCATTAACTGCCGAAGTGTAATCGCTGGGTTGAGTATTTTCGTCAAAGACAATGCGCGTAATGGGCATACGGGGCGAGGCTTTGGCGGCGGCTACGATATAGCTAACATTGCTGACATCATCAACGGTCATGCCGTACAAGGGATCGGGCAAGGTTCGCATGCCGCTTGGCGGCGGAGGAGTCGGAGTGGGTGTGGATCCCGCAATTGTGATCGAGACGGCGGTTGATAGAGCGGACTTGGCGCCGGTATTATCCACGGCCTGAATTTGGTAGCTGTACGTTTGGCCGACCGTAACGTTGCTATCGGTAAATGTGGTTGTGGTGCTGCTGCCGATGGTGGCGCCATTACGGATGACGTTGTAGCTTTGGATGGGGTTGGCACTGATGCTTGGCTGCCAACTGACCGCCACCGTAGTGTTTTGCTGATTGGCATATACTTGAGCTGGAGGTGCCGGTGCGGGTGTTGGATTTAGAAGTTTCTCCGAGAAAACAACGTCTACCCAGTAATTACTGGAACGATAGGAATCGGTCGGGAAGACGTTTTTTGACGAATATTTAAAAACGCCGTTTGGTCCGTCGGTGCCGTTCTGTAATGCGACCAAATTGTTGTTAATCACTCTGTTATTTCTAAAAAAGCCAATATCCTGAGAGTAACGACCATTGGGCGCGTGGTAGGACACGACGTAGGTGGTATTGGCGGCGATGTCAATGGGTTGCGCAAAGGTGGCGCTTTGCCAGCCGCTGGAGGTTTCATCGGTAAAGGTAACAGTAGCCAATTTATTGCCGTTCCTGTCCCACAGAGTGCCAGTATGAGTGCCCGTATTTTGGGCTGCCTTATAAAAACGAACGCCAGTAACCTGTCCTGCTACTTTGGCGCGGAATTTGAGGCCAAGTTCGATGCTGCTTCTGTCGGAGGTGACAATTGTTTTTGGAATCTGGCCCTGCAAGATGCTATATGACGTCGTTGCGGCTCGCGCCCATATAATACTGAAGGTGCCCACCAAGGCAAATGCAGCAAAAATAACTATTTGCGGGACATATTTTTTGCTCCAGAAGTTTTTCCAAGGGGATGGTTTTTTACTGATAGATTTTTTCTTTGTTTTTGGTTTTTGTGTGGCCATAAGGGTGCCTTTTTTGTTGTTATAATTGCATTTAACCAGACATTTTTGATTTTATCAACAATAAAAAACCGCTACTGGGGTAGTTGCGAAGAATCACAAAACACTCCATAGTACAGTAGGTGTTAGTCGAAGAACAAGTCCCGGATTCCCCGTATGTCTGCCTAAAATGGCGGGCCCTGGCAGATCACGCTGGGGTGCATTTGGGTGTAGCTATGGAATACTGGACCTTCTTTTTTCGCCAGGAGGGAGGCAAGACGCAAGTTATCATTGGCGCCCCTCATGCCCAGATGCTGCCCTTGCCTTACCAGGCGGGCGGAGCGTACTGGGGCGTGCTGCTAAAAGCACATTTATTTATGCCGCTCTTATCCAAACATGCCATTCCAAAGGAAGGGGTGCAGCTGCCGGTGCAGAAGGGTTATATACTAATTGCCGGCCAAAAAATCCCTTTGCCATCCTATGAAAATACCGAAAAGTTTATAGAAGATTTGGTACACAAAAAGATTATCGTAGCTAACCCATTGGTCGAAAAAGCACTTAGTGGCACCCCAACTTTTTCGGAGCGAACGGTCCAGCGCCACGTTCTGCAGATAGCTGGTCTGACCCGGCGCGAGTTGGCAATGATTCGCCGCGCTCGTCGCGCCTTTGTGCTATTGCAGACTGGTAGAACAATTGCTGAGGTTGTGGCAGAAGCGGGCTACACCGACCAGTCCCATTTAACCAAATCGCTCAAGTTGCTCGCCGGGCAAACGCCGGGCCAGATACTCGCCGCGTATGCCCAGCAAGATTGACGGCTCAATACAATACTTTAGAGCCGATCCCCGGTATCCTGGAGATAGTAGTAAGTAAGGAGATTGTATGAAACCACAAAAATTTACCGTTACCATACCACAGGAAGAAATTGACGATTTAAAGTCCCGTTTGCAGCGCGTGCGTTGGCCCAAAGCCCTGGACGGCAAACCCTGGAGTAATGGGACCGACCTGGAGTTTATGCAGGACGTGGTAGCTTACTGGCATGACAGCTATGATTGGCGGACGGCAGAGGCGGAAATTAATGCATTTGATAATTACAAGGTAACCATTGACGATGTCGATATCCACTTCATTCACCAAAAGAATGACAATCCGGATGCCGAAACCATCCTGTTAACTCACGGTTGGCCGGATTCATTCTATCGTTTTCACGCCGTAATTCCTATTTTGGCTAAAGACTACAATGTGGTGGTGCCCTCACTTCCCGGCTATGGTTTTTCCACACCCAAAGGCATGGGAAGCAAGCGGATAGCAGACATTTGGGCCAAGCTGATGAAGGATGTCTTGGGATATGACGAATTCTTTGCCGGTGGCGGAGATACGGGTGCACCCGTAACTATGGCGCTTGCCAGGCAGCACGGTGATGTGGTTAAGGCCATTCATCTGACGGATGTGGGCTGGGGAACTGTTGACGAATCCGATCTGGCTCCTGCCGAAAAGAAGTTTCAGGAAGAGACTAGCGCATGGTATTGGAGCGAGGGTGCATACACTATGTTGCATGCCACCAAGCCGCTGACGTTGGCGTACGCACTCAACGATTCACCGGTGGGTTTGGCGGCCTGGGCGGCAAGCTTCGCGAATCGGGGCAAGGACTATAGCTACGCCGACGAGGCCTTTGGCGGACGTGACGCATTTCTGACCACCATTTGTATCTATTGGTTTACTGGCACTATCGGTTCGTCTATGCAAATGTACAAAGAAGAGGCCGCCCAGAATATGAGTTCTTCTTGGGGCGAAGAGCCTGCACCTACACCTAAATGCGATGTGCCCACCGCAGTTACTATTTACCTGAACGATGCCCATGTTCCTAAAGAATGGGCCGAGCGACAAGGTCTGAATGTACAACGCTACACAGTCATGGACAAAGGTGGTCATTTCGCCGCTATGGAGCTACCTGAAGTGTTTGCAAAAGACGTCAAAGACGCGTTTACAGACCTGAGCAAGTAGCTGGGCAGCGAGCCCCACGCTACTGGGGAAGCGTGGGGCCGGCTTGCTTGGACAGACAGATGCCTTGGTCGTATCCCTGTTTGTATATGTCCAAGCGAGCCTGGCCACTGCCGTGATCTTGTTCTCTGTCTTCCATTTTTGGGTAGACCTGTTCCATGATGGCACGATCATCGGGTGAGAACTTGGCGGACAACACCCCGGCGCAGCTATCGGCTTGATTTTCTGCAACTAATATTTCCCCCTTGTCTTTAGAGAAGACATCTCCTCTGGCGGCCTGGGCGGCATGAGTGTATTCATGGTAAATTATGGTGCGAAAAACAGCGGCCCGTTTTTTTGGATCATCCCTCATGTCTGGGGGGACAAATCCATATAACGACGGCCGATTCATGATGACTGACTTCTTGCTTCGACAGTATCGAAGAATACCGAATGTTATGCTGTCCGAAAGCTCTTCGGTGCCACATTTATATTTTTTATTTCCCTCTACATATTCTATTTTAGTTTCTGCTACCTGTTTTAGGTTGCGATCGGACCAATATTTTGCGGCCAACCTGCCAGCCATATTAATAACTTGTTTGTCTTCGATGGGAATGTATGTGGGCGGTTCCTCGCTGCTGCATCCAGTAGTCGTCAACACTCCTGCTAGTAGTATCGCTGTTGGTAAATTAAAATTTCTCATCGCTTAACCTTACTTAATTTTTGCCGCACTACTTGTAAGTTTTCTTATACTGCAGAAAATGTGCCTAAATAGCGCAACGATAGAACAAATTACCAAAACCGTCAAATACTATGCTTTATTGACGGAGACTGGGGTAATGCGCTATGGTAAGACATTACTTATGGGTGAAACATTGGGATCTTCTGAAACGGATCGTTTAGACTGGGGGCTTGCACAGCGTGTGCTCGGCATAGACTCTTTCACCGATCCTGGCACGCCGCTGGATATCTATGATGAACGCCGCCAGATTGTACGCGATATCCAGGCAGCCGAAAACGCGATGCGGGGGCGAATGGTTAGTGCAGCCCAAGCCCAGGGAATTGTGCTGGGTGAACAAGAGGTGCGGGATTGGAGAGCCACAAAGCCAGGAGAAATTGCTCAGTTGCGTGCAGAAATGAGCTGGCAGCGACGCGTTGCAAGGATGATTGCCGGACTCGTTGATTTGCAGGGCCAGGCACAGGATCCGGCTGTTCACGGCGTACCCTTGCGCAAGCACCAGCACTCTTTTACTGCCGATTTCTGTAAATGGGCCATTCATGCTACCCGCAATGAAGGCGACAATGGCAAGAGCGGTGCGGTCGAAGGGCCGCCGGGTATTGGTAAAACGGCCATTTTTGCCAAGGTCACTGCCCGACTAAAATATCACGACGAGCGTGGTGATGAATCACGGGTAGTTGTTGTAGTACCCACCGAACTAATCCGCGACCAGACATTGGGCGAGATGGGTCAACGTGGTTTTGGTAAATTTGCGCCCGATATGGATGTGGGTGTGTATCCGCGGCAAAAGGATAGCCTTGACCGGGAAGTTACGTTGATGTGCCAGCCCTCATTTAACAGGCTGTTTGAGCGAGGAGAATTGGATGATCGTCACATAGGTGTTATTGACGAAGTTGATACCGCCTTGGGGCCGCAGATCCGGGAAAATCTTATGGAGTTTAGGCGTAACAGGCAGCTAATCGGCCTCAGCGCTACCACCGAGCGCGGCGGGCGAAATATTTATGACGAGCTGATAAATCATAATATTAGCCGATTAAGTACACGGGATGCCATTAGGGCGGGGTTGCTAGCGCCCAGCATAGGTCATTTAGTAGAGGTGACTCCTTCTGTGGATCCAGCTACTTTGCCAACCGATCCGGCCTTGCGTCGCAAAGCTTTGCGACGTGCATACCTAGAAGCATATATGGAGGCGGCCAAGCCGAGAATCCGAGCGGCCGTCGAAAGAGGCGATCTAGTGATGGTTCGCGTACCGCCAGGCGAAGACGTCAAGCATGCGCATGACTACGCCGACGAGCTCCGTGACATTGTGGTGCGCGGTGACGCCGGAATCTTGGGGTCGATAGATTGGGTCAACGCTGCTTTTATTGGCGGTACGACAAAACGGCAAAGCAAGGAGGATCGCCGGGTTATTATTGAGGGTTTTGACGACGGCAGTGTGCAAGTGTTGGTGCAGGTCAAGGCCGCGGGCCGCGGTTTTGACAATCCGCTCGTTAAAGAAGTACATAACCTGGATCCAACTAGCTCGTCTAGCGAGAATATCCAGTGGAATGGCCGCGCTACACGTTTAATTTTTGATAAAGATAAAAAACCCGTCGTAGCCCATATGTATGACTACGTCGATCCCGAACTGGGCAACCTTCAGCAGACTTGTCTCGATATGCTGGGTACAAAATCTGGCGAACTGGTAGATCACGATCCGGTTGAGTCCGAAGTGCCACGTCCCCGTTATCATAAGGGCTTTGTTCCGCGCCCCGATGTTATTGATGTAACCTCTGACATTATCGAAACAATTGCCGTAGAACATGTTGTGGCGCCTGAATTGCCTGACGAAGAAGAGTTGGCTGCAACGGCCGCAGTGTACAAGGGTCCTGGGAAAGTTCCGCAAGCTGAGGCCTGCCGAATACTGGGAATTCGCCGCCCTACGCTTAAAAATATTTTATCCTCTGTGGGTCTTCACCCTGATGATGATGTAGCCATGGAAGATATCTCGACCATTCTTGAACTGTATCCGGGTATGAATGCCGAACCTTTGCCCGAAGATGTCCCTATGGTGAAGGCAACCGATGCGGCCCATAGGGTTGCGAAGTTCTATGTGCGCGCGAATACACTCATTGCATTTGCTCGAACGAACGGCTATCGACCTGGCAGGTACAGAGGTGCTGATGGAATTAACTTTTACTGGACCGAAGAAGAAGCGGAAGAGATTATTAAGCTCTACCAAGAATCAAAGGGTATAAAGAGAGAGAAATAGTAAATGGATCCGATGAAAGAATCTAACTATGCCTGAGCAACAATTTTCCAATTCATTTCAGGAGTACGAGTATCTTGTGGGCCGCGAAGCGGCTCTAGCCGAAGCCCATCCTGACGCAGTCGATGAGAATATCGCCCAGGCGTTTGAGCAAGGTTTGGCGGTGATACGTCGGCGTATAAATGAAGTGAAGGCGGCGCCAGATTTTGTCGATGCAATGTGGGCTAGTCTGGACACAAATGCCAGAGCACTGCTTCAGTTACGTCAGCTGGAGGGCATTTTACCCGAAGAGCAACTTGCGGCCCAGGCAGTACCCTACGAACGAGCTGCGCTGAGCGGTCTCAGACTAGCGAGCGGATTACGCCTTGGAGCCGAAGGCATGGAGCGGCTGGAGCTATTGCGTGAAGAGATTGGCAGTCTTGTAATAAATCGTGAAGTTACCGCTACTCCCCCGGCAGTAACCCAAGGTTTGACCGAGACACTTACGGGCTCCCCGCCCCAAAAACTAGAAGAGACCGTCACGGCCGCCGAAACCATCCAGAGGGCTGAGCCTGCCGCTCAGCCGCCTAGGCCGATCGAACCTGCCCAACCTACCGGGGAGTCTCAGGCACCCTCTGAATTATCACAGATTTCGATACCTGGATTTTCGCTCCGCGAGGCCTTGATTTTTGTAGATTTCTTAACTGTGATTGGCCCGGATTTGCGCGCCTACCAGCTTCATGTTTTGTCTGCCTCCGAACTAGACGAGCTTGCAAATGTGCTGGCCGCGCAGATCGATGCATCGGATGAACGAGCAGAGTATACAGAGCAAAACCGTTCCGACCTGCTAAAACGCATCATTGGCCAGTTGGAAGATGACGAATTTCTGCCGCGGCTCCTGGATATACCCGAAGACGATCCCCGCTTTGCGCTGGTTGTCTACGCCATGGATGTGTCCCCGGAAGCGCTGCGGAACTTTAAAGTTTCTGCTAGTCAGACTAGGGTGCAGAAGCGATTAGATCAGATTCGTCCTTTTGTGCCGGGCATGCCCAGTGACCCTGTTGTTATAGTACAAGAAGCCGCCGTGGCTCCGTCCGATCCTGATCCTGTGGCAGAGATGGTAGTCGCAAATCCCGAAGAAACAGTAGGCAAGGAGCTCCAGGCACTGTTTCGGCAGCGCGTTAATGAGTTGATTAAGCATGTGAAAGATATGGATCTACAAGGGGAAGAGGCTTATTCTGCTCAGCGCTTGGCTGCCGGACTAAGAGTGCCGACGACAAGGGCAATGAAAGCCATTGCTGCCGCCAGGCAACAAGGACAATCGCGGGAAGGAATCGGCGTGGACGCTCCTAAACTGACAGTTAAGCACTTTATTAAGCTCCTTTTGCGTGATGAGCCTCAGTTTGCTGAAATGTACAATCATGCCGGCCTCGCAGATCAAACGATAGCCAAGGTGCTTCGGGCGCAGGCTTCTAGGTCTGGTAAATAAACAGTTAATCTTCCAGGGCTTTGTGCCCTTCGTTTTTGTGTGATTGTAGGGCCGCGAGCGCTCGATTATTCAGCTCGTCCAGGGTTAATTCACCCAAAAGTCTTTTTGATGTTGGTCCGCTTTTTCGCTCAAAAGGCTGGTAGGAGGATTTTAGGGGCTGGCCGGTTGCCAGATACCATTCCTGGGCCAGACGAATTGAGTCCGATAGTGTCCAATCCATTCCGCCTCTTCCGGCCCTCCCTTTGTAATCGGGAGCGATGTAGCCCTGCTCCTCTGACACATCGCCTTCATTTTGGGCAAGGGATATTAAAAATAAGCCTTCGCTGTCCAGTTTTTGCCGCCGGTATTTAGATAGTTTTGCCGCCGTGATTAGGATACTAAAGCCTTGCGGCGGCGCCAGATCGCCTACGAGTGTAGGTGTATCTATGGCGACGTTCCGCCGATTTTTTCCAAGTATCGGCTTTAGGTGTGCTTCCAGTTCGTCCAGGCGTTCGCCGTCATCCCACGCAATGGCGACGCTCATTTCGCTGCTGGGGTTAGTTTCTAAGTAGTCATTAATTAATAAAGCCGCAACGGTCCACTGGCCGATATATTCGGGAATACGCACGGTAATTTCTGACTCGCCTCTTTCCCGATACTCGCGAATATAGTCGATGGCGTCAGTTCGCAGGCGGGCTAATTGCGATTTTTTTTGCGCGGAAATCTCCTGACTATTGACCTCTTTGGTTTTGAAGGCCCCACCGGACCCGATTTTTCTGATCAAGGCAGGTGGTAGTGAAATGCCGCCCGACCGGTGCAATTGTGCTATGGCACTGCGGGCAGCGGCCATGGCCCGGTATCTACGTATGCGGAGGGCACCGTCCATTGGCTGGTCTAACTCTTTGGATGTCTGGATGAGTACTTCCTTTTGATTGTGGGTTAACTGGCCCAGGACGGTCGTTATGATTTCTTCGACATTCGATTCGTCCGCCTCATCGTAAAGCGGGTAGAGAGCGGCCATCATGGCATCCTTTTGCTCGCTCGTGTCGTTATCCATATAGTGCGTTTGACTTTCCTCCGCCCTCCGCCGATAAGCGTCAATAGCTTTTCGCCGGAGGATGGTAAGCATCAGTTCTTCGCCGGAGCGGTCATAGGCGACAAGTCCGTTTCTGTTCGTCTGTAAAAAAGCGGCGTACGTGTCCTGCAATAGATCGTCACTGCCCGAGTGACGATCCTGGCGGAGTTTGTTCCGTGCAACGTTGGCCAAAAATCGTCCATGAGTTTCCACGATGTCTTCCAGAAAGACTGCAACTTCATGAGGGACGGCATTCAATTTGCTGTCGCCTGAGTCGTGGGTGTCTATTTCGGCCGTGGCTTCGGATTGAGGGGGCGATAAATTATCGTCTCTCCCTTGAGGTGGGATTGACGGTTCAATTAATTTTTCTGTCTGTTCTGAGAGCGGGGTTATAGGAAATTCCCCAGATCGTCCGGTCACGCCTAGTCCTGAAGTAAGTTAAAAGCAGATAGTACCATTAGGTCATATCACCCGGCAACCATATGCGCAAAAAAAACTACAGAAAACGAGCTCTTTCGAAGGGAGACTAGGCCTACTCTATTTGTTTTTGCGCACGTCCTGCGGCAAGTGTTAAGAAGCGGGACTGTCTAGGTGGAGGTCGCTGAGAGCGGCGTCAATCAATTTTTTTTGGTACGGGCCAAAACCGTAAAGTACTTTTGGTGAAAGAGTGAATTTCACATGTATGTTTGCAAGCAATTGGTTTAGAGAAAAGTCTTTCATCTGTTTCAGCTGTTTGAGGGAATCGGTTTGCAGGCAATGGCCAATTTCAGCAGCGTAGTCGACGGTGGTGGTGTGTTCGGCTGAAGCGTAAGCGTGCAGACGTTTTAATGTGCCCCATTGTTCACTGGTAATTGCTACAATGGCCGCTTTTTCTTGGTCTTCAAACCCATGCCGGTGCAGTTCGTTATGAAGTGTCAGGGCTGCTTGGTGTTCGGGGCGTATGTTCTTGGGATTTCTAGGGACGCGTGGTTTTTTGCCGGTCACAACATCGGTCAAGGGCTGCACATCTCGTAGTACGGTATCCAAGTGTTGTGTAAGTAGTTCGCCTATAGTCCGCCGAGCTGCTTCGATAGATTGTGCACGGGTGGGCGTTCCCATTTTTGCCTGGAGGTCTTCCACGAGCTGTTCATAATTCCACTGCCACCAGGACCCTGGTTCAAGGGATTGTGTAAAGGCCTTTAGTTCTGCACGAAGCGGAGCGAGGCGCTGTTCCAGGTCCAAAAGACCAAGGGACATTAAGACCAACGGATTGGCTTGGTAGCGGTCGATCAGATTATACGGGAATGTGGATGTGTCCCCGGCAACGGCCTTGATGGAACTAAAAAGGGATGCTTCGGCGTCGTAAAGAATACGCAGGGCCGCTTGGTTGAGTTCGCCTAAGTAGGTTTGAGCCTGCTTTTTATGCTCTTGCTTGCAGAGCAGTATTAATTGTTCTTGGACTTGCAATGGACTAGGATTCCCACCTAAAAGTTTAATGGCCGTCTGATACTGTGCAGATGACTCGCTTAGTGGGCGACGCGCAAAGGCGTGACCCTGGATGTCGACCTTTTGAGTATCCATGCCCATTAGATTAAAGACCTCTACAAGCTTGCTGCTGCTGGTTTTGGACTCTAATCGTTCAAGGCAGGAAAATACTCTTTCGGCAGACAGATATTCCAAAAGCGCGCAGCCCGTCATGTCAACTGGTGATGTAGCAACACAGCGATCATGAATCCTCTGCAGCAGCTCTCTTTTGAGGGCTATATTATCCGCATTGTCATACTGTAGGAATAGCTCTTCTATGGACCGATTGGCGTCCGTGAGCTTGTGTTGTTTAAGGGCTTTCACATGTTCAATATCTTCATCAATAGCCTCAGGCGAGAGGGGTACAAATGCATGGTTGTACTTACGATACAGGTCAATGACAATTTTTGAATTCGTTGTGAGTTGCGTAGGGGTGTGGGGGCCTAATTGTAGAAGTGCCCATGCAGTGTAGGCGGTGTTCACTTCTTCATCAATCTGTCCTTGAAAGGGGTCGTTGTGTATACGTCGTCCGAGATTGCCCTGTATAATAACTTCTCTGCTGGCTGTTAGTTTGATTTCACTGAGGTCCTGGCGAGTCGCTTCCAAGCGGGCGCCTAAACTAAGCAGGTGGTCCAATGAGGCTTGACCCACTAGCTCTATCGTTTCCTGCGAAAAAGGATGGGGCGGTTCTGGGGGCAAAGTTTCTGGAAGTTGTGGCGCTCCGCTCAGAGGTCGGTTTTCATATGTCATCATCCTTTTTTACCTGCTTTTCGTGGGCATGACAAGTAATTTTGTCACGCTCATCTTTTACTTCTTAAACTACCTACCGCCACTGGCCGTACTGAGGTATAATGGGAGTAACTCGGCTCGGCCGATTATTTAAATTTGCAAGCAAACGTAAAGAAAGAAAGACGTATGAGCAGAATTTGGGCGACAGAAACAGTTGAACGCATCGACGAAACGGTGGAGGTTAAGGGCTGGGTAATGTCGCGTCGTGATCATGGCAAGTTGATTTTTATCGATTTGCGCGATCGCAGCGGTCTGCTGCAGGTTGTCTTTAAAGACGGCGCTGGTGCCGAAGGCCTATTCGATAAAGCCGCAACGCTACGCAGCGAATTCGTGATTGCTATTCGGGGCAAGATTCAAAAACGCGGCGAACGCCAAGTAAACCCCGACCTGCCTACGGGCACGGTCGAAATGGTGGCCGAACATTTGGAGATTTTGGCCGAGGCTGAAACACCTGTCTTTGAAATCGAAAAAGCTGCGGAAGTTGGCGAAGAACTGCGTATGCAGTATCGATATTTGGACCTTCGCTCCGACCGCATGCGCAACAACCTGGAAAAGCGTCATCAGATTATCCAAATCATTCGTAATTACCTGGACGGTGAAAAATTTTGGGAAGTCGAAACGCCCCACCTTACCAAAGGTACACCCGAAGGCGCTCGCGAGTACATTATTCCTGCCCGCTTGAACCCCGGAAGCTATTATGTGTTGCCGCAGTCACCCCAACAGTTCAAGCAGCTTTTGATGGTCGGTGGCGTGGAGCGCTATTTCCAAATTGCCCGCTGTTTCCGCGACGAAGACACGCGCGGCGACCGCCAAGCCGAATTCACTCAGATGGACATGGAAATGAGCTTTGTCGAACGCGAAGACGTGATGGCTGTGAACGAAGCCTTGCTTATCAAGATTGTCGAAACACTGTATCCCGAAAAACACATTCAAACAGTGCCATTCCCGCGTATCTCCTACAAAGAAGCGATGGAAAAGTACGGTAGCGACCGTCCTGACCTGCGCGAAGACAAGGCCGATCCCAATCTATTGGCGTTCTGTTGGGTGGTCGACTTTCCTTTCTTTGAAAAAGCCAACAAAGACGAACACCACGGCGCCGTCGGCGAGTGGACGTTTACGCACAATCCCTTCAGCGCGGCAATTCCCGAACATCGTGAATGGCTGCAGAACAAGCAGAATATTGGCGACATTCTGACCACCCAGTACGACATTGTACTGAACGGCTACGAAATCGGTGGCGGGAGCATCCGTAACCATAGGCCCGAAGATCTGCGCAAAGTACTGGAAATTATCGGTCACAAGCCCGAAAGTATTGAC
>DASVXH010000036.1:0-9793 GCA_036392795.1 Saccharimonadales bacterium (SeqCode)
CTAGATCGGGGACCGTAATAGTCTTTATGCCCGCAGCCTGCATAGCCTACCCCAGGGCTACATCTTCGCCATTGCGTTTACTGGCATCGTACGAAACTTTGTCAAAAACGCTGCGTTTGAATAAGCCATTACTGCCGGTAACGGTAGTTGTTTGGGCGGCAAGTTTGGGCTCCATTTCGGTTATACGATGCACAAACGACACGTCACCGTCGGGCAGGGCAGTGCCAGCGCAAGCGTCGTAGCCCTGGTCTTTTAGGTACGGCAAGCAGCGGGTCAACCAGTCGGCCGGCAACACAATATCGGCATCGACAAAAGCAATGTAGCCACCTTTGGCGGCAGCCACACCGGCGGCACGCGCTGCACCGCGGCCTTTATTCGGCTGGTCAATCACACGAATATGCGAATCTTCGACACCCAAGCGCTGCACAATTTCCAGCGTCTGGTCACGCGAGCCATCATTAACTACTATGATTTCAAATTCTTCCAGTCCGTTCTGGGCCAAAATGGCGCGGACGGTGCGCTCAATACTGCGCTGTTCATTATAGGCAATTACAACAAAGGAAACGGTCATTATTCTCGAACCAATACTCTTTCTACTGCTTTAGCGGCGTGGTGCCAGCGATATTTACTAAATTTCTCTTCAAGCGTCTGCTTGGGCCTGAATGAACTGTGCGTATCCAGAACTTTGCCGATCTTTTTGGCCAGGTCCGCATCGTTCGGCTTAGCCAAATAACCATTTTGCCCTTCGGCGATTAAATCCTGGGCTGCATTAAGCGAGTGGGTCGTGGTGACAACTGGAATTCCACAGGCGTTCGCCTCTATAACTACTAATCCAAAACCTTCACGAACTGACGGCAGGACAAACATCTTCGAAGCCTTCATTAAACTATAAAGTTCATTGTGGTCCTGTAGAAAATTAAAGAACGTCACATTATTTTCGAGCTTGTGGTCCGCAACCAGCTGTTCCAGCTTGGCGCGTTCCGGACCATTACCAATAACCAGGCAACGAATGTCAGGACGCGTGCGCTTTAATCGTGAAATAGCGCGAATCAACATGTCGACATTTTTGTTCTCCAGCAAGCGGCCGGCAAAAATGACATCACTTTCCAGGTCATGCTTTGGCACCATCAGAATATTGTCGACGTCCACTCCCAGCGGCACCGTCACGATCTGTTTTTTGCTACCTGCGGCACGTAGACGCTTAGTTGTATGGTTGGAGTTGGAAACAATAACGTGCGGCATATGCATAGCCAGCCATTCGGTCACAGCGCCAATCTTGCCGCCTGCGCCGCCCAGATAATTATTCCAATACTCCTTGCCCCAAACCTCGTGCCAGGTAGCGTACATTTTTTTGCGACGCAATGTGGCAATCGGCCGTACCATAAATAAAGGGAAAAACGGCATGCTGTCGACATCCACCACATCAAAACGTTTAAATAGCATTTTCCAGCATCCCAGCGCAAACAATAATGCCTGTGCAATCGAGCGCCGGTCATTTTTGTAGATGTTAAATTTACGGGTCAGAGCATGCAGATGAATACCATCTTCGGTAATCATATGTTTGCCCGGAGCGTCCCACCATTTCATGGTATAAATATCCACTTGCCGACCTTCTTTGACCAAACGGCGGGTTATTTCGTGCAAACGCTTTTCTTTGCCGCCCGTAAAATAGGGCCACACGGTGTCGGACACAAAAGCAATGCGCTCCATTCGCGGTCGCCAGCGCAGCTGTCGAATAAATTCGCGTAAGATGCGAGTACCATCATAAATCGGCCGCAAGCTGGATTCACCTAATCGTGGTTCATAGGTAATAGGCACCGAATAGATGTCGTAACCCATGCGCGCCATTTTGGTAATCATTTCCATTTCGATGGCGAAGCCAGCCGATTGCAGATGCTGCCGCAACTGCACGATCACATCGCGCTTCCAGGCAAAATAGCCGGTCAGCGTATCGGTCACATTGACTTTGTACACCGCTCGCACCAGAAACGAAAAGCCCCAGTTACCCAAACGGTTAAAGCCCTTCATAGCGCCGTCGCTCATTTTACCGCCCATGCGCGACCCAATAACAACATCACCAAAACCACTATCGAGCAGCTCTACCAGCCGCAAAATCTCGTACGCCTTGTACGTATCGTCGCCGTCACACATCACCACATAGTCGGTGTCATCGCTCACATTATAAAACGCGGCGCGGATGGCGTTGCCTTTACCTTGTTTCGGCTCGTGCAATACACGCGCCCCAGCCGCGCGGGCAACCTCGGCGGTCTGATCGGTGGAATTATTGTCGACAACCAAAACTTCCAATTCGAAGCCATGATCGCGCAATTTATCGCGCGGAAATCCTTTAATTACGGCCGCGATGCCTTCTTGTTCGTTGTAACACGGAATAACAACAGTTATCTTTTTCATCATTTGGTCACCCTAAAAGTTATAGTTTGCTGCTTATTAATTAGCTCAACCGTCACAGCCAGGGGCTGGGCGGGATCATGCACCGTAAACGGCGCGGCGCGGATAGCGCGGTCGCCCGGGGCCAGCGTCAATTCAAGCGGATCGGTTATGGTGGTTTTGCCTCCTTCCATCACATGAATCCGATAGGCGTAGGTAAAAGGCGCCGCCTCATGACTGGCAACAGCGAAAGGAATACTGTACCGGCTGCCGCTGACCATTTTCTGCGGAAATGCCTTTGTATCAGTAAAATATAATTCAGTAAATTGCTGATTATTGGTAGATGTCATCGCTAGCAGACCTCGCTGTTCGGCCCGCCAAAAAAAGAAAATAAAAAGCACAACCAGGGTAATGGCACACAAAAAAGACAGCCGCTTCCGGCTGACATTGGACATACGCAAACTAAAAGAGGGGAGGATCATGCAACTCCAGACTTTTTTCGACTTCTTTTTATCTAGGTGATCGGTTTATTTATAACATAAAAGTACGACCACGGCAATTATTATTGACTGAATACGAACAACGGTACAAATACCCTATGAAACTATAGTAACCCCAGGCAGCGTCAACGTTTGTAAAATATTCGTCTTTTTTGGCTTAAAAATCAGTTCCTCGCACAAAAGCGAGGAACTGATTAGATAAAGCGCGAATGTCGCGCCTTATTTCTTGCGGCTGGAAGTCTTTTTTTCGGTTGATGCAGTCAACGATTTTGCTGGCGCAAAGAGCAGACTGTACAGATTGAATCCGATAATACCACCCAGCACCGGAGCTAGAACAAATGTGCCCCAGACCCATGAGCGGGCACCAAGAGCAACAGCCGGGTTGACAATGCCACCAGCACCGGCGGCAGAGACCAGCACACCAAGCATTAGTGACATACCAATAACAGCGGCAGCCCGGCCGGCTTCCATCTTCTGGAAGACGACTGCAGCCCAACCAAGGCTGAAGATAAAGGCACCTACGGCTTCGGCAACCAATACGCGGCCGCTAAAATCACCGCTGTTATTCCAGGTTTGACCTACAAAATAGGTAAACAGATAGTAGGCAGCGATACCACCAAGTAACTGCGCCGCAACGTAAACAACCGCCGGTACAATTTTGATTCGGCGAACCGACAGCAAACCAATGGTAACCAAAGGGTTAAGGTGAGCCCCAGATACAGCGCCCATGGTCAATGTCACTGTAGCTACAACCAAACCGGCAGCGATGGCGACGAAGTAGGGGATACCGATAGTCGACTTACTGACAGCCAATACGGCCAGCGTCAAAAGCGCGGTTCCCAAAAACTCCGCCAGTATCATGGCGACTTTTTTTCTTGTTAGCATATTCCCTCCGTACAGTAGTTTTATTACTATCTGAAGCGTATCCTAACATTGTTAGTTTGTAAATAGGCCGCCCGAATGGCGAGCTGTTATACTGGGGCAACATGGCGGAGCAGACGAGGTCATGTCGACCCAGTATCGAAGAAATAGCGAAGGGACGGTCTCTTGGGGCGACTCATTTGTTGCGCGAACAACCTTATCTTCCCGGCAATGGCTACGAGTTCTATTATCCACGTCTTCAAATTATTGCTAACCTTGGCCGCCGATTGCTAGGCAAGCAGGCCAGCGAACCCAGCATACGACAGAAAAAGACCGGCGGCTGGTACCCATGGCTAGCCAACTGGCACAGAGAAACACCGCAGCCCGACCTGATCGGCGCCATACCTTATAGCCTTGTCAGACATCGGCGGGGCGTAGACTGCCAGGGCCGCATCGGTCTATATCAATATCAACCTGCACTTCTAGAGGGCAAAAACCTTATACCCGCTCCTTCTATTGATCAAACTTTCTTTGAAATCTGCGAAGAACTACCCCTTAAATCTCCAGTAGGCGCCTGGGTACTACGCCAGCAAATCTTCTTTGATACTTCTGGCGTTCTAGGGAGTAATTTTCCACCCCCTGCCGATGTAGATCTCCTGACAACCCCGGCCTACGCCATCGAAAATCGGTCACCAGATGAATACGATACACTAGAGGCCGCAGAAGTCCTGATGCGACGACTAGATAAAACCGGCTAGGCTTGGGCGACAATCCCCGTACACCACACACCTTACTAATTATGAGAACAAATTACCGGCGATGACGTCGGCGAAGGCCTGCGACCTGTAGGCGAACTGCGGCGCGGTCCACCAAGGCCTGAGCCTTGTCTAGTTCGACCTGGTCCTTGGCTGCCTTACGCAGGTCCATGGCAGCCTGGTGGGCCTTTTCAGCCTCGGCTTCGTTGATCTCGTCGCCATGCGTGGCTTCATCTACCAATACGCGGACGCCTTCTTTGCCCACCTCTAGTACACCACCATACGTGGCGTAGTGTTCCAGATGAGTATCGGCGTCGTTTTTGTCACGACGGACCGTAACCACGCCGGGGACTACCACGCCCAACAAAGGCTCGTGACCGGGCATAATCGTCACTTGGCCAGCGGCGGTAGGCAAAACCACCGAATACGCTTCGGCACTAAATTTTACGCCGTCCAGCGATACTAATACAAACTTCATTTTTCTACCTCTTGATCATTTCCTTTTCGAAAGAGCGGCACCTGATCTAGTTCAATATCTATGTCCCTGACTGGGATGGGATCCCGTACCGGTGAAAATATACGATCTCCAACACCAACACCCGACTGACCAGAAGGAACAGGCTCATAGGCCCCATCAGGAATCAAGGTCTCTTTGCCCGATCTTTCAAAATCGGGGGCCATACCCAGAGCCCAAGAAGGTCTTTCGCCTGATTCCATATCGGCTTTCGGAGCGGTTTCTGCCATGACTATGACGCCTTTACCTCGCTAATGTCGCCTTTCATGTAGAAAGCGGATTCGGGCTTGTCGTCGTGTTTGCCATCTAGAATTTCGCGGAATGATTTGACGGTGTCTTTAAGCGAAACATATTTACCTGCGTTGCCGGTAAACTTCTCGGCCACAAAGAACGGCTGACTGAGGAAGCGCTGAATACGGCGGGCGCGGGCCACGATCTTTTTGTCTTCGTCGGACAGTTCTTCCATACCAAGGATGGCAATAATGTCCTGGAGGTCTTTATAGCGCTGCAAAATACGCTGTACTTCGCGGGCCACTTTGTAGTGTTCTTCGCCGACAATTTGAGGATCAAGCACGGTCGAACTACTGTCCAGCGGGTCGACGGCCGGATAGATACCGATGTCGGTTAGGGCACGGTTCAACACGATGGTGGAGTCTAGGTGAGCGAAGGTGGTTGCCGGGGCGGGGTCGGTAAGGTCGTCGGCAGGAACGTAAACGGCCTGCACTGAAGTGATCGAACCAGACTTGGTCGACGTAATGCGCTCTTGCAGCATACCCATTTCTTGCTGCAGGTTAGGCTGGTAGCCTACAGCGGACGGCAAGCGGCCTAGCAACGCCGAAACTTCGGAACCAGCCTGCGTAAAGCGGAAAATATTGTCTACGAACAGCAGTACGTCCTGGCCTTTATCACGAAAGGCTTCGGCCATCGTAAGACCGGAAAGGGCAACACGAAGACGTGCACCCGGTGGCTCGTTCATCTGGCCAAAGACCAGCGAGGTCTTGTCCAAAACGCCAGCTTCGGCCATTTCGTGGTAGAGGTCGTTACCTTCACGGGTACGCTCACCAACGCCGGCAAACACCGAGCTACCGCTGTGGAAGCGGGCGATGTTGTTAATAAGTTCTTCGATGGTTACGGTCTTACCGACACCGGCACCACCAAACAGACCAACCTTACCACCCTTAACAATAGGACAAATCAGGTCGATAACCTTGATGCCGGTTTCCAAAATCTCGATTGAACCGGATTGTTCTTCAAGAGTGGGCGCGGCACGGTGAATAGGGGAGTGTTCTTTAAACGTGCCGCCCTTACCATCAATAGGTTCACCAATAACATTAAACATGCGACCCTGGGTTTCTTTGCCTACAGGAACGCTAATTGGAGCACCAGTATCGGTAATATCGGAACCGCGCTTTAGACCATCAGTACTAGAGAGCGCGACGGTACGCACTACGGTTTCACTCAGGTGCTGTGCGACTTCCAGAATGAGTTTCTGATCGTTTAGTGCAGCCTGGAGGGCGTTGTTGATCGCGGGCAACTGACCCTGCGGAAATTCAACATCAACCACCACACCGACAACCTGGACAACTTGTCCGGTAGCGGTCTTTGGTTTATCTTTTGTTGTTGCCATTATTCTTCTCCTTCGTTGTTCGTGGGTTCTAGATCTCGCAAGGCTGTCCAGTCTTCTACACCATCAAAATTAAGTCCTGTCTCCATGACGATTGGTTCTTCATCGCCTAATGCTTCACTCATTTTATGGCCTCCGCGCCGCCGCTGATTTCAGCCAATTCCTGGGTAATAGCCGCCTGGCGCGCGTTGTTAAATTCGAGTGTCAGATCATCGACGATGTCACTAGCATTGTCCGTAGCGTTTTTCATAGCCAACATGCGCATGGAATGTTCACTGGCAGCGGCCTCTAGGAGCGCCTGGTAAATCTGAGCATCCAGTAAACGCATGGTCGTTGACTGCAACAGTACATCGACTGATGGCTCGACGGTTGCTTCAGCGTCTTCAATTTTTTCTTCGCTCGTTTCCATATCCAAACCAGCTGGAAGCAAACGATTTACCAATATCTCTTGATTAACTGTCGAAATAAATTTGGTGTAGATAATATCTACAGCGTCCACCTGGCCATTGGCGAACAACCCGACTGCGGTTGAAAGAATCGGACGCAAGGTATCGGCGTCAGGCCGGTCAGGCAAGCCTTGGTACACGGCATGTACGTCCAAGCCGGCGATACGGCCAGCGGCATGTGCCGCTTGCCGGCCGATGACAATTACCGACGTCGTAACATCTTTTTCACGGTCGTCTTTTAGCTCTTTGATCATGCGACGAATGACGTTGGAATTGTAGGCACCAGCCAGACCGCGGTCACTGGTAACAACTAGAAGCAGGCGGTTTTTGATCGGTCGGTCGGTAAAGAGATATGATTCGCTTTCACCGCCGGCAATGTTACGCAGACGCGCCAGAATACCGCGCGCCAGTTCGGCGTAAGCCCGCGGGCCCGCGGCTGCTTCTTGTGCACGACGAAGCTTGCTAGCTGCGACCAGCTGCATGGCCTTGGTGATCTGCTTGGTACTTTTAACCGATCCGATCCGCTGTTTAATTTGTTGCCTTGAAGCCATGGTTTATTACTTAGCCTTTGGCCTTTTCGGCCTTATGCACGGCAAAGGTTTTGGCGACTTTGTGGGCGGCGTCTAGGACGGTCTTTTCCAGGCCTTCGGTGGGCTTGTCGCCGGTATTCAGAGTCTTCATAGCGTCCTTGTGCTTGTCTTCCAGCAGGGAAATAAGCTCGGCCTGTGCGTCCTTGACCTTTTCGGTCGGCACTTCATCAAATGCGCCCTTGGTGGCAGCCAACACGCTTACTGCCTGTTCGGCGATACTGAGTGGGCTATACTGTTTTTGCTTCAGCAGCTCGGTCAGACGCTGACCACGCTCAATCGTCTTTTTAGTGTCGGCGTCAAGGTCACTCGAAAACTGGACGAATGAAGCCAATTCGCGGAACTGTGCCAATGAAAGTTTCAGACCACCAGAAACGGCTTTGATAGCTTTTGTCTGAGCGGCCCCACCCACACGGGAGACCGACAAACCAACCGAAATAGCTGGGCGAATACCTTGATAGAACAAGTTAGTCTCTAGGAAGATCTGACCGTCGGTTATAGAAATAACGTTAGTCGGAATGTAGGCGGAAATGTCACCAGCCTGGGTTTCGATGATTGGAAGCGCGGTCAAAGAACCGGCACCCAGTTCGTCATTCAATTTAGCGGCACGCTCCAAAAGGCGGGAGTGCAGATAAAACACATCACCAGGGTAGGCTTCGCGGCCCGGAGGGCGACGGAGCAGCAATGACATTTGGCGGTAAGCAACAGCGTGCTTGGTCAGGTCATCGTAAATAATGAGGGCATGACCCTTGTTGTCGCGGAAGTATTCACCCATGGCACAGCCGGCATACGGCGCTAGGTAGAGTAGCGGTGCGGGATCGGCAGGACTGGTGGCCACGACGATAGTCTGGTCCATTACGCCTTCGCGCTTCAGGCGTTCAATAAGCGCAGCGATCTTGGAACGTTTTTGACCAACAGCCACGTACACGTTGATAATGCCAGATTTTTGCTTGGCCTGATTAATCATGGTATCAACAGCGATGGCTGTTTTACCAGTTTGGCGGTCACCAATAATCAGCTCACGCTGACCACGGCCAATCGGTACCATAGTGTCGATAGCCACAAGACCGGTCATGACCGGCTCGGATACGGATTGGCGATCCATCACGCCAGGAGCACGGCGTTCGATTGGGTTACGCGTTTTGGTTTTGATCGGACCTTTGCCATCCAGTGGGCGACCCAATGGATCAACAACACGGCCGATCATTTCGGGACCAACAGGTACGTCGAGGACTTTTCCAGTCAGCGTTACTTTACTGCCGGCAACAACCTGCGAGTCGTCACCCAAGATCACCGCCCCAATCTCGTCTTCGAGCAGGTTAAGGGCAAAGGCAGTTACCGAACCGCCGTCAGCAGTTGCGATTTCCAGCACTTCGTTATAGCCGGCGCTGCGCAGGCCATACACCCAAGCCACACCGTCACCTACGCGGGTAACGATACCGGCTTCTTCGAGACCCTGACGATCACGGAGGTTTTGGATCGCGTCACGGAGCTCGGCTGATAGTTCTTGGACTTTAAGCTCACTCATGTTGTTTTATTATTCTCCTCGTTCTTCCTATTGGGACCGCCATCAGGGGTCTTAGTCAATTGTTGCTAGTCGATTTAATTTGGTACGAATACTGGCATCCAGTTCGGCGTCGGGCGTGCGGGCAATAAGACCGCCGATTAACTCCGAGTCAGTACTCTCCGTTAAGTGTACTTTTTTTGCCTTAGTCTGGACTGTAAGTAATTTGGTAAGGCTGGTGCGGATGTCTGCGGTCAGGGGCCGCGCACTCGTGACCGAAACAGTCAGCTGACCGTCCTGTCGGAACAATTCCCGCTCTATATCGTTAATGATAAGGTTGGCCTCGGATTCCCGGTGTTGATCAACCAAATAAGCAGCCAACACTTGCATCCAGTGAGATTGACGCGACGGCTCGGCCAGCAATTTGCCAGCAATTGTACGGGCCAAAACCCGGCGAGACATCTGCCCGGCAGCCATTACGCCTTCTCCTGGAGAGCCTCGGTTACAAGCCTGGCGTCCTTACGATCGTCCAGCTTTTCTTTCACTACTTTTTCGGTAGCAAGAGCTACCAATTCGATGGTGTCTTTTTTGAGCGCCTGGCGAGCTTTTGCCAC
>DASVXH010000037.1:0-36334 GCA_036392795.1 Saccharimonadales bacterium (SeqCode)
GCGCCGTTCCGTGCCGCAGGCAAGGGAGTAAGAAAGCTAGGCAAGTTCAAACCGTTCCGAATTATCGGCTTGATTCTTGTTCCGCCGTATTTCCGCAACAGCTGGAAAGAACTACGCCAGGTAACCTGGCCAACGTTCCCGGTTTCACTCCGACTCACTTTTGCAGTTATCATTTTTGCCGTTGTCTTTGGGCTATTTGTCGCTCTATTGGACTTCGGTCTGGGCAAACTATTTAAGCAGGTACTATTAAAATAATGAGCAAACGATACGACGCGACCAAACAATGGTACGCCATCCACACCTACAGCGGTTACGAAGAAAAAGTGGCCGAATCTATCCGCCAGCGTGCGGACAGCTTGGACATGAAAGACAAGATCTTCCAGGTTCTGGTTCCTAAAGAAAAAATGATCGAGATCAAAAACGGCAAGCGCCGCGTAGTCGAAAAGCGCATTTTCCAGGGCTATGTCCTGGTCCAGATGAAGATGAGTGAAGACGCCTGGTATATTGTGCGCAACACACCATCCGTGACCGGCTTTGTTGGTTCGGGCTCAGAACCAACCCCTATTGGCACCGAAGAAATCGAAAAAATTCAAAAACGCATGGGTCTGGAACAGCCCAAGCACAAGATCGACTACCGTCTGGGCGAAGTCGTCAATATCACCGACGGTCCGTTCAAGGGCTTCGACGGCACCATCAACGAAATCGACTCACAAAAGGGCAAGCTAAAAGTATTGGTCAACATGTTTGGCCGCGACACACCTGTCGAGCTGGACAGCTTGCAGGTTAAACGCGTCTAAATATGTCGTTCCCGGGCTACGATCGCCGATCCAATATGCAAAGATTAGCACCCACCGAAAAAGGTGGCCGGGCTTATGCGACTATGCGCCAGGCGCTTTCTGGCGAAATCGGCAGCGTCGCCATAGAAACACTATCTCAGCACTCTCTGGGAATCGCAAACGTCGGCGATGGAGAGAAAACAGCCCGGCTGATTGTCCTAAGCGACGGACTAGGCCGTAGCGGCTGCCCCGTCTACACGCCATCGATTCTTATTATTCCGGAAACGAGCAACAAAGCTCCAGGACTCTAAATAAAAAACAAATTATGGCAACAGAGAAGTTTCCATCTTTACCATTTGATGATTTCGCCCTGAATGAGCTTTATCAGCGGCCGCAAGGTCTACCCGACACCTTGAATCATCCCTATGATACTAGTATTCGTTTGCAAAACGCGCAGCTGCCAGACTATGGCACGGACATACTCGACGTTCGCCGCCTGAACTATGGGCATAAGGGTCCGCACATAGACGAGGTGGGGGATGGCACTACCTTGCGGGGCACCTTTCGTCTTTTATCTGGAGGCAATCCCCACAAGTATGTCTGCATGCTTGAATCTACAACAGAATTGCAAGTTTCGAACCGGCTTTTTGTCACCGATCTGCTGACTCGTTTTCCCCTCTGTCCCGAATCCGAAACCGACCGCGAGCTAGGTGAACGTTTAGCCGCCTGGCGAGGACTCCTGAGCATAGTTGCCGACGTCGATGTCGGCTATATGGAACTGGAAAATGGCAGTTTCCAACCGGTTGGCCGAATCATAGAGGTATTTGCTGCTGAGCTACCCATGGGCCACCCCCACAAAAAAAGACCACGGCCAGAGCAGAGCATTATCGTAAGTGGCGCCATCAAGGAATACGGTAACGGTTCCATGAAACTGGCAGGAGCTTCGTCTCCTGATTCGCCAGAAACGATTGAACATATTATTGATGTCGGTTCCGGTATCAAGCTCCTGCAACCGGAATTTGTAGAGCACTCGACACCCACACCAGGGGATATCGTGCATGTGAGGGCTTATAAGGACCACGACGGATCACTCAGTACCTTCGTTACCCCAGGCATGATGTCAAGTGCGGTTCGGGACCACAGGATTTGTCAAATCCACGCGCTTAAAGGTAGCGAAGAACGTACTGCCGACGGTCTTAACCGAATTTTGGACTTTAATGCATCAATAGAGACGCTAAAGTCCACCCAAAGCCCAGAAGAGTTCCGAAAAGTGATCGGCGACCTTTTTGCTTCACGCTTTGATCCAGCGCTTGCCCGCATGGGAGGTTTCCGAGGATATGAATTCTCCAACGCAGAAGCGAATGCATTGCGTGACATTCATCAAAACTACTGGCCAAAAGAAGGGGAGCCACTTGCACTCCTTGTAGGCGCCGAATCCTACCAAGGGATGCGCTCAGGTTTCAACGTTAATTTATATGGTTTCAGTCTCAGCGAATTCCAAGGTATGTTTGACCAGGTTATTGACGGAGAAGTGCAGCCAACAACAAAACATAATGGCATTCGCTCGCTCTTTACCACCTTTAGCGAAATAGCTCCCTACCGCTGCGGCATGAGCATGGCCGAACTCTTCCTGGACGACTCCCGCATGAACTCTCTTTTGCAGCGGGTCGAAACCGACGACCGGAACGATATCAATACCGCGATAGTCGGTCAGCTCCTTTTGCGCACCGATCATTTGATCCAACTAAAAAGCAGCAGCCTGAACGCGCAGGCCATCATGCAGGCCTACGAACAAGTTATTGGTTCGCTTAGCAATGAAAAGCTTAAAAAATCGGGCCTGGCACGCATAATAGCGTCCCGAAGCAACCGGGTTCTCCGAGCAGTTGCAGGACTAAAAACCCAAGACCCCACGGAACAGTTTCAATCTATAGAAAATCCAAAGCAATGTGCAATTATAGCCAAAAAGCTGCCGGCCATTCTGGATAGTCTACGCAACGTTTATCCACCAGCAATTAACGTCGAACTCACCGAAGAAACTATCATCGATCTGGAGTTTTACCAGCAACAACTGGACAACGAGGCCTCCCAGCAGATAGCAAAGGACATCGCGGAGACCGAAGAGCTTTTAGCCCGGGTAGCGACCATCCTAAACGTCTCCTAGCGCGCTCCCTACCGACCGCATCACCCGCATAAATGTGGCGCCGAGCACTGGACAACGGGGCAGTACTGCGCTATAATCTGTTCGTTACGCACTTCTACATCAGAAGTACAGCTGGGAGCGCTTCTACTTCCGGCAAAACAAGGAGACTAAACTATGGCTAAAGCCGTAAAAGCAAACCTAAAGATGAAAATTCCCGCTGGCCGCGCATCTGCTGCGCCTCCGGTTGGTAGCACTTTGGGTCAGCATGGCGTGAACATGATGGATTTCATCAACCCGTTCAACGACGCCACCAAAGATATGCAAGGTCAAACCGTAACTGTGCATATCACTATTTTTGAAGACCGCACTATGAGCTGGCGCGTTGTTAGCCTGCCGACCGATGACCGTATTCGCGCTGCCCTGGGCATCCAAAAGGGATCAGGCAAACCGAACAGCGAAAAAATTGCAAAGAAACTTACTCAGGAGCAACTCCAAAAGATTGCCGAAGAAAAAGCAGCCGACATGAACGCGGACGACGTTGAATCCATTAAAAAGATGGTCGCCGGAACCGCGCGCAGTATGGGCGTCGAAGTCGAAAGTTAAACCCTAACAATCAAAGACAACGAGCGATAAGGAGGCCCATCCCGGTGGACCTCCTTATTTTCAACCACAAGAGCATTACTATGACATTAGAATCATTAAGCGATAAATATCCAACCCAATACGGCGAAGACCCAGTCGTCCAGTCGTGTCCGTATGTTCGTGACTGCAGCGACGAAAAAGAGACACCTCAGGGAGCGGCCTTATTGACATTCTTATACGCATTGCCATACGCCACCGAACTCACACCAGAGGAAAGGCAAGAAGAAGTAAAAATTGCTAAGCGCCTTATTGACGCCGCCGCGGCTAGGAATATTACAGTGACGCTAGCGGAATTTGGCATCAACCCGACAGAGGTAGACTTCTTTAGGTTGCAATATCCCGAAGGATCAATCGGCAGTCGTATCCCGTTCCGAGTAGCTAGCGCAATCATCAGTTCTGTGGTACAATAAATAATCATTAATTTTTGTGGGAGGCCAGATGTTTTGGCCGCATGCACCACGAAAGGAGAACACGTAATGGCAAAAGATGCCAAAAAACCAAGCGAAGAAGTAGTAGAAGCGCCAGTTGTGGCCGAAGCAGCTCCCGAAATTGAAGCGACCGAAATAGAGACCCCAGAAGTCGAAGCCCAGGAAAAAGAAGAAAAAACTACCGCCAAAGCCGGTAAGCGCAGCGCCAAGTCTCTAAAAGAAGCCGAGGAAAAACAGGCCAAAGAAGAGCGCAAAGCCCACACCGCCGAAGAAGAGGCCGAAGCCAAGCCAAAGCAACACGCCAAGCCAGCCCGTTCACGCCTAGAGCGCCAGGGCAAAAAATTCCGCGACGCGGCCGCAAAAGTAGAAAAGGGCAAAGTATACTCTTTGGACGAAGCCCTGGCCCTGGCGCTACAGACCAGCCCCGTCAAATTTGACGCTACTGTAGAACTTCACGTCAACCTAAACGTTGATCCCCGCCATGCCGATCAAAACATCCGCGACAACCTGGTGCTGCCTGCCGGTACCGGTAAAAAAATTCGCGTAGCCGTATTTGCAGATGACGCCGTAGAAGGCGCAGATGTAAGCGGCGTCGAAACCATCACTAAAATGCTCGACAAGGGCAGTATGGATTTCGACATCCTCATCTCCACACCCGCCAACATGCCAAAACTTGGCAAATACGCTCGCGCCCTTGGTCCACGAGGCCTGATGCCCAATCCAAAGAGTGGCACCGTCACCACCGACGTCAGCAAAGCTGTCGCTGAAGCAAAAGCCGGCCGCGTTGAATACCGCGTTGACACTACTGGTATCGTACACATTGGTATTGGTAAGGTAAGCTTTGGTAAGGCCAAGTTGACCGACAACGCCCGCGCCGTACTGACCAGCATCAAGAACAACAAGCCTAACTCAGTTAAAGGTACCTACGTCAAAACCATCCACTTGACCACCACTATGGGTCCAAGCATGGTTGTTGCCGCCAGCGAACTGTAGTCTTTAGCAATTGGCCAGCCAGACCTAGCGACGCCCCCCTAACCCCTCTATGTCGAGATTAGTCCCGCATATGAGGGGTTAAAAACCTTTTTGATATATATCATGACAAGTTCAGAATCTTCCTATCACAACAATCCTGCAGAGGAGGCCTACGAAGCAATTTCAGAAGACCCGCTCAAATCACTAACACTTGGTGTTTTGGCCCAAGCCGGCCACTCCTTGCCGCCAAAAGAAATTCTGAGCCACATTTCGGATATGCTCGACGATCCAGCCGACCCGGAAGACGATCCAGATTATGAACCGCCCCAGGATACAACCAACCTTGTTGCAGCCTGTTATGAAATGCAACAAGCAGGGCTCGTTATGATTAATCAAACCGAGGCAGGCGCTGAACCGGAAGTTGAGCTAACTCCTTTGGGCGAACAAGTCGGCGGCCCAACTGCTGACGCCATTCAGTCGTGGTACGACGGCTATGGAAGAGTTAATCGCACCCCCAAAGAACTCGATATTGTCAGGGAAATCATAGTCGGAGGGGCCGGTACTCTAGAAAGAATAGCGCAAGCCCTGGGCATAACTATGGAGCAAGCCGGGCAACACATTAGCCAGCTGATCAAAAAAGGCCTCGTACGTCGTAACCCCAAATTCGAACCCTATGTACCACCTCCTTTACCACCGGCACCGACAGGGCCGCCGTTGCCGTTAATACCGCGCGATGCGCCGTTGCCTAAATTTCCGGTCATTCCAGCGCCGCCTCCGCCTCTTAAGGTCGCTAGGCCTAATTATGACCCGCCCCAAGGCAGGTCGGTTATGGACAGGGCAAAAGGGTGGGAATTCCCGCCATCAACCCAAGCACCACCAGATCCTATCCAACCCAACCACTCGGCAGATACAAAAACTAAGCCCGATACGGACACGGCCGGTGATACGCAAGGCGATGAGTCGACCGCCGCTCCAGCCCAAAATCAAGGTACCAAAGCGCAAGGCACCGCTCCGGCAGATCCTAGTCCGGGGGGCGGAGTACCCAATACGGCCAGTACTTACGAAGCCACACCAAAGGGCTGGGCTGCCGTTAACGACGAACGAGCCCGCAACGAAAGGCAGGGAAACGAAGGCGCTGGCGAGGATAGCAATGGCGATAAAGCGGAACCAACTCAGCACACCCGCGAACAAGCTGACGAAGCCTCCAAAGATCCAAACTTTATTAGACGTCTTTGGGAAAATATTAAAGAGGCTCGCGAACGCATGCGTAATCGTGATTACGAATGGCAAACCGAACCAGAAGAAGAGGAAGGAAATGGCCGTGCAGCCTCCGGTCCAAGCGGTCCAGCTAGCCAAAGACCCGATCTCAACGCTGGTGATTTCGGCGGCATGAATATCGTGGGCACCATCGAAGAAATCAAGGCATCTATTATCAAAGTCGCCGAAAAACTAGACGCCAACGGTATCGGCTCGATGCTGAGCGCCTTGCGATTCCTAGAGCAATCGACAGCCGATGAATTGAACAATGCCCAACATATAATCAGCATGGCCGAAAGCATAGTTGACGATGTGGAAGATGCCGTGAAACAACTTGGACATAGTGGCGTTCCTTTTGCAAAAATAGCCGAAGCGACGCAGGCCCAAAAAATCAGTGATGAATGGGCAGAAATTTACAAAGAACTCGAAAATCGCAAACGGAATCTCCCAGAGGTTATCGAGTATGTCCAAGACCTTGTGGACAAAATTAACGGCATCAAAGGTCGTCTCTAAAAGTTTCAGACATCTAAGCTGGCAACGTTCGTTCGCCAACCCATTTTCGATATTTCGGATCTTTTGCCAGACGTGCCACATTGGCATGTCCAGCATTTTCCAGTGTTAATACGCTAAATGACGCGCCGGTAAGCGCGGCAACCTCTTCGGCCGCCTCACACGCTTCGGCGTTTTTGACCACCCGATCGTCAGAGCGAACATACAGCATGCGTGTCCATGGGCCGATAAAGCCGGCCAGCCGGCCTTGTTGTGCCAATTCCAGCACGTTAATGTCGCGGATTTGCCGAATCTGGCTAAGCCACATTCGTGGAGGAAGCCTATCAAATAATTCACGGGCCGCACCCTTGAGCGCGGTGCCGGCATCGTTTTCGTGGCGATTGACCAGTTTATCAAGGGCCTTGATTGCAAATTTGTCACTCATATGCGGATCCCGGTCATCCCACAGACGTAGCAGCTCGCTAATCATCTGGCCGTTATATACAGTTTGAAGACCCATCGTTGGTCCATTCAAGATAGTAAACGACCCGACAGCCCCGGCGGCAGGCATAATAGCCGGCATTTCCTTGCCATGCCGCTGTCGGTATTGATCGGCCCCGGCCAGATGAATCCCGGTACGCGTGAGGAGACCCATACTCACCGAGATCTCGTGCATAAAATAGCTCTTTTCCTGCAACTGGCTGTAGGCCTCGGCCGCCTGATGCAAATCGATCCCTTCCGGAGCGGGGTTACTATAATGAATAGTTCGTCCGTGGTATATGCCGGCCGCTAATAACTCGGCCAATTGTCGACAGCGCTGTCCAATCTGTCCGATACCTCCGTGCAGCACTACCCGATCATGGTTGGGGTAGACACCTCGCGCCGCATTAACCACCTGAGTGGTCAGCTGCGGGTAGCCCGTTTCGACCCCTTTATACAAAAAATCGGCCATCAGCCGATCCGCTACTATCGCTTCACCGGTAAGTTTAATCGCCCCTCCTGCCGTCGCCAGTCCCAATCCGGCCACACTATAGGCCAACAAATGTCGCCGTGTTAAATCTACATCACCATATGCGGCCAGTTCGAAACCGTGCATAATCCTGGACTTATCGTTTGACAGCGGCGAGAGTGGTTCCATACCGTACATTTGTTAAATAGTATAGGACTTTTGTTAAATATTTTACAAAGTATTTGGTTGTAATTTTGGCGCTAACGCTTGCGTCACGGTTTTGACAAATCGTACAATATATACAACTTTTGAGGGAGCTTAAGGGATATGTGGTCATAATATGAGCGTTTACAGTAACACGCAGATTCTTACGGCACTAGCCGACGGCAACATTATCTGTGTGCCGTTTAATTCGCGGCATGTCAGCCAGGCTAGTCTGGACATTACGCTGGGATATTACTACTACCGGACCGAAAAGAGTGGCGACCACAGCCTCTATAACCCTTTTGACGAAAACGACGTGAAGCGTTACTTTGGGGGCACATATCTACAGGCCGTGCCACACGGAGAGTGGTGCAAAAAGAATGGTCACACGCCACTCAAAGGCATACCCCTCGATCATCCTGTTATTCCTTTGCGACCAGGAGAACGTATCCTGGCTCACACTCATGAGTTCTTTGGCATCTTGCCGCCAGGTGCGTGCGAACTAAAATCGCGCTCCAGCTGGGGTCGCAGCGGTATCGCCGTGTGTTTCGACGCCGGGTGGATCGACCCCGGCTACATCAACCGTCTGACATTGGAGGTCTACAATCTAAATCAACACGAAACAGTACTTCTGCCCGTGGGCGAGCGTATCGGACAGATCATTTTTCATGAAACCGGACCAGTGGCAGGCAACTATGGCATGGGCCGGGACAGAGGCTTTAGTGGCAAATATCAAGAAGGGACTAGCCTGGAAGAACTCATCAAAAACTGGAAGCCCGAGCTAATGTTGCCGCGTGCTTACCGCGACAACCGTCTCATGCCGGAACCAGTACCGGGATTAAGCGGACTACTATAAGGAAGGAAAGAACATGATCGGTGCATTCATCGTTATCGAAGGAACAGATGGGTCGGGCAAGGGAACACAGGCCAAACGCCTAGAGGAGCGATTGATTGCCGAAGGGTATGAGGTCGCTACTTTTGACTTTCCTCAGTATTCACGAGAGTCCAGTTATTTCGTACGCCAGTACCTCAATGGAAAATATGGCACCGTCGACGATGTAGGCCCATACACCGGTTCACTTTTCTATGCTCTGGACCGCTACGAAGCTGCGCCCGAAATCCGTCAGGCTCTGGCCGACGGCAAAGTCGTTTTAGCCAACCGCTATGTCGGGTCAAATATGGCCCACCAAGGCACCAAATTCCACTATGCCGAAGAACGTCGCGGCTATTTTATCTGGCTGGACAATTTGGAATTTGAAATGCTGCGGATCCCGCGGCCCACACTTAGTTTTGTATTGCGCGTGCCAGCCGATATCGCCCAAACCCTGGTCGACCAAAAAGACGCTCGTGACTATACCGACAAAAAACGCGATCTGCATGAAGCCGATCTGGATCACCTACAAAAAGCCGTTGCCGTCTACGACGACATGTGCCAATTATTCCCTAAAGATTTCCAGCGTATCGACTGTACGCGCGACAAAGAACTATTAGATATCGACACTATACATGATATTATTTGGCAAAAAGTCCAGCCCCTGCTGCCACCCGCCAAGCCGCAGAGCACAAAAACATCCACAACTTCGGTTAAAAAAGCCACCAAAACTGTCGTTCAAAATCCGTACGTCACTAAAGACAAAGATGGCCTGATCGCCGTAACCGAGGCTGGTAAGCAATTCCTGGACGAAGCCGTCACCAACACCGACAAAAACGTCTACGCTTTTACCGGGAAGCTTGATCCCGTAACCGTGGCTGCCGCCATGGCCCGCTTGTCCCGCCGAGGCGACGACATGCGCCTGACCATTCTAGACGAATTCGCCAACAATGCCGGACAGGACCAAAAACTATTGCAACGCGTCATCACCGCGTACGGCGACGATTCCGTCCAGCAATTAACAGGTATACATTTGGTCGTCGAAAACGCCAGCAATTTGTTAACCAAAAAACTGGAATGGGGCCGGCTAGCATCATACCTGGAACAGTCCACCCGTTACATCTACTTCGATGAAAAAGACAAAAACGGCAAGTACCGTTACCATACGCCCGAGCATTTGGACCCAACCGTCAAAGAGCAATACGAAGCACACATGGACCAAATCTTCGAACTGTATTCTCTGATGATCCATAAACTAACCGACTACCTAAAAAACACGTCAACCACACCGAAAGAAGAGCGTGACGTAGCGTGGCGGAGCGCTATCAAGGCCCAAGCCTGCGACGCCGTTAGGCCGACACTGCCAGTGGCTACAACCTCGACCGTGGGAATCTACGCCTCTGGTCAGGCCTTGGAAAATCTGATAATGCATCTGTTAAGCGACCCCATACCCGAAGCCAACGCTACTGGCCAGCTCATGCTGCAAGAAGCCCGCAAGGTCGCACCCGCATTCTTGGAACGCGCCGACAAACCGGAACGGGGAGGGGCGGCCATTGCCTACCGATCCAACACTTTTCAAGCCGTAGAAAAACTGGCCAAGGAATATCTGCCAGATAGTCACGCACCCGCCACGGACACCGTGCAGCTAACAGACGTCTGGCCACGCAATGAATTCGACATCATCCCTGACGTCTTATACGAACACAGCAATCTATCCCTGGCTGAGCTCCGCAAAGAAGTCGATAGCTGGTCCTACGCCAAAAAATTAAGCGTACTAGAAGCCTTTATGGGCGAACGCCTGAACCGTCGCCATCGGCCCGGCCGCGCATTGGAAAAAGTGCATTACAGTTGGGATTTGGTCTGCGATTATGGCATCTTCCGCGATCTGCAACGCCACCGTATGGTGGACGACTTGGAATGGCAGGAATTAACACCGCGCTATGGTTACGACATTCCAAAACTCATCGAAGATGCCGATCTGATAGAGCCCTTTGAAACCTGTTTCGAGCTCAGCCTGCGCCTGCACAGTCTCCTGCAGCAAACTGGCTACGGCCGCGAAGCACAGTACGCCACCCTGCTGGGCCACCGTATGCGCTGGAAAATCACCTATAACGCCCGCGAAGCGTTTCATTTGCATGAACTACGTACCAGTCCCCAAGGCCATCCAGGCTACCGTAAGCTTGTGCAAAAAATGCACGAGAAATTGTGCGAGATCCACCCCATCCTGGGTGAGGCCATGAAATTCGTTAATCAAGGCGAGGACCCCGAGCTAACCCGTCTGGCTGCCGAACGCTACACTCAATACAAACTACAGCAGCTTGAAAAAGCCGACACCGCCAACGCGTAAACTTGACAACAACCCCGCTGAAGAGTAATCTAAACGTAATTATGAGTTTCTTTGACCGTTTTGTGATGATTATTATGCTCAGCCGCCAAGGGCTGTGCTTCACGACGGTTGAAGCCAGGACGCACTAGGTCCATCGCACAGTCCCGCCATCCCCAATCGGCTTCAACCACCAACGAAGCCGATTTTTATTTACCAGAGAAAATTATGAAAGATTTTTTTAAAACCCCAATAGAACCACCAGAACAGTTAGACGAACTAGCTGTGCGACCAATCGAACAAGACGCTACGTTTGTAAGCAATATCGAACTCGTCTTGGGAAACGATCGCGTGACCGGCAGCCTCGCCAAAAAAGTACGGGAAGTAAGCCAGCGCGCCCTGTGGTATCCCGATTATGAACACATAGTTCTGCCCGAAGCACCAGACCCATCGTTTGCCTGGTATGTCGGTACGCTTGGACTTAAACCGAACATCGTCGTGCCCGATGGCATTGATCCATACAACCTAAGCATGCGCGATGCTTTCGTACCACACCAGCCAGGTAACCCAAAAGAGCCGTCCAACTTCGCCAAAGCGATTCAAGGCAGAATGGTCGAATCGTTTGTTCTGGACCAAAAACTAGCAAGTTTTGTGAACTACTGCGGCGGAACATACCCTGGTGGTCCTCCGGGTGATCGACCGAGCCAGGCCAATAACAAAGCTCTTTTTGCCGACTACAGCCAGGGAATTGTTCAAGTACCGAAGGGCAAAAAACATACCGGCCTTGATAACGTGGCAGCGGCCGTTAAGGCTCGGCTCGCTCAAGGCAAAGATACTTTTGTACGGCATACGCAATCCGGCGGCGGCTTTGGCAACCGATCTTTTACCAAGCAAAGTGCGGGCAAGATGTCATTGGCCGAGATTCGGTCCTACCTTGTCGGTGACCATCCCGAATCTTGGGAAAACGCCACGGTCCTCGTAGAAGAGCACCTGGGCCGCATTACGCAAAGCCCGGCAGTTACTTTTGGTTGGACGGGGTTTCTTTATGACAATCTGCAACTCACCCAAAACGGCGACTACCGGGGATCGATTTCGCCGGTGCCGCCTGAAGTCGCCAATGCCAGGGAGCTGCAATATATTGGCGACGCCTTTAGCGCATCCTTGCGCCAAAAAATCAACTATTACGGTCCAGGCAATGTTGATTTGGGATTAATGGTAGACAGAAAATTGATAGGATTCGAATGTAACGCCCGTTTTACGGGTGCGCGTCACGTTATTGCCATTGGCGAGCTTTTGGTAGGCCCTTGGAAAAATTGGCGCGAGAACAATGACGTTGCGGTTTCGGTCGATCATTTTACACTAAATCGGACTATGGATTTTGACCAACTTTACGATATACTGGACCGCGAAGAACTACTAGCAACCAAAGCCAAGCCACAAGGAGTAGTAATAAGCATACCTCCTCGCGGCCGTGTCGCTGGAGTTCATATCCAAGGCAAAGGTTACCAAAATACCGTTGCCTTGCATCGCGAGATCGTCAAGCTTACAGGCGATCCGGTTGCAAACACATACGATAATCCGCTGAATTTTTCAGCCTAAGCAGGAACATTTATGGAAGATTTATTAGCAAAGCTCGTTTCGTTTCATACAACAGAAGACGATCCCCAAGCAATGCACCAAGCACTGGACTACATTGCCGATTACGTTGGCAAGCGCGGCATGTTCGTGGAGCGCTACAACTCTAACGGTCACGAATCATTAGTGGCGACTATTCGCCCTGGTCAAAAAACGCCAACGGTCATGCTGGCAGCACATTTGGACGTGGTTCCGGCCCCGGACGAGCTATTTATCATGCGGGAAGCCGACGGTAAATTGTACGGCCGCGGCACACTGGACATGAAATTTGCAATCGCCGCCTATTTACAGCTGGTAGACGACCTACAGGACCGTTTGGAAGATTACGATTTTGCTATCATGATTACCTGCGACGAAGAGACAGGCGGAATCAACGGCACTGCCAAATTATTAGAAGAAGGCTATCTGCCAAAAGTAGCTATTCTGCCCGATGGCGGCGACAATTGGCAGATCCAGACGCTATCCAAAGGCTTTGTCTACGGAAAAATTCGGGCATACGGCAAAGCCGCACACGGCTCCCGCACTTGGCAGGGTGATAATGCCATATTAAAACTAATTGATATCCTCGCCGAGGTTCGACAGCTATTTGAGCAACCGGCACGAATGGAGGTGAGCACGCTTAATATCGGGCAATTCCATGGCGGCATGGCCACTAATCAGGTAGCCGCCGATGCCTACGCGACTGTCGATGCGCGTTTTATAAACAATCACGAAAAGGCCAAGGCACTGCAGGCGATCCGCGATGTTTGTGCAAAGTATGATGCTGAATTTGACTTGTTTTTAGACGGTGCCGAGCACCGCACTGATCTGACGAGCACTTACGCCGAACCCCTTGCGCGCCACATTCGTGCAATCACTGGTACAGAGGTAACCGGCTGGAGTACGCCCGCCAGTAGTGACGCCCGTTATTTTGCCGACCACGACATACCGTGTCTTTCGGTTTACCCAATTGGTGGCGGTCATCACGGCCCGGAAGAATGGCTGGACCGACAGGCATTTCATCAATACAAGGAGGTTTTGCAGGCTTATCTGGATGAGATTGCCCACACTACAGCAACTACTTCTGTGAATATCGCTGAAAGAGTAGATGTACGCTAAGTTGAAATAATGTGTTAAATGTGTTATTATAAATAACATGCACTCTCACGCCGAATCACACGCTTTCCACACCAGTTCGATAGAGCATATTACCGCTCCTGAGCCCACAATCGTCCAAAAGGTTGGCTTTGCCAGCATGAAAGGCTATCTCTTTGCGGATGCCCCTCCAAAGAATCCGTATGACCTGCGCCAACAGGCTATGCAGCAAGGCAATGGTGATCTGCGGGCAGGCATTGTTCCACTCTCTAATGACCAGATCAAGGGTATGATTAACTTCGCCACCGGTCCTGCGCGTAGCTTGCGGTGCGTAACTGCGGCCGAATGGGATGACATTTACAATCACTATGATACGGGGCTCCTAACCGATTCCCAGCTAGCCCTGTTACAAGAAGAACTATCCAATCGTGAGAAATCCGACGAGTATGTTGATAAAGCTTTTCAAAGATTAGCGGCCCCGGATCAAACTCCGGCCGCGCAAATCCTGCGTTTTTTAGGTTTGCATTTGCGTGCAGATGGTAAAAAACTGGCTTCGGACAATCTTAGGTTAAATTCACCGAAAAATCTGCCGCTCGCGCTCAACATTCATCACTCGCAAGCATACGATCGCCGAGCACTCGACTTGATGAGGCAAAATGGTGACCTCGTCTACGGTCATATGACCGTCCAGGACAACATGAACCTAAAATCACGCACACGTGATCGATTGTTTGGCGAACATGCTAAGCAGCAATTTGACGAATGGCTCGCCAAAGAGAACCATGAAATCGGTCGTAAAATTGGCGCCGGCGAGGAATTGCCAGCCTGGGCGCAGGATTACTACGGTCCGTCATGGCCGTCAAATCATTGACCAAAAACGCCTGATTTGGTACAATAACAGGGATTGCCAAAGACAGTAGCGGTCAAGTCAAATACAACAGTAGGCGACAAAACTTAAGAATGCTACCGAGGTTACTACATTTTGTAACGAATACGAACGTCTTTAGTGGTCTTATCTCTAAAGACGTTTTTATTTGGCAAATCAAAAAGAGAAGTAAAGCTCATATATAAAGGTCGAGAGCTTTACCAAAGGAAATAACATAAGGAACACTTATGGCTTTAACCAAACAACAAAAAGACGACGTTGTCGCAAAAGTTGCCGACATGCTGTCATCCTCCAAGATGACCGTTGTTGCCAAATACCAAGGCACAACCGTAAAAGCTATTCAGCAATTGCGCCGCGACGCTCGTAACAACGGTACGAAGGTACAAGTTGTCAAAAACCGATTGGTCATTAAAGCTCTTGCAGCTAACAACACCTTGAAGGATGTTGACACCAGCGCCTTGAACGGCATGCTTCTATACGCTTTTAACAGCGAAGATGAAGTAGCGCCCGCCAAAGCCCTGGCTGATTTTGCAAAAGCCAATCCAACCATCGAATTCGTCGGTGCAATCACCCCAGAAGGTGTATTTGCGAGCGCCGATGAGGTCAAAGCCCTGGCAGCATTGCCAGGCAAGAACGAGCTTATCGCTCAGGTTATCGCAACCCTAAACTCACCAGTCAACGACGTTATGAGCGGCCTTTCCGGCAACTTGCACGCCCTGCTTGATGGTGTAGAGGCGAAAGCCGCCTAACCCTAACGAAAGGAACCATGAAAATGGCTAAAGATCTAAAGAAATTGGCAGAAGAGCTGACCGGCTTGACTGTCCTGGAAGTAAATGAACTAAAGAACATCCTAAAGGACGAATACGGCATCGAGCCAGCTGCCGCAGCTGTTGCTGTTGCCGCCGCTCCTGCTGGTGACGGCGCTGCCGCTGCTGACGAAAAGGCTGAATGGGACGTAGTCCTGAAAGACGCCGGTGCTCAGAAGGTAGCCGTTATCAAGGCCGTTAAAGACATTACCGGTCTTGGTCTTGGTGAAGCTAAGGCTCTTGTTGATGGCGCTCCAAAGACCATCCTTGAGAAAGCTTCCAAGGAAGACGCAGAAAACGCCAAGAAAGCTCTTGTTGACGCCGGCGCTACTGTCGACCTCGCCTAGTTTTAATCAGCAAGGCAACAATAAAACCGCCCAGGGCTTTTGCGCCCCAGGCGGTTTTATCTATTTGTATCATTTACACCTATTGTCGGCTAGGGCCGCCGCGCAAGTCTTGGTATTCAACAAATGCCTGAGCAGTAAGCGGCACAGCCATCCCACCAAGTGCCAGTAGTTCATACTCTGGCAAAATAGGAATGACACTCTTTTTATCCCAAGATGCCGCCAAATAGTTATGCGCGAAAACCCTACAGCAAGGTCGCCTTGTAAGTTGTCGATGAGATCGAGCTAAAAACCAAATTTACCTCTTCAGTGTTGGCAACCTCACCCATGCGATTAAAGGGAATTTCTTCCTTTGGTGCTCTAGTGAAAAAAGGGAAAGCCTTTATAATTCTCATCGAAATCTTATTATAAAATAATCCACTTTTTATCGCAACATACTAACTTTTGCGCTTTGTCTGAAGCAGTCCAACCTCTCTTAGCCCGCGTAGAATATCCGTCCAGCCGATATCCGGTATTTCCTGGCAGAAAGTCATAGGCATATTGACCGTTAGCCGTAGCAGATGAAAAGCGGTGCGCGCCTGAAGCGCGGTAACCGGCTGCTCTTTTGATTCAATATGAGAGCCGGGGGCAGGACGAAGGTGGGACCGCGCCGCACGCCGCGATGTCAGAAAACGTCTTGCTTCGCATAAGGCCGGATCGTCAGACCCAGAATCGCGGCCAGGCAGCTGAAACACAAAACAACTCTCCCTGTTATAGACAGCCGAAACCCGAGATTTAGCCTGTAATGTGATCTGGGCGGCCGTCTCGCTTTGCCTATGCTCCAGGGAACCACAGGCATGCAGTCCTATATCCCTGAGAATCCGCGGGACCACAGCATAAAGCCCAACACTCGCCAATGTAGTTGGACGCTCCAGCCCTCTATTACGGTACCGTATCAGGCTCCTCATTCCTTCATGGATCAGCCTGATTTCGTCTTGAGTAACCAGCTGCTCATTATGGGCAAATTCAGGCGGAGCAGAAGGAACATTAGGCACACTCCAAAGCGCTCCGACGGTATCAACCTCGTCCGCGGAAGGGCCAATATAAACATCCGGTGGAGTAGTTATCAGGCTCAGTCCAGCCGCTTCGGCACGCTGTGAGGGCATATGCCTATAGTACTATACGGTCCTCTTAAGTCATTAAAGAGCCGAGGTGAGGTCTTGATATTTGCATAGTTAATACAAAACCGTATATTACAAGAAATTCGAAAGCTCTGTGAATAAAAATGTGCGTGTTCTTTGCAGGGTACTGTTGTTTTTGATATACTAAACCTCGTTGTTCAAAAAAAGAAACTGTGGTTATCCACAGTTTGCTACTACATGTTTTGACTTGTTTTGGTAAACATGGTAGTTTTAAAATTAAGTGTAAGAGAAACAAACACTTCTGTGTGACATAAGAGAGACGAAACAAAAGATGGCAGACGTACCGGACAAGCAAATCAAAAGACTGCGAGCGCTGATTCAGGAGGCTGAAACCAATTTGGCCGCCGCTACAGAGCTGCTGATTAGTTTGGTTGGCGACGACGAGAAAGTTACCCCAATTACCCAGGACGAAAACATTGGTAAGGTAATCGAGGGTGTCTTCGACGGCCAAAATATGGTCGGATCCGATGGCAAAGTCTATCCAGTGCCAGCCAATTACGCCAGTAAATCAAAATTAGTCCAAGGCGACATCCTAAAACTAACTATCGCCGACGACGGTACGTTTTTATACAAGCAAATTGGCCCCATTCCCCGTAAACAAGTCGTCGGCACCCTCAAACTCGACAACGGCCACTATTTTGTAGAAGTCGGCCCCAAAGAATACCGCGTTTTGCTTGCCAGCGTAACCTATTTCAAGGCCAAGCCAGGCGACCAGGTTAGCGTCAACGTTCCCGAAGACGACAGTACCGCAGAATGGGCCGCATTAGAAGCCGCACTGTAACCACAACACAAGCTCGTTATTCTGGCTTAAATACCATATATTAGGCTGCTATCGGAAGCAGTCGAAGACCGACCTGTGCACTGAGGGGCAAACCAGGGTCGATTGGCCTGGGTTTAAGCAACGCCATTTGCGCGGCAGGGATAGTAAAGCTTTCCTCATAAATGGTTGGCTTGATATCAGCAGCAGGGTCCAAAATTTCGGGATCAATCTCGATTACGCCCATAAATGCCGCAAGAGCGATTACGCGGGGCGCATTAGGGGCACCCAGTGCCCTATATAGGGTCTGTGATCTACCCGATGTTTTGGTCGATTCTTTGATGTGCGGATTGAAACTCAGCGTCTCTTGATTACCCATACCCAATGCCAGGCAAGATAAAGAGGTACGATTCCTGGCCGATATCTTTAACTCCCCATTTGGCCTTCGATATCTATGGCCATTCCTATTGGACTCAGGTATTGGTGTTGGCGCTCTGCCGGGCAATATGAATCTTCGATTCGGTGCGTGAAGCCAGGGTCGCAAAGAATAGGTAATCAAGGAATCTTGATCAGGCCTCATGGTAAAAATAAATGGATCGCCCGGCATTTTTATGTCCCTGGGCTTGAGTAGGCCACCGGCAATAAGCATCGCTGCTGCACGGTGGAGGGGATTGGCAAACCGACCGGCAGTTTCTAGCCTTTTCTGGGTTTGGCGCATGTGACCGCGCGTAGTTCTTGAGTCCAATAACAATAGCCGCTGCATTTTAGCGGCCGATAGTCCGTTAACAGACGCCTCCATAACCTGGGCGCCACGCTCGGTAATTTCGTAGTTCTTGATAGCCATAGCAAAGACGATAATTATAGTATTAGGTGGTGATATGATCAACTATGTTGCAGCGACCGTAACTACTGATCTTTACGGCGGGAGCGGGACTGCCCTTTTTTGATACGCATCCCGTAAGCAGCCAAGGCCATAAGACCGGTCATAGAGGTAAAGGCACCTCCATAGTAAGTGAGGTACATTGGAACTTCGCCGGCAGCCTGGGCAAGCTCTAGTTGCCCCGGGACTCGCTGGTAATGTATCGGCTCTATGTATTGCGGGGCAATAATCAGCGTCACCGATCCCAGCATATAACTGGCAGCCGCCTCAATGCGCTGCGCGAAAGAAGGTCCATCTTCAATGTTCACCGGATATGAGGGCGGATATTCTGATTCGGGAATTGCATGCATTGAACTACCTTACGGCATGCCGCGGCAAAAAAGCAAGCATAAATAACACAACAGCGCGCGGCAAAAATCCTGCGTATAATAAAATCAAATGGGGCAAGCACTATATCGGACATACCGGTCTAAAAAGTTGTCAGAGATTGTGGGCCAAGAACACATCACAAAAGCTTTGGACAACGCACTAAAAGGGGGCACGATTAGCCACGCCTACCTATTTACTGGTCCACGCGGAGTCGGTAAAACAAGTATTGCGCGCATTTTGGCGCACGAAATCAATAAACTGCCGTACAACGAAGACCGTCCGCACTTGGACATAATCGAAATCGATGCCGCCAGCAACCGCCGCATCGACGAAATTCGCGACCTACGCGACAAAGTGCACATTGCGCCCAGCAGCGCCAAATATAAGGTGTACATTATCGACGAAGTGCACATGCTCACCAAAGAAGCATTTAACGCGCTGCTTAAAACCCTGGAAGAGCCACCAGCACACGTGGTATTCATTTTGGCTACCACCGAGGTTCATAAATTACCCGAAACCATCATCAGCCGCACACAGCGCTACGCCTTTAAGCCTGTCGAATCCGACAAAGTCGTTGCCCATTTACGGCATATAGCCAAAGAAGAGGACATAACTATTAGCGACGACGCCCTACACCTGATCGCCGCACATGGCGAAGGCAGTTTCCGCGACAGTATTAGCCTACTAGACCAGGTACGCAATAGTGGCAAAAAGATCGAGCTTAGCGACGTACAAAACATGCTGGGCATTGCACCCACCGAATTAATCACCGAAATGATTGATGCCTTGCAGGAGTGCAATGTGATAGCCGTAGCCACCTGTCTAAAGAAACTCCACGAACAAGGGTTTGAACCAGCTCAAGTTGCCCGTCAGTGCGGACAGCAGCTGCGCGGAAGCATTATTGACGGCGCATTATCCTTGGATTCGCCTACGACTATAAGGCTCTTAACTGAACTTGTTGCCGTACCGACCTCGGCCGATCCGCGGATTGCGCTTGAAATTGCCTTATTAGATGCAGCGCTCAGTGGCCAGTCCAGTCCCAAAACTGACAAATCCGAATCAAAAGTCATGACCCAGGATGTTCAGACTAAACCGGCCATTCAAATAACCCCTTCGCGGGAATCGACCAAATCAGATAGCGAAAAAACTCCACCCTCGGTCATCCCTGACGAAACCTCAAAGGAGAACAAAGAATCGCCAAACAAACCCGAAGCTAACGCGGCGGCGGAATCTAAAAAATCCGCCGCGCCCATTGATGTTGATATTGATTCCGATATGTTGCTAACCGAAGCTGCCTGGGATCTCATTTTGAACGCGGTTAAACAAAAATATAACACGCTTTATAGCGTTCTCAAGATGACCAGGCCGCATTTTGAACCAGGCAAGGTCAGCCTGGAATGTGGCTTTGCATTTCACCAGAAACGACTAAACGACGTCCGCAATAAACAAACATTATCTGAAGTTATAAAAGGTGTGACGGGCAGCGACATCCAGGTCACTTGTTTTTTGGGCGACACCAAGCCCGCGCCACTCGCTCCGCCATTGCCCGCCCTGGATGGAGAAATAATTCACAGTGCAGCGCCCGAGCCCATCAAGCACCAAGCGCCCGTCGATCCCAGCATTGAAACCGTAAGCAATATCTTTGGCGGCGCCGAGCTGTTAGAATCGTAGCAGACGAAGAGGGAAGAGAGACCATGGAACCCCAAGCGAGTGCCAAGCAGCAGCCGCATAATACAGAGGCCGAGGCGAGTCTACTGGGCGCGATCCTAATCGACGCCGATGCATTAGTCAAAATTGCGGACGCTATTAGTTCGAACGACTTTTACGACCCACGTCATTCGCGTATCTATGAAGCCATTTCTCAACTATACGAACGCCGAAGCCCCATTGATGTCCTGACTCTGGCCGACCAACTAAAAGCCAATGGCGCGCTGGACCTGATAGGCGGCGCCTCATATTTAACCGAGCTGACAAATTTCGTACCAACTGCAGCTCACGTCGAGCAATATGCCGAAATTGTGGCCCAAAAGGCCATCAGGCGCAAGCTGATTCATGCCAGCCAACAGATTGTAACTTTGGGCTACGATGAATCAAAAGCGCTTCGGGAACTGGTAGAAGAGGCTGAAAGTGAATTGTTCCAAGTTAGCCAAAAGCACATCAAACAAAGCATCATCAGCATCGAAACCATCCTGGCCGAAAGTTTTGACCGCCTAGACGACCTACATAAAGACAAAAACAAAATCCGTGGCGTGCCCACCGGCTTTCGAGATATGGACGATGTATTGGCTGGTTTGCAACGATCCGACCTATTTATCTTGGCAGCTCGGCCGTCCATGGGTAAAACGGCCTTTTCGCTAAACCTGGCGCATAACGTCGCAACCCTTGCTAAACAGCCAGTCCTAATATTCAGCCTGGAAATGAGCAAAGAGCAGCTGGTCGATCGCCTGCTGTCCATGGAGTCCGGGGTAGATGCCTGGGCGCTGCGTACTGGCAATCTGACCGATAGCGACTTTGAACGGATCGGCCACGCTATGGGTGCGCTCAGCGAAGCGCCCATTTTTATCGATGACACGCCCGGCATTACCATCAGCGACCTGCGCACCAAAGCCAGACGAGAGGCGCACAAAAATCAACTAGGCCTGATTATCGTCGACTACCTACAGCTGATGAGCGGCGGCAGCCGGTTTGGTGGATCAGATAACCGCGTCCAGGAAATTTCCGAAATTTCACGCGGCCTCAAGGCGATCGCCCGCGAACTGAACGTACCCTTAATTGCCCTGTCCCAGTTAAGCCGTTCGGTTGAAAACCGTAACCCGCAGATTCCACAGTTGGCCGACCTCCGTGAATCCGGATCCATCGAACAAGATGCCGACGTCGTAGCCTTTATCTACCGCGAAGAATACTACAACCCGGAAACAGAGCGCAAAGGTGTAACCGACATCCTCATCAAAAAACACCGCAACGGCCCCACCGGCGGCGTCGAACTATTCTTTGAAAAAGAAAAACAACGCTACCGCAGTTTGGACACAAAACACGCGCATCCGTTCGGAGACTAGGGTATCAAATGAGCATCAACTGTGGTGCAGCTCAACTGCTCTTTCCTGGGACATTGCCTGCACATCAGCTCCAATCAACGCGATCTCGTGGATGATTTCAGTGAATAAACTGTCTTGGTATTCTTGCCTTTGCGCATGCGCCGGATCTTCAGTTGTCCGGGTGGCGTAAAGAATACGTCGCATAGCTTCACCAACAATCGGCTGGCTACGCTCGGGTAGCCCCTGACAGATCTGCGGTTTACCGTCAACATCTGGAATTCCACCGATCTTGTTTGCGGAGGCGGTGATCATATTTGCAAGTCGGATTATGGGATTCAGCCTCATTGTCACGTTATCTTTTTTCGACATACGCAAAGCAGACCGGATGCCCTTTATATTCTGGTTTCGCTTAGGGTCAAGAGCAACCTGCTCAATAACCTCGTAGCAGTATTTGGTAAGCGTATTAAGGTGTGCTCGCTCAGTAATCGGCGCGTACACATCCCTACCTTCCATAACAAAGCGACGATGCGTCTCTATCGTAACCGCTAGCGGAGTGGTTTCGTTGAAACGCTGTATGCCGACCTTGCCCCACATCTTCTCGTCATAAATTCCCCTATCAGTCAGCATTGCATACAAGGCCACCTCGTCATACGCACGCGACCCTTCCAGTTCGTCCATTCTTGTTAAACGATGTTCGGTAGATTTAGGAAATCCGTCGGCCATATATTTTGACGTTTTCGTATTATTTTGTGGAAAAACAAGCGGGAGCAATGATTCGGCCACAGCATCCATCCGATCTAGGCTATCGATAATGCGTAGATCGAGTATTTTACCCAGTAGAGCCCATCTAATATCTCTGCCGGGAATTCGACAATCAAGTGGCGTTGTTTTGCTGTAGTTGTGAATCCTATCTTCCCGCGTGCTTAACCAGTCCCGAATTGCCGCCACGCTCATTAACAAGTCTTCGTCGGTCGCGACAGACTTCACCACCTCTACAATACCAAATCCAAGGCTGCGATCATGTTTCAGCTGCAAAAACTCAGTATCGGTCATGTCGGCATAATGGCGGTCCCGATTAGACTGTTCTCTGGGAGTATTCTCCAAAGAAACTGGCCCGCTCAGAACTGCGGCTTGCTCAAGAACCGCTTCGGGCGTTGCATAGTCAATTTTCACCCAAATGTTATAGCATATTTCCTGCGCGAACGACAGTAGCTCAAAAAATGGCCAGCTAATCAGAGCAATACACCATTCCGATACTGTATAATGTAGTCATTCATGAGCTTTGCCCAAACTCGTAATTATATAAAAACCCACTGGCAGGTCGTGCTTTGGTATGTAGGGCTCTTTGTTGTGCTAGGCGGGGCACTGTTTTGGCAGCTTGGCTCGCTAGTGCCCGGCTATAGCGTGGGCGAGCTGGCATCTTATGAATCCGGTACAAATCTATCCAAACTGCTCGATAATCCGTTTAATGCTCCCTTTGCACTGGCTATCAAAGGAGTGAGTTATCTGATTCACGATAGCTTGCTGGCTACGCGCCTGGTGGCAGTTGGAGGCGGGCTGTTGGTTTTGGGCGCATTTGCAGCATTACTTAGGCATTGGCACGACAATACAACAGCCATTTTGGGTACCTTGCTCTTTGGGCTGTCGGCCTGGTTTTTACACATCGCACGGCTGGGCACACCAGAAGTATTGCAGTTTGGTGTATTTTTGCTGGTAGCTGCCGGCTTTTGGTTACGTCGCACCAACCACTGGCTGGCACTGGCAGTCTGTTTTTTACTGGTAGTTAGTCTAGTGTACGTACCCGGAATGATCTGGTTTATTGCCGTCGGACTAGTCTGGCAGTGGAAAACCATTGATGCAGTATTTAAAAAACATTTGGTTACCGTATCACTCGCTGGCTTGGTACTTCTGGCGGCACTAGTACCGCTGGCATGGAGCTTATACAAACATCATATTCTGATTAAATCATGGCTGGGGTTACCAGAAACCTGGCCCGCGCCGCTTGAAATTCTAAAAAATGCCGCCAAAGTTCCATTCCATTTATTTGTGCACAACAGTGCCAATGCCGAGACCTGGCTTGGCACGGCGCCAATTTTGGACGTTTTTACATTATCAATGTTTTTGCTGGGCGTCTATCTGTACCTGCGCTACGGGAAACTATTGCGCACGCGGCTTTTTATCGTACTCGGCCTGATGTTAACCGCCCTCATGGCTATCGGCAGCAGTGCTACGTTTACCGTTATTATGCCGTTTGTATATCTGGTGGCCGCTGGCGGACTGGCTTATTTATTGGGACAGTGGTTCAAAGTATTTCCGCGCAATCCATTAGCGCGATCGTTGGGATGGGCCGGCATCAGCGTTCTTGTAGGACTAGCCTGTGGCTTCCAACTAGTACATTATTTTGTTGGCTGGCCGCATGTTACCGCTACTCACGAAACATTTTTTGTAAAACAGAACGAACACGGCACATTATACCGTTCCAATCTGTTACAATAGAATAATTAAAGGAGATGTATCATGGGTCGTTTTGATCAGGCTAAAATGCTGCTTCGCGTAAGGAAGATTCAGAAAGAACTACAAAAGCAAACAATTACCACCCAGGCCGGCGATGGTGCCGTACAGGTTGAAATTAACGGTGAATTAAAGGTCAAAAAAATCACCATTGATGCTGACGCTGTCGATCTGGACGATATTCGCCAGTTGGAACGCTGGGTAGAAGACGCCGTAAAGGACGCCATTTCGCAAAGTCAAAAGATCGCCGCCGAAAAGATGCAGCCGATGATGGGTGCACTTGGCGACCTTGGCCTGTAGCTAGCTTTGGTCATTTGTTCTCATGCAAATCCTCCCTCCTGCACTAACCGCCGTTATTGAGGCGCTGGGCAAACTACCTGGCGTCGGTGCGCGTACCGCTGAACGGTATGCGTATTATTTGGTTCGTCAGGACCCGGTCAAAGCCAAGCGGATTGCCGAAACACTGGATACTATGCATGTCGGGGTAGGGTATTGCAAAAAAACCTTCGCCTTGGTGCCGGCGGGACAAGACTTGTCAGACCTCTACACCGATCCCAAACGCAATAAAAAAATAATTGCTGTAGTGGCCGAGCCGTTTGACATTGTAGCACTGGAAAAAACCGGGACCTTTGCCGGGACCTACCATGTCTTGGGGGGACTGGTTTCGCCTATTGACGGAATTGGGCCAGAACAATTACATATTGCAGAACTCGTCAAGCGTATCGACGAAGACGACGTGGAAGAAGTGATTTTGGCCACCAACGCCAGTGTAGAGGGGGAGTCTACAGCCCTTTTTATTCAGCAACAGATAGGGGATCGCCCAGTCAAGATTACCCGTCTGGCGCGCGGCCTGCCCATCGGCGTTGACCTGGAATATGCCGATCAAATTACACTGAGCCGTGCTCTTGAGGGCCGGCAGATGATGTAGCCTGGGAGGCCTTATATTCTGCCTCCCGAACCAGATACTCTATAGACCCTTCACCGGGCATTTGTACGCCGGGTATCAAGGCTTCGATAAACGCAGTATCCGTACCGTGGGGCAGTGGTCGGCCAAGCGCCGCTTCGGCATCAGATAAGGAATTGTCGTACCCTATTTGCAGCAAATCTTCAAACCTATTCTTGGTACCATGAAGCGTCCGCGCAATCTGTCGCATCTCTTGTTTTCCTTCGTCGGATTCGAGGTCAATTTTATAATAGCGGCGAAGCGCGGTATGCGTATCGCGTCTAATACTGAGTGTCATGTCATTTTTGGCCATCATCGCAGCGTGCGCTCCACCAAATAAAACGCTTATCGCGGCCATGGAGCTGGGAAGTTGTGTAGTATAGTCGTCAAGCAAAGCAGGTCGCTCGTGAGGCAAACAAAAAAGGTACTCTCGCGCCAAATGAGGATGCAGAGCCCCCAAAACAGCGCCGACAACATCATTCACATCCCGCGTCACTGCATGCATCAGGTCACCGACGCGCTGTATTGGAAAAGTAGTAATTCCATCTTTCTTAGCATACGTTTCTCCGACACGAAAGGGAATAAAATCTCCATGAGCAGCCGCGATCTTTTCCGCAGCCAATTGCAATTGTTCATCATTGGCACGATCAGCATAAAGTCGCCCCCATGAATACTCTCCGGCCACCATCAACCGGGTTGCTACGCTCCCCATTGCCACAGCAACACCTGTCAGCATTTGCGGGTAAAGTACGTTAGCCTTCAAATAAGCGTCGGCAATCGGACCAGGAAAATACTCTAGACTCTGGGACATATGAACAAAATAATAACAACATATTGATTATTTCGCAAATTTATAACCTCTGGTGATAGCGATCATCTTTCGCTATAATTGGCATAATGATTTATCCCGAAGCCAAACAAATACAAGAAATTCTAAATACTGCTCAGCGCGTCTTGATTATTCAGGCCGATAATCCTGATGGTGACAGCCTGGGAAGCGCCCTGGCACTAGAACACATCATTGGCGATATGGGCAAAGAGCCATTGCTGTACTGCGGCGTGGCGATTCCGTCATATCTGACTTATCTGCAAGGCTGGGACCGGGTAAGTAACGAATTTCCACATCAGTTTGACGCCAGCATAATCGTTGACACGAGCGCCGATAGCCTGCTGGAAAACCTAAACGAAGCCGGCCATCAAAAAGCACTGGCCGGAAAACCTTGCATCGTCATCGATCATCATGCCGTAGAACTGACCATTCCATATGCCACCGTTGTCTGCAATAAAGAGGTCGTCGCCACCAGCGAAGTTATCTATGAACTGGCACAGCAATTGGAGTGGCCACTTAACCTGGAAGCCAAACGTATGATCGCGACCGCCATAATGGCAGATAGTCTAGGCCTAGTAACAGAGGCCACTTCGGCGCGTAGTATCCATATTATTGGGGAACTGGTAGAAGGTGGCGTCCGTTTGGCCGACCTAGAACATGCTCGGCGTCTGCTGATGCGCAAAAGCCCCGAACTCGTGCACTACAAGGGCGAACTATTGGAGCGTATCGAATACCACTACAACAATCGTATTGCCGTCATTAGTATTCCCTGGCGCGAAATCGAAACTTATAGCCCACAGTACAACCCCTCGATGCTCGTAATAGACGACATGCGCATGACCACTGACACGCAGATTGCCATTGCGTTCAAAGTATACAAAGACGGCAAAATTACCGGCAAAATCCGCTGCAATCAGGGTGCTCCCGTCGCCGCTAAATTAGCCGAACATTTTGGCGGTGGCGGACACGCGTACGCCAGCGGCTTTAAAACCACCGAACCGCGACCATTTAATGAACTCAAATCAGAGTGTATTAGCTACGCTTCGCAACTATTAAACGAGATAAGATAATGAGCTATGCAACATTCGAACAACTACGACCAGCATTAATTCAGGCTAACGAGAACCTAGATGGCCTTTACCATAGCAAGCCCTACGAACACCGGATTTCTGGTGCAACGGAGATTCAGAATATTCTTCATGTACCGGATTGCGGGGGACTATTTTTAGATTATCCAACCGACGCACGACCCAATGGCCTGGTGTCCGCAGCTAATCGAGACCACGACAATCCATTCCACAAGGGAGCGTCAGGGCAGATGCCTGGTTTTCGCATCTATTCACATCTACCGGCCGAGGGATGCGAATTTTCCAATTTACTTGAGGCTACCACCTATAGCTACACTAGTGAGGTCGTAAGCGACAAAGATGCGCCATTAAGACTGCTTTGCTCGCACACAACCCTGGAACAGAGAGTTGACTATACGGCAGGCGAACCCTTATTGTTTACGGAACGCCAGAAGACCGTGCAGCGAACAATTGAAAAAGGCGAAGACGGGGCGTGGCGATCCGTACCATCCCCAGGGCAGGAAGAAATCACGCCCCGCGATTACATTACGCTTGACCACAACCCAAAGGAATTCCTCCACCTGGACACATCAAAGGCTCAGGAGTTCATTGCACGCGCCGTAGCGCTCGTGATTGGAGTCGCAGGCATAATAGAAGCCCGAGATGTATAGCATGCAACTCTTTAATACGCTTACCCGAAAAATAGAGACTCTACAGCCGCTCAATCCGCCACATGTCAATCTGTACACGTGTGGCCCGACCGTTTACGATTACCCGCATATCGGCAACTGGTTTGCCTACATTCGATGGGACAGTTTAGTGCGCACACTTTTGGCAAGCGACCTAAAACCCGACTGGGTCATGAACATCACCGATGTCGGCCACTTGGTAAGTGACGCCGATGAAGGGGAAGACAAACTAGAAAAAGGCGCTCGCCGCGAGGACAAAACCGCCTGGGACGTAGCCGAATTTTACGGCAACTATTTTGTTCAGGGTCTGCAGCGACTCAACATTGTTATGCCGGGGCGTATTACCAAGGCCACCGAACACATCGCCGAACAGATTGAACTGGTGCAAAAACTGGAAGAAAAGGGCTTCACCTACGTCATCAGCGACGGAGTGTACTACGACACATCCAAATTTCCGCGCTACAGGGATTTCGCCCGGCTGGATATCGAAGAACAGCAAGCCGGCGCTCGCGTGGAATACAATACAGAAAAACGTAATCCCACAGATTTCGCACTATGGAAGTTTTCACCCAAAGACCGGCAGCGTGACATGGAATGGGACAGCCCTTGGGGTAAAGGCTTTCCCGGCTGGCACATAGAATGTTCGGCAATGAGCATGAAGTACTTGGGGTCGACACTGGACATCCACACCGGCGGTATCGAACACATCCCTGTTCATCACACCAATGAAATCGCCCAGAGCGAAGCAGTAACCGGTAAACCGTTCAGCCGGATATGGCTGCATAGCAATCACATAACCGTAAACGGAGAAAAAATTGCCAAAAGTGCTGGCAATGGCATAACCTTGGAAGACATCGAAAGCCGTGAGCTGCCACTAGCCGCGCTGCGTCTGCATATACTGGAGTCGCATTACCGGTCACAGTCCAAATTTAGCTGGGAAAGTCTGGAAGCGGCACAAAATCGCCTGAATGGCTTGCAGGCTATGGCCGCCTTGCGCTGGCAACCTGTAACAATCGACCGCGATGAAAGCGCAGCAATCAAAACCACAGCGCTAGCAATTTTGGCTGACATGCAAAACGACCTCAATTCGCCAGCTGCGCTGGCAAAATTGAGTGCACTACAGAACCATCTAGAAACCGCGCTGCTAAGCGCTTCGGAATTAGAAGCGTTTGAGCATTTTCTGTCCTTACTGGATAATCTGTTCGGACTTGGTCTAATGAATCAGCCCGACGTTTCTGTTCAGCAAAAGCAGCTCATTGCCGAGCGTCAGACAGCACGCGACACCAAAGACTGGCCATTATCTGATCAATTACGCGATCAACTAGCCGACCAAGGAATAGCCGTTCGCGATACGGCCCACGGTCCTATTTGGTACAAAATCTAAAGGAGACACTGTGGATTCATTTGGCGTATTACTAATAATAGCAGTCGGCACCGCAACACTTTTTATAGCGTGTTCCGTACGCATCTATAATCAGATTTCACGCGGCGAACGCAAGCTGCGCCATACACGATCCGAATCAACGACTGGCATCTTTGGTGGTTGGGATGGGGGCGATAGTGGTGGCTGTGATAGCGGGGGCGGTGGAGACGGCGGAAGCTGTAGCTAGCCCGAAGCAGGCCAAAACTTACGCTACTTTGGCGTCGCCATGCTTGGGCCGCAGGGCAGCGTCGACGGTTTCGGGTTCAAGAATTTTTTTGCGGCGCAAATAGTCTAGTACCAGAATACGAATACAGCCCGCTACCGGAATAGCTACCAAACCTCCAAAGATACCGCCAAAATTGACACCAATGATGACCGATACGAACACGAGTAGTGGCGACATATTGGTTGAATTTGCCTGAATTCGCGGCTGGATGAGGTAGTTTTCGATCTGTTGGTACAAAATGTAGTAGCCCAGCATGATTAGCGCGGCCACCGGTGACGTAAACAGGGCCACGACACTGACAATAATTGCACCAATGGTATGACCAACCATAGGGATCAAACCACAAATAAACACAATAACCATCAGAGCAATCGGATAACTAACGTCCAAAATTACCAGTGCAGGCAGAATAAACACCGCCGCCATAGCCGCTAGCAGTACCTGGCCGTTAACATAGCCTTTGACTACCTTATACATTTCTAATGATAATCTCTCGGCATGTTCATGATGCTCATCTGGAATGATATCCCTAAATAGGCGTAGCCAGCGCGGTCCCTCTACCAGCATCATAAAGGTCAGAACCAAGATAGTTAGAACCGAAAACACGCTATTGCCGATCTTGCCCACGGTTGAAACGGCGGCGCCGCTCGCACCCTTGAGTCGTTCACCTAATTCATCCGAAAAGTCCTGTACCTGGGATTCCAAATTATAACGAGCAATAAAACGACCGATATCGCTATTTTCGTCACGCGCCTGCTGCACCAAACGGGGTGCTGCACTTATAAAGCCGCTCGTCTGACGCACCAAAGGCGGAACGATACTCAGCAAAAATCCGCCCAAGAAAAGTATGATAATTAAAAATGACAACGCCGTAGCCAACGAACGACTACCGCGGCGCTTTCCGGGCAAATGCTGCGTTAGCCAATGGACCGGCGCATTAAGTGCCAGGGTCAAAAAGAACGCCGTAAAGATTAACACCAAGGCATGCGCCGCCTTTTCGACGGCAGCAATAAACAGCATGGTTGCCACCACCATCAAAAGCACACGAATAACCGTACGGTTGGATATGGTTATCTCGACATGGCTCATTTTCTTTGGTTTGCGGAACGAAAAGAACGACATATTACCTGATATTATTGCCTAACTTCGCCGCTTATGCAACGCCTCATCGTAGACCACTAGGATTTCATCGGCGACATTGGGCACATCAAACTTACGCACAAACTGGCGCTGATAGTCCCGTGCCGCCAATCGCTCATTTTTGCTATCCAGATACCGTTGAATTTTATTAGCCAGCTGCTCGTCATCGAGCGGATCAAACAATACTTCGGGTCGTTCGCCCATCACACTAGCATAACCGGGATTATTGCCAGCCAAGACCACGCCGCGCGATGCGGCCATAGCCTCTAGCAGCACAATACCGAAACTTTCGCCACCGGTACTGGGATACACGGCGATATCGGCACAGGCCAAATAGTTTGGCTTATCTTCTTCGCTAATAAAACCGACAAAATCCACCAAGTGCGACATGCGATGAGTCTTTACATAGGTCTTTAGCTCATTTTCGAGAGGACCAGTGCCGCAGATAACGACTTTTACTTTGCTGTCGGCTGGCAACATTTTGGCTTCAAAAATGCGACGGATTGCCCGCAGCAAATATTGGCAGCCCTTTCTATCGACCAGACGGCCCAAAAAGACAACATTGACCGTATCTTTATATTGATCAATGGGCGAAGGATTGTAAAAAGGCGTCAGGCGCAGCGTATTGGGCACAACCGCACTCTCGGTCCGGTAAGCATCCCAAGCAAAATCCTGAGCAACCTGCGAAACGCTAATTATTTCATCGATACGCCTGAACGAACGAAACGTAATAAACCGCAGCAAGCGATTGGCGAATTTTACAAATCCGGAATGCGGCGCAATATGAAATGTCGCCACGACACCGGTCAAAGGACCCGCCTCCTGAATAACCCGGCCGCCCAACGCCGGACTATAGGGCATCTGCACATGGATAATGTCAAATTCCTGTTGGCTAAGCAGCCGCCGAATAACACGGCGTGATACCGGCAGGGGAATCGACATGCGATTTCGATTAAAACGCACTTTAATATTTCGTGCCAAGCTGTGAATATTCGGTATGTCGGTACGCTTCGTTTCGCCTACAATGTAATGCACATCATGCCCTTGTTTTGCCAGCCACTGTCCCAAGGTCAGCACATATTGCTGGACGCCATCTGTTTTATCCAGAGAATCATCCAGTACAAAAGCTATTCTAAGCGTACTCATGCTATTCTTGGTTTTTCTTTTTACCAGCGTGTTCTTTGATTGCGTTTTTATAGACTTCTTCGTATTGATCGACAATCTTTGCGTAGCTGTATTGAGGAATTTCGTCGGCCGCCCATTCGCGCCAGAGCTTACGCAGATCATTTTCATGCAGCAGCAGATTCAAGCGGCGGGCAAATTCGGCATGATGCTGCGGGTTTACCAGCGAAATTGCGCCCAATCCGTTCATGACACTGGCATAGCCTGGATTGTCTCCGGCCACCGTAACCAACCCACAGGCCATCGCTTCCAGTAACACGATCCCAAAACTTTCACCGTACAGTGCGGGAGAACAATATAAATCTGCAGTACGCAAATAGTGTATTTTCTCTTTTTCGGTGATGAAGCCAACAAATTCGACGTTTTGCAAACCCAGGTCGGCACTGAGCGCCTCTAGCTTGGCACGGTCCGGGCCGTCACCGGCAATAATAAGACTGACGTCCGGACTAAGCTGTGACAACTGCTTAAAGGCATGCAACAAATGCTTTACACCCTTGCGCTGCTCCAAACGGCCAATATAAAGGACTGTTTTCTGCTTTTTGTTGTCACTGCGGCGGGCGGGCGCTTTATATACACCCAGATCAATACCATTGGGAATGAGCGCAATGGGACGATCGGTCAAACTACACACATATTCAGCAGCAGCCTCGGACACGGCCGTACATTCATCTATATATTTCAGCACAGACTTGGTATAGGGAGTTACCACCTTAATAATGGTGCGTGTCATCATTGTTTCGGGCAATTTGGCATGAAACGTCGCAACATTAACGCACTGCGATCGGCTGAGAATCTGGGCGCTCAGCATAGGAACCCATGGTTCATGAAAATGTAGAATATCAAATTGATACTCGTCCAGCACCTTATCAATAGATTCGTTTACACCGGCCGACACCTGGATGGTGGTGTGCATGGGCGAATTAAAATCGGCCGCTCCACCAATGAAAATAATGTTTTGCTCGGGCTTGACCTCAAAATCTTTAGGCTGAGGTGTTAGTACGTAGGTATCATGTCCGCGACGGCGAAGCTCGGCCTGCATGGCAAAAATGTGTTCCTTGACGCCACCGCCTTTGGCAATACTATAGGGACATACCAGGCCAATCTTCATATTGCGGTATTATAGCATCTTATTTGCCTGGTTGGCGGGAAAGTGCCTGGCGAAGCTTGCGCGGTAGCAATACGGCCAGCTCTTTCTTGTCGGCCAGCAGTCCCGGTGTATGGCCGCGGGCGCTAAACAATGCCTGATGACATTCTTTAAACACCACCAGTAAATGCTCTTTGACAATTGCATTGTCCAGATAAGGGTCCTCGCGCGAAGCCACGTGCCATACCGGCAGGTCCACCCGTGATTTACAATTGTCTAGATTCAAAAATTCACTGGTCGTCAGCCAATGTGTGCGCACGTCATTAGACTGCCACAAATTCAGATCAAATTCGATGGTCAGCCGAAATTCTTCGGGGTCCATTTCTAGCAAACGGCGTTTGCCATTGGGCAAGCGAGTGTACAAATTCGTAATGATAAAACGGTTCAGGCAGCAGTAACGGACAAAGAACGCCAGCGGCCGGGTTGCCACAAGACGCGATCCAGCACGCAGGAGCTTTCGGGTCAGGGGCTTGAAGCGAAGATCGTCGTAATGCATAAAGCCCACGATACTCGTCAGCAGATCAACTTTTTTGGCAAGTTCCGGATATTTTTGCAACATTCGCGTTGCCACCAAAAATCCAAATGAAATACCTACGATAGTCAGTCGGCGACGGCGATAGCGCATCTTTATAAAGGCTGCTAGATAGTCGGCATAATTATCAATTGAGGGGTGTTGGCCGATTTTAGCAAAACTGTCCATGCCGCCAAAACCGGGTAAATCTGGCACCGTCACACTGCCATATTCGTTAAGATTTTGGACCAGACCCCACCAACGTTCAATCAGTGCGTGATGACCGTATACCAACAAAATCTCGCGGTTACGCGTTTTGGCCGGTAACCGCATCATCCGCCCTTGCAGACCATTCATATTAAGCGGCACGATGTAATCGGCGGGATTTTGTACGGGTTTGGCCATGGCTTCCTAGTGCTTTAGTTTTTACCTTCGTCGCTTGTATTATAATGCAACATTGCCAAATTTTTGCGACAATTTTCTGTTTTAATGTTTTGGGGACTACAATAGAACGATATGAAAAAGGTAATGCTCTTAATAGTTATCATCGTCGTTGCTGCCGGGGGGTGGTGGTTTATAGCAGGCAATCCGGACAAACAACCCCAAAACAGCCCGAATAAAACCGAGCAACATTTCGACAAAAAGCAGCAGTCTCTGGACGACCCGGCCAGCTTTTGGGTCATCACGAATAAGCGACGTCCACTGCAGCCGACAAACTACAGCCCAAACGACCTAACAACACCGGACATACCACTGCGCCTGACCGCCAAAGACGAAGAAATGAAACTGCGCGTCGAACCGGCCGCCGCCCTAAGTAATCTATTCGAAGCAGCCAAAAAAGATGGCGTATCACTGATGGTTTCCAGTGCTTACCGTTCTTATAGTTTTCAAAAAGGGCTATACAATCGCTATGTCAGCCAGCAGGGCCGCGCTGTGGCCGACACGCAAAGCGCCCGTCCCGGCCACAGCGAACATCAAACCGGTCTGGCCGTTGATGTTGAGCCCGCCAGCCGCAAATGTGAGGTCGAGGCCTGTTTTGCTCATACACCCGAAGGCAAGTGGGTCGCCGAACACGCACACGAATACGGATTTATTATCCGCTACGGCGATGGCCAACAAGGAACTACGGGTTACATCTATGAACCCTGGCATTTGCGTTACGTGGGCAAGAGCCTGGCGGCCGAAATTCACAAAGAGGGCAACCCTACCCTGGAAGATTTTTTTGGGCTAGAACCAGCACCGGACTACGGACCGTAAAAGAGATCAGGGATTAGTCCGGGAACTGCTGGCATGCCAAAGGCCGATTTCGGTCAAATCTATTATTGATCCGACGGAGTGGTCGGATGAGGCGGGTAGGCATAGCCTAGTTCGATCAGCCGTTCGCGCAGCTGGGTTTCAAACTTATACATTTCCAATTGAAAATGGGGCGGTGCGACAGGACGAATATTGTTAAAAATTGCGTTGTTGCCGCGTAGCGATGCAAGCAATTCCACTCCCTCTGCTAGATTCCCAAGCGTCCGCTGCCGTTCTTCGGTACTACCAAATTGGCGCTTTTCAACCTGATCCATAGCTCTTTCTATAAGCGCGGCGATTTGCCGAAAACAAGCAATATATTCTTCGGGTGAGCGTGGCAAGTAATCTGTAAGCATATGCTTATTTTAGAACTTTTTAATATCTTCGGCTGTGACATAGCGCACGATTTGACTTTTAATGCTTATGGTATATAGTGAATGTACCCCATGACTGAGACATCCGCGTCTTCCTTCATAATCCCCACTCAAGAACAGGTAGCCCATTATGTGCAAGAACTTGGATTTACTGCGGGCCCGCCAATGCTCCAGGAACTGTCAGGAGGCCATCATAATATTAGTTATTTGTGCAGCGAGGAACAGTTTGACGAAGACAAGGCAATCGTCGTTCGCCATGCCAGGCAGGCAGGCGGCTGCCGGGACGTAGCACGACAGTTCTGGCGGCTGGGCGAAATCAATCGGGTCGTCGACCGATCCATCGTGCCCCAGGCCTTGCATCTTGGTCATACCGCTCTCGGCGTAGCAATCTCAATTGAAGAATATTGTCCCGGCGACAGCCGGGATTTTAATAGTCTGACTCGATCTGAAATCACAACTTTTGCAGCAACAGTAGTCGCCGTGCACGATAATACCAGTTTTTTATTTAGCGCCAATTCAGGTGAACCACCGAACTCCTGCGGCACCTACGCCGACTATCTGCAGGCCATGTATGTCGAAAGCGTTCACAACAGACTTCGGCGGCTTCCAGAAAATGCCTATCCCAAGGCTAGAAAGCTACTGATTGCCGGTACAGAGCGCCTCAGCCGAATCATGCGGACACATCAATCATTATTCAAAGGCAATATTTTTAGCTTACAGCACCACGATCTCAGCCCCGGCAATATTCGGTGGCATAATGGACACCCGAAAGTGTTTGACTGGAATTCAACTCACGGTGACCGCAGCGACGAACTGTCTTATATCTTCGTCAACAACCATACGACAGCGTATTTTGAAGAACAGTTTTTAGCTGACTACTGTCGCCTTAGCCCGCTGCCGGACAACGACGCCGTTATCGAGAGGCTGCCAGCAAACAAACTCAATAATCAGCTGGATGATATGGCATGGGGTATGACCATGCAC
>DASVXH010000038.1:0-45401 GCA_036392795.1 Saccharimonadales bacterium (SeqCode)
CAGAGGTTGAATAACGTGCAAGTGCCCATGGAGATTTGGACTAAACGCTGGTTCGTTGCGGTGACTCTTTATGAATGATTCCTCGTCGGCGGTAGGCGTAGCGGCGGCCACGGGCAGAGTTGCTGAAGAGGCGCCCGGCGCAACTACCTGGGTATTGAAGGTTACATTGTCGCCGGGAATACTTGAGGTAGCCTGGCTGGGCTGATTCAAAAACCAATAATTATTCGCTGGCTGCGATTGAAGTGGTTTTGGCTGTGCGGGCGCGGCAATTGGGGGTGGCGCAGGTGCTGCTGGTGCCGGCTGGCTGGCAGCCTGCATTTTTTCCATAACTTCTGCACGGTGCGCTTTTTCGGACGCGGCAATCATCGAATCAAATTGTTGCGCTACCGGGTTATTCTGAACATCCAGCATATCGTCGGTGGGCCGGACGTCGATCGTCTCTACTGGTTGTGGTAGCGAATTGATGTTAACTAGACGGTCGGAATTTGGGTCGTTCGCAATAAGTGCTGGCCGACCATTCAGGCTGACGTTTACATTTTTGATAGCCCACCCGCGGCTATCGATGGTATCGGCCAAGGCACGGAGGCGACTCTTAACCTCTGATTGTGTCAGCCCATTAGTTAGATTGCGCTCAATCTTAGCCGGTACGGTAATGGTGACTAGCTCTTTGACGCCGCTCTGATCCCACACGCGGCGACGGGGCTTAAGCAGAAAACGAAAACGTGCCAGAGCCCAGATTTCGGTTGGCTGATCGCGACTCCAGGGCCACGCCAGAAAAGCGAATACTAGCCCAGTAGGAAAAAACATAATCGCGACAAAACCCACCCCTTTACTGACTACCAAAAAAGTCAGATAAAAGTTGAGGGCGGCAATACCAGCATATACAAACTGACGGAATGTTAGTGGTCCGACAAGTTTATCCTCTGCCTCGATATCCTGAATAACCTTATAGGTTGCCATACGCCTTTCCAGTATACCGGAAAACCGCGGGCTTTTTTAGACCAAAACGAGGGTTCGTTTAAGCGACTTGCCGGTTACGGCCATCTGCCCTATAGCGCCAGGCGCCCATTTTTGACGTATATGGCAGTGTGCGGTTGTCATTCGGATGTGCAGCGTGGTTGCTCCAAACCACCGTACCATCGGCCAGCATATCCGGCGACGGAGTAATCTCTTCGGGCTTAGCCTTAATCTTGCCCATGAGGGCCACGAAGCCTTTTTTACGGTGAGGTTTGGGCGGAGTCATGCGACTTTCCAAGACGCCTTGCCAGTAACGGCCAGGACCAAGGTCCTCGCGAATTCGACGGAGCTGATTATCGGTGTTATCCAGGATTCTTTTATTATTTAGCTTGTGCTGTCCTGCGTTATGAAGCTGGTAGCGTGCGGTGCTCAAAGAGGTATTAAGATTGTTAATGGCAGCAAGAACCTGATTGTGGCTTGTTATTAAGTTTGCCCGTCTTGGATCGTTTGGATGAGTAGCGTTAATATTGGCTTCCAACATCATACGGTGGTTGTCGGCATTGGTGCGTTCATTGTGTAGTTGGTTTATCTGGGATTTTGTGCTGAGGATAAAATGATCGATTTTGACCCGCTCGCCCCATGCATGCTTGTACTGTTTCGATGCTTGCTTCTCGTAGCCCTCCAGGGTACGGGTAAAATCTCGTAGTTCGGCATGGGCCTTGACCATTGTCTCTGGTGTGCGGAATTTGTCCCACCTGGCCAGATCTTTGGCGGGAAAGCTGTCGCGCCGCCGTGGATTCTTTGGATCTTCCGGAAGTGCTTGGATAGGCTGGATTTCGGACGACAAGCGTACCGATCCCTCTGGTGTAGAGCGTCGGTAGTGGCCTCGGCCGTGAGCGTCGAATATGAATTGACCGACATCACCGTTGTCATATAAGACCTTTTCAGCCGGGGTTCCTTTGTTGATCAGTAAGCCGCCATCTTCGGTAAACGAGGCTTCAATGTCGGCACTGTTTACGACACCAGTGTTGATCTCGCGTTGTATAAGGCGATAGGTTAGCTGATTGGCGGTTTTGACTAGTTCGGCCCGCGCTGGGTCGCGGTGCGAAAGTTTATTAATCTGTGCTGATATTTGTGTTAGATGGTTGTGGACGTTGTGCGCGGTGGCCCGATCGATGGGGTGGGTAATGTGTGTCTGGCGATCCAGAAATTGACTGACCGTCCCTAGCTCTGACTGGCAAAGTTGTAATTGTTGTTCGTATTTTCCCTGGAGAAGATCGCCTACGGTAGTCAAGGTATCTCCCCATCCCTGGCTGCGCTCGGTTTGCCTGGACTGAACGGCGTGCTTTTCCTTGGCGCGACGGGCCTTGTATGTGGCACTTACAGCGCTCTCTCTGTAATCTTTCAATGTCTGTTCACCGATGTCTACACCTAGTCTGTGGGCTAGTTGGGCATTGTCATTAGCTAGGTTTGCTGTTGCTGCCTCTTGGCCTTTGTTGACGAGGTGCTTCCCCGTCTTACGGGTATCCTTGATGTTGGCTTGTTCGGCCAGCTTATTGGCCTGTCCCAGGTCGTGAAAGAAGCCGATTACCGGTCGGGGATCGCCGTTGCTCATCATGCCCAGTGCATAAGCCATCACGGCTTGTTCGGCGGCTTTGTAGGCCGTAATGGCTTCTTGCATTTCGGGACGGTTGTCTAGTATCTGCTGGGCGTCAGCTGGATGTCGCTTATCGACATGGATCATCTGGTGGAGATATTCTGCGTCGTTAGCCTTGAGTCCTTGGAGGCGTTGCCGTGCTTTTTGTAAGGGGCCAAGACCCTGACTCAGTTCACGGAGTTGAGTGTGGACGGCATGCTCCGGGAGCGGCGGCAGGTTGAGATCGGGAACCTCGACAGGATTGACGGGGTTAATTCTAGCTTCTGGGGTTCGTGGGTAGGTGCCTGGATTTGTCATCGATAAAAAATTATGTGCTTATGTTTTAATTTAAGCATATAATTGCAATATGGTCAATATATATTGTTAGTTGCGATGATCTGATTATTTGGGGTCGTGAACGTCGCGGTTGTACGGCATACGAGAACCAGGAATATGCCATTGGGCTTTTTCGATCATGGGGTCGTCTTTGTTGTGATTTGGATTGCGTTCGTAAACCGGATTTCCTGACCTGTCGTAGTAGGCCACTACAGGTTGGCGGCCACCAACGCCCGCCATAGTGGGTGCTGGCGCAGGAGCAGGAGCAGGTCCTGGAGCAGGTCCGGCTAGGCTACCACTCATTTGCTGAGTTTGACCCGATGGGCTGACTGTAATAACTGTAGGCGTTGGCTGTGCTGGGGTCGGCTGCGTAAAGACAGTCTTCATAACATACGGCTCCGAGATGCTCTGTACGTTTTGCTGAACCTCTACGCGGGCGTCGGCAGTAGGAGCTCCCATTCCGGCTGCCAGGCGTTCGGTGTTGTTGGCGGAGAAATAAGGAGAGCTTTGTTTCAGCGTCTCGGTCAAGCCAACGAGTTTGACCAGGTTGGTGCGGGCTTCCTCTTTTTGTGCGTCGGTGTATGCACCGGTCGTGTCGTGGACAATATTTTGGAATTCAGGGATTGCCTGACCACCGGCCTCGGCCATCATTTCGACCTGAGCACCCTTACTGCGTCCAATCGCCATAGGATCTGCTTCAAGCATGGCGCTAACGACAAGTTGTCGCTCCTGCTGCGCATTGAGAGAGCCCTTTTGAGCTACGCGCTGCTTGTACATCTTACTGTGAGCTCCAGCGCCCGCAGCGAAGCCATAGGCACCTGCGTTTTTGGTGTCCTGATTGGCTTTGGCAAGCATCTGATCAGCAAGCGCCGTGTTGTTGCCGGCGATAGCGTACACGCTATCGTACATTTGCTTATTGCTCTTAAATCCGGTTCCGGATTGGACGAGCTTGTGGAATGAATCAATCTGCCGCGAATCGCTGAAATCTCCAAGCTGTTTTGCCTCCAGGACGCGTCGATTTGCTTCTGCGGCACTGTAACCGTAGATAGTCTGAAGATTGCGCCGGGCTTCGTGCTCGGTTTTACCAGCGGCCCAGGCCTGATTAATGTCGTCATTGTACTGCGCGTACTGGGCTTCTTCGGTCTTGCCTTTTCGTGCGGACATGATAGATCGGTGTTGATTCAGGGCGAATTGGCGAGCAGACCGTCGGGTTTCGTAGTCGGGACTAAAGAAGGCTGATTTGTTATTGGACCTTGCAAACGCGGCAATTCCCTTGGTTGCGGAGTTGAAGCCCAGGTAATTCCGCTTGAAGCGTTCGCCGGTCGCCATCTTGTCCCAGTTTTTGGAAACCTGGTTTTTGCGGACCTTAGAAAGAGCGCCGGATGCTTTACTAAATACTCCTTGAACACCGGTGAATATCTGCGTGGCAGCTCCGGCGAACTTAATAATAACAACGGTAACTATACCAGCCGAAATAATGTATATCACCAGGCCGGTTATCTGATTGACGGTGCCACCTATGTGATAAATACCAATAGAGATAGCTCGCATGCCATTTACAATGACAACAATAATGATTCCTAGCATTGCGCACACTCCGTAGAGACTAGAGGCGAATTTGAAGGCTGGTCGAGTTCCGGGTAGTAGTGCGAGGGCTATCCACAAAGGTGCGGTAATAGCCATCATATAGGTAAGCGCGTGTAGTAAGCCTATCATGAGCAAGGCCGAACCGACGATTAGCGCGTAACTTCCTACTAAACTCAATAGGCCGATGGGTCCTAGAAATAATATTGCGCCGGATCCTAGTAGTGCGAGAGATATGGAACTCCCTCCACTCAGCTGTTCTGCCGGGAATTGTCCGAAGGGTGCTAAAATTACTATTTTTGCACCCTCGGCAATCTCACCTACGGCAGTAAAAATAACCAAGGTTAATGGCCAGGACATTGTTATGAATACCGTAACTACTACTATACTGCCCGCGAGTGTTCGAATGGTGTAGGCGCTAAGGATTTCCAGCCCGGTTGCCTGGGCAACGACCATGACTAGGACCGAGATCACAAGTACGCCCAAGGCGAGTACCCGGAAGGTGTTCCATACCGTGTGATAAGGAGTTCCATTATTAAAAGGAGACATATCGAGCTTGAGCTGGGAATTTATTAGGTCGTCGATGACGCCTACTACTCCGAACAAACCATCCAGTACGGGACATACGATCCATTTTAAGGCGAGGATGTCGACAACACTAAAGGCAACATCGCAGGTGTTAGGTGTGGGGGTGCCGGTGTCGCCGTCCTCACCGCCCGGTGGCGGTGCGTTGGCTGGCGGTGCCGAGCTTTCATCACCTACCCCGTTTTTTATAAGGTAACCGTCATCGCCCCAGCCACCTGGAACAATATGATTGGCGTAAGCAAAGATATTTTGGTCAATACCAGTTAGCTCCCAAGCGAGCCAGGGCGCGCTACTACCCCCAGTACATGAAGGATCCTGTGAAGGATCACAGGGGGTGTAGCCGCTTGAGATACGGGCATCCATTTTGAATACAGTCTCGATCTCCATCGATGCGACACGACATCGCTCTTTGCTGGATTCTACACCGGTAAGGCCGGCATACCTTTCAGAAACAGCTGTGCCCGGCTCGCCGGAATTTTTGACATGGTCCTTGGAGGCCATGGGAAAGATAAACCAACCGTTGTAATCGCCGCTTGTACCGTGAACTAAAATATCGGCACACTCGGCACCGGTTTCGCCTGTACGGACAAAGATTTCGGGGTTGGCGGATGAAGCGACTTTATTGAAGCTTTGCGTATTGTTATAGTTCGAAACGGTGTCGGCGGTTCGATATAGGGTAATTGCCGCCTTGTTGGTGTTGGTCAAGGTGACATTGGTACTTTTTGCCGTACAAGTTGGGTTGCCGACGTTGTCTTTGATGCTTTCGTCAATGGTGTAGCGGGTAGCGTTAGAGCTATCTTTGACTATAAGACGGTCATACGGCAGATCTTTGATTGGGGGGTTGCCCGCTGGATAGTCACATGTCCTGATGCCATATAGTCCAAACTCACGGATGTCATCATAAGGATTTTTGTCGTAAAAAGTTTCATCGCCATGAGTAATGGCTCCCATGTTGATCCAGGTATAGGCGGCTTGCGCGCGCACTGGCTGGGCTGCAATTATAGACGCAAGTACTGATAGAACGCTTACGCCAAAAATAACCACTACTCCAGTGAGTGCCGACCAACGCTTCAGAAGTGTCTTTGATAGGTATTTCATGCCCATTTTTGACGATATTGATCTAATTTACCATCGCCTTTTCAAATTTAAGCATAGCAGATTTCGGTAAAATAGACACAAAAATAAGTAGATTTAGTTGTGTATAATTTTAGTATCTGACTTTACTTTATTATATGGCTTGTGTGCCGTGAGCATTTTGGCCTATACTAATCATAAAAAGAGCTCCAAGTTATATGATAAACATTGCAAAATACTTCAATAAAACGACCGCCAGCCTGTTTGTAGGGTTATTTATCGTGGCCGCAGTGCTTGTGGTGCCTTTATCTGTTCACGCTCAACAACAGAATGGCCCTCCTACGTGTCAGGCCGATCAGCCCTTGGATCCAAAGAATCCTTGTATACCTGCCCAAGGTGTCCCAAAGACCGAGCCAGTCACGGGGCTTTGTACTCAAGGCCAAGCCTGTACTGCCAATAAGCTCTTAGGTAACAACCCGCTCATTCAAAAATACGTAAACCCGCTCATTGTTACTCTGACTGCCGTAATTGGCGTTGTGATCGTCATAGCCTTGGTTGTGTCGGGAATTCAATATTCGAGCGCGGCCGGCGATTCGTCACAGATTGCTGCAGCCAAAAAACGCATTATAAATGTTATTATTGCCCTGATCGCTTATGTATTCATGGGCGGATTCATCAACTGGCTGATCCCGGGTGGGATCATATAAAAGGAAAATTATGCTTTCACAATTGCTTCAATCCTTTGCGGCCGACTGCAGTGCACGCTACTTCCTGGGGCTCCCCTCTTGGGATTATTATCTTATTCAGGCCAAGCGTATTGTTGAAAACTCCGCCACCGGTACTTGCGAGCTGACTAATGGTTTCGACTGGCGCGATGGCGGTGACCTGGTGCTTATTCTGCTGGGTGTGCTGGATATTTTGCTGCGTGTGGCGGGTATTGTTGCGGTCGCCTTTATTATCTATGGCGGCATCCAGTATATAACGAGTGATGGCGCGCCGGACGCCACCAAAGATGCACAGCAGACAATTATTAACGCTTTGGTCGGTTTGGTGATTGCTCTAATTTCGGCAGCAGCGGTATCATTTATAGGAAATGCATTGTCGAAGCCACTATCATGATGTTTGAAATTAAAATGTTTATTTTCTCTCAGATTATTCAGCTTAACGCGCTGCCTAATGTTTCGACGGGCGCCAATCGTTTAAGGAGTATTTTAACGATCGTATTTACGATTACCGGTTCGATAGCACTGCTCGTTATAACCGTCGCTGGTTTTCGCTACACTATCTCGCATGGTGATCCTCAATTAATTGCTCGTTCGAAGAATGCCATCATTTATGCCTTGGTCGGTCTTGGTGTCTCAATGGCGGCCGTTGCCATTGTTAGCTTCGTAGTGGGGAGGGTGTAGTCATCGCTATGAAACGCCGTATTTCTTTGGTTCTAGCAACGCTACTGCTTTCTTTGGGATTGATGCTGCCCGCAGCTCCGGCGTTCGCGCAAATTGATATATTTAAAAATGCGTGCAATACCCAGAATGCTGCCGGCCAAGGCGGCGCCGGGCCTCCTCGAGCGGGAACCCAAGGATCGACAGTCTGTTCAACCAATGGATCCGACCCTTTCAGTGGTCCAAATGGTGTTCTGCTAAAAGTTGCCAATATTATTAGCTACCTCGCCGGTATTTCCGCGGTTATTCTGGTGATCGTCGGTGGTTTGATGTATGTGCTTTCCAATGGAGACTCGTCAAAGATAAGTGATGCCAAGACAACAATAATCTATGCCCTGGTTGGTCTGGTAATAGTGGTGGCCGCACGCACAATAGTAATATTCTTTATTAATAGAATATAGGAAGGTTTCATGAAAAAAATACTACTCATTGCATTTTTTATCCTAGGAATAAGTGCTGGAATGTTGGCCTTTGGTCAGCAGCCGGTTTTTGCCGACGCTAAATCAGAAGTCTGCTCCGGTGTGGGTGCGGTTAGTGGTGCGGGCGGCTGTGCGACTGCCAAGGGTGATCCAACGGTTGAATCTCTTGTCGGGAGCGTCGTTAACATTCTAAGCTGGATCATTGGTATTGTCGCTGTGATTATGATTATAATCAGCGGTTTTACCTACGTCACGTCAGGGGGTGATTCGGGCAAAATTTCGAATGCCAAAACAACACTCATTTATGCAATTGTTGGTCTGGTGGTGGTTGCCTTTTCTCAGGTCATTGTTAAATTTGTACTTACGAAAGTTTAGGGGGTAGCAGCGGGTGGCATATTGAAAAAGCACAAGCTGTTGTGCTATAAAAGTAAGTAAAGAACTCTTTAAGAAAGGAAATAAAATGTTTAAGCGTATTCGTAAAACAATCGCTATGGCTGCAGCCTCCTTGGCCCTGGCAGTCGTCCCTGCACTAGCATTATCGCCGGCTTTGGTGTCGGCCCAAGCGAGCGGCTCGCCGGATATTCGTACCAACCTGCGTTGTGGGTCAAACTTCGATACAACCGGTAAAAACTGTGAAGTTACCAGTGGTACTGATAACATCAACAATATCATTACTACCATCATCAATATCTTTTCGATCTTGGTGGCCATCGTATCTGTTGTAATGATTATCTATGGTGGTTTCCGTTACGTTACTTCCGGTGGTGATTCAGGCAACGTAAGCAGCGCCAAGACAACAATCATCTACGCCATCATCGGTTTGGTGATCGTAGCTCTTGCTCAGTTCATCGTTCAGTTCGTACTGGACAAAGTCACGAACACTTCCGCCTAAGCTTCTCTGACGACGAAGAGATAAAAACAAAACGCTCCCATATCGGGGGCGTTTTGTTGAAGGTAGCTATTTTGGGTGCGATCTTTTGTGTAATCGGTCACTGGAGGCACTACCTGCTTTCGAATATATAAAAATAAATACCGCCCTCCGTTAGGATAAGGGCGGTATTTCGGTTTGGTAGTCTAGTTCTAGAGAACTTGAATCTTCTTGACCGTGTCTTGCTTGACCTTGGTAAAGCTGATAGTCAGTACACCATCTTTTAGAACGGCTTCGATCTCTTCTTCCTTGACTGGAACAGGCAGTGCAATGCTGCGCGAGAACTCGCCCCAGTAACACTCCTGCACGAAGTAGTTAACAACATCATCTTCACTGCCGGCGGAAAGAGTGCCGCGGATGCTTAGAGTGTTGTCGGCAATGCTTACGTCCAAATCGTGCTTGTTAACGCCGGCGGTGCGAGCCTTAACAACCAGTTTCTCTTTGGTTTCGTATACATCAACAGCGAGCTGCCCAGGCATATCGCTTTCATCCCACTCATCATCTACTGCCGGCTGAGGCGTGGCTGCGGGATCATCCACAGAAGCAGCATCGTCGTCGCCCAAAAAGGCGGCAGTCAACTCATCCTCTGCCATCAGTAGGTCATCGTCGCGATTGCGTCGCGCCATAATTGTTACCCTCCACTGAGTTAATTTCAATAGTCCTTGCGTTTTTGTATTGTTAGCAGTATAGCTTAGTATAGAAACAGCGTGCAACCAAAAATCTTTTATTTACAACACAATAAACACAACATGCCGCTTATTGAATACATAATTAGCACTATCGCTCCTCACCTCTGTTTAGGTTGTCAAAAAGAAGGCCGTATTCTCTGCTCAGACTGCCTGTTGCAGTTACCTGTGGGCCCCATCTACTGCCCGCACTGTGGTGTATCCCTAAGAGACTGTTCTTGCAATTCGTCTGCCACTCAGCTCGATATAAAAGAGTTCAGAGTTGCCACTGTATATTATGGTGTGGCCAAGGAACTTGTTCATGTCCTAAAGTTCGGACGCGCTCGTCAGGCGGCTGAGTGCATTGGTGAGGCCATGCTTCCGATGCTCGGTGATCTTTCGGGTGCTTCTTTGGTGGTAAGTTATATTCCAACGGCGACCAACAGAGTTAGGCAACGTGGCTACGATCAATCAGCTCTGATTGCGCGGCATGTTGCCCGCCAGCTGGGCCTTCCCTTTCGACCGCTGTTGTGTAGGAGGGGCCGACAGCGTCAATTGGGTAAAAATCGAAGCCAAAGAGCCACACAACTGGCGTCGGTATTCTGGACGAACAAAAACCTAACAAATACTGAAATACTTCTTATTGATGACGTTATTACAACAGGATCGAGCATGCATGCAGCGGGCCGGATACTCACCCAGGCAGGCGCTAGCCGAATCATTACCGCCGCTTTCGCACACGCATAGATATTTGAATAAAAAACGGCTAGCTGCTATAATTACCCCTGTTACCAACACGCAAGCAACTGACATGGAAGGGTGTCCGAGTGGTTTAAGGAAACGGTCTTGAAAACCGTCGTGCCGGAAACGGTACCGTGGGTTCGAATCCCACCCCTTCCGCCAAAAGATCATAGGGTAATGAGTGGCCCTTTTCAGACTAATTCCTATCTGTTAGAATTGGTTCATTGCACTTCAGCTGGAGAGGTACCCAAGTGGCTGAAGGGGACGGTTTGCTAAATCGTTAGGGGGGCGAGAGTCCCCGCGAGGGTTCGAATCCCTCTCTCTCCGCCATCTAAAAAGCCCGGACTTTTTGTAGTCCGGGCTTTTTAGATTGAGCAAAATCGGACTTTAATCATTAGTACGAACAGTGCTACAATAACGCTTATGAATGGAGATACGCCAGAGCAGCCGTCTGTCCCGTCGTCTGCTTCGCCTTCACCTGACGAGCCTCGGCAGTCTGCATCCGACCGTCATCCGACCGAGGAACCCCACAGCCCTTGGAATTATAGTGGGGTCGCAGCGCCTTCGAGTGTGCGTGAATATGCCCAGGCCCCAACAGCAAACCCTTATAGTAATCGGTCTATAGAAGTAGAATGGACGGCATCGGAGTTTATTGCGCACAGCAAGGGCGTCGAGTGGTTTGTTGCCCTTGGTATTGTAACTGTTGTTGTTGATGTGCTTTTGTATTTTTGGGCGCGTGATGTATTTACGGTTGTTATTATAACGATTATGGCCGTGTTGTTTGGTGTGGTTGCGGCAAGAAAACCGCGTGTCGTACAATATCGGATTAATAGCAACGGGCTATTAATCGGGCAGAAGTTTTTTGCGTATGCTAATTTTAGAGCCTTTGCCGTTATAGATGACGGGCCCTTCTCGACCTTAATGTTTATCCCGGCTAAACGGCTTATGCCGCCTATAAGTGTTTATTACGAGCCAGATGACGAAGAGCGGATTTTGTCTGTGCTGGGCCAGTATTTACCTATGGAGCATGGCGAGCACGATTTTGTGGATCGCTTGACTCGACGTATCCGATTTTAGACAGTATGGCCGAGGGTGGTATAAAATAAGACCACCAAATCAGGAGGGATTATGGATAACGAACAGCGCCAGAGTTTATTCCGCAGCATAGTTCCACTCGTGGTGAGCCTGCTCGTTATAGCAGCCATTACTTGGGCGATTTTTTTCCGGAACAATGGTGACAAGCAAAATGACTCCAGCAAGACACTAACAACGGGCGCGCACTCGCAAAAACAATCCGAAAAAACCGTGCCGGGACAGGCTGCAGGCGATGTGACCAAGACTGTCAAAAACCCAGAAAAAAATACGAATTCCCCCACTCCCCCTCAGCCAACGCAGCTGGCAAATGTCGGTCCTGGAAATATGAGTGTCCTGTTTGCCGGTGCGGTGGTGGCTGGTGCGGGAGCCCATGCTCTTGTAGCTGCCGGGTTGAGGCGTCGGGTCTCGTCCCGCAAATTAGGGGCTAGTCTATTCCGGTAGATGCTCCATTAGCCCGCGCCTAAGTTGTTTCAGGCCCCACTTGTCCACGGCCGGCACCACTCGGCCGAACCTTTTAAAGGGGGTTTCTTTACGGACGCGTGTTGTAATCTGGGCGTTATCTGGAGTTCCTTCGATGGGTTCGACATGTAAGGTCCACGTGTAATGCATGTGTTCGCTATCCGTTCTTAGTATCCGTTTTTTTGACGGCCAGTGACCGTCCAGCGCCAGTGCTCGGACCTCATGGTCAATTGCCACTACGTCCGCAAATGCCCCTTTTCCGAAGTCCTTCAGCCTATCGCCGACCTCGCGCTGCCGAGGGAGTCTACCTTCCCGTACCGCTAATGCACCGACTGAATGTAGTTTTTCCGGCAAAAAACGTTCGAGACGTTGTGGCAGAAACCAGCCGGCGCCTGCTTCTTTCGGTCCTTGTAAGCCCACTCGACTGAGTAATAGCCAGACTGCATCTGGATTGCGGGGTATAGTTATGGAACTGTCCCACTCCACTGCCGGATTGGGTATATACTGATTCGCCAGCTCAAGCGGGTGTATATTTGGATTAGCCATTGTAATTTTCCTTTCTAGTATTGAACTCCAAAGGGAGGGCTCTTAGGTAAACGGAGTATGCCTCCGTAAATAAAGAATATACGGAGGCATACTCCGTTTGTCAAGCCGGCTCCATGTATATCTGATATACTACAGGTGTAATGGATAATTCTTTGGCGCAAAAACGGGCGGATGCGCAGCGCAACTACGACAAACTGCTTCAAACGGCAGCTACAATTTTGCGTAGTCAAACGACCATTCCTGCACTAGAGAGTATCGCCAAGCGCGCCGGAGTGGGCATTGGTACGCTGTATCGCCACTTCCCTACCAAAAAATCTTTGCTAGAAGCGGTCTATGCCCAGGCAATAGCGGTGGTCGTAGGCGAGGCTTCGAAGCCAACGCACTCGGCGCCGCCCGACAAGGTTCTGACCGACTGGCTGACAACTATTGTCGACTATTCAGCGAAATACAATGGTTTTAGCGACTTTATTTCGTTAAGTCTCGATGATAAAGAGTCCGAAATTATTAAGGCTGGTGCCCACTTACTCACTCAAGCACAGAGAGCCGGCGCCGTCAGACGTGACCTGACTGCTTCCGAGCTACTACGTCTCGTACAAGCTGTTACCGATGAGGGGGCTGAAAAACAGACTGCTCGTGCCCGTAAGCTCCTGTCTATTATTATCTCTGGCCTCCGAATAAAGTAGGCTACGCACGATTTATGGTAATCCGCTGCTGCAGCTCAAGGTACTGCTCCCAGCCTTTTGCAAGGGCCTCGAATTCGCTGTCTTGCAGGGCAATAAGTTCCTGGGCGCGAGGACTGGCCAGGTACCATGTTTCGGTTTTCTCCCCGCCCTCAAAGTGTAGATATTGATCGGCGTGCAGGCATGTAAAGCCAATCTTAGACAAGGAATCCTGAGAAGCGTGATTATATTCGGATGTATAGGCATAAACCGCTTTCATGCCTAAATTTTCAAATGCGTGCGCAATAAGTCCGGCTTTTGCCAGAGTACCAATGCCCTGACCACGGGCAGAGGGGCGCATTATATACGTTCCTATCTCTTGCATAAGGTTGGTGTATTTTGGTTTTCCTGAAGTGTCATGCAAGGTTTGGGTAAGGCTGACGATACCAGCAAAATTATTCGGCAAAACCTTTCCATTATATATTCCCCATGTCAGAGAGTTCTCTGCCTTCGCTGCGTTTGCAGTGAGTTCACCGGGAGGCAGGTGTTTGTACGCCGCCACCGATGATACGGGAAAATATATGTTCGTCGTATCAAGCGGTGAAACGGCGGTCAATTCAGCTTCACCAAAAGGAGCTAAATAAAGAGAGTTCCTGTTGTCGGTAACCTGGTCTAATCGAAGGGCGTGTTTTGTAATTATAAGATCCCAATTAACCACGTGTTGGATCTGAATTCAAGATAAGTGCCATCTAATTTCATTAAAAAAAGATCTCGACTAGAGACCTTTCGTAGGCATTTTATGGTACACCCGGCAGGATTCGAACCTACGACCTTTGGCTCCGCAAGCCAACGCTCTATCCAGCTGAGCTACGGGTGCATATTTTGTAACAGAGGTAATGATAGCACATTTAAGCACGCCTGGCTAGGGTTAAATCCAGGCCCTCATGCCCCTGTAATTCTTCACCGCTCCTATGTCTTGCGCGGGCTATCTCTGATATAATGTTCATCTATTGGAGAGGTCGCATAGTTGGTCTAGTGCGCTGCACTCGAAATGCAGTATAGGGGCAACTCTATCGAGGGTTCGAATCCCTCCCTCTCCGCCAATCAAAGGCACGGACGTTTAAGTGTTGGTGCCTTTTGATTTGTAGTCTTTGGCGCTTCGCGTTTGATGATCGGCCCTGGAATGATCAATATGCTCTTGTGTTACATAGGTGGTAGATTTTTCATCGGTAATAAAAGTAGTGCCGGCCCGCGGTACGTCATTGCGGTAGCCCATTGATTCGTTGAGGGACTTATTGTGCTCGGTCTGATTGATTTGACGAAGCCTAATCATGATTAGTAGTGCAATTCCTATAATTATGTAACCGACGCTAACAACCAGCCACCAGTTTCGGACGCCGACGGCCAGATCCTTTACCGATTCCAGTACCTTCCCTTGCAAGGTGGCGAGTGTCCTGTCCTGATCTATAATAAACCGCGTCGCGTACGTTAATCCCCACACGGCGCCCAAGGCCAAGATCGACGAAAATACACCATTTGTTATCAGTCCAGCGCCTACTCGCTTTATACCAATCTGTTTGGTTGGACTCCAACAGATGATTGCTAGGGCCATCACGATCAAAGCGAGGGGAACGATAAATAATGACCATACCATATAACGATAAGCTTCTGGTATGACTCGAAATTTAGCAGTAACTGGCTGGCCGTTTTCGTCCTTGAGCGTGCCCATTTGTTCGGTGGTTTTAGCAAAAAGACTGCTGGTTAGTGCTTGGTTGCGAGCAGCTTCTATCAGGGCGGCGTCCGGAATATTTGGTGGCTTACAGTCCAGCGCCATTAGTTCAGCGGGTGTGGTGGGGGCAGATCGCCTTTCTTTACAGACAGGCAAGCCGTCAAGCTTTTGTTTAACGGCAGTACCGATATTTTCTGAAAGTAATTGGCGTGGTTGTTCCAGATTGATACCCAGCTGCGGCTCTTTCGTGTCGCCGTGTACCCAGGAATAAATACTGTCTATATTTTTTTCGGCTGTGGTCTGGAGGTAGGCCGGCGGAAAGGCATTTACCACGGCCTGACGTATAGCAGCGTTATCTAGAGCAAGCTGTGCATCCTGTTGACCGGCTTGTTTATCGATGGTTACCGATGCGGCAGACTCGTATAAACCACTCTGACGCAGGGCATTTTTAAGCGGCCCCGATTGATTAAAAACCATAAACAGGCCGATTAACGGGGGTAATGCAGTAAGAAGTGCACCAAATGCAAGCGTGGCCAAGCCTAAACCGATGCGGCGTAAAATATTCATATTTATATTGTACCTTTTTTGAGCAGAGCTGGCCATTTGCGGCTAGTTTATTGCAAATAAGTCTGTCAGCTAGTACTATATGGCTATGGACGAAAAGGGTTTGGGGCGCCAACTGCAGGCGATGCGCATACAAGCTGGGCTGACGCAGCAAGCGCTGTGTCAGCAGGCGGGGCTTAGTTATTCGACGTTAACAAAAATCGAACGAGGTGCCATTAAAGCTCCTTCTATTTTTACGATTCAAAACATTGCTACTGCTTTGGGCGTGGGCTTGGATCACATCATGAAAAATACCAGCACCCCTTCCCTTTCTGTTGCCAAGAAGCAGCGGTCTAAAAGCGGTATTAGCTTTGTTTATTTTGATATTAATGGCTGTCTGGTGCGGTTTTATCACCGGGCCTTTACGCGTCTGGCCGAAGTCAGTGGTGCCTCGACCGATGTTATTGAAACGGCGTTCTGGCACTATAACGATGAAGTTTGTCGCGGCGAAATGACCATGGACGAATTTAACGAGGCCTTTGCAAAGGATCTGGGACTGGAGAGTGTCAACTGGCCCGAGTATTACCTGGAGACCGTGGAGCCTATCGAGGAAATGCAAACACTCATCCGCTGGGCCGCTCAGCATTACAGAATCGGCTTACTCACCAATACCATGCCTGGCCTAGTCGAACTAATGCTACAGCGGGGACTGCTCCCGTCTGTGGCGTACGAAGTGATAATTGATTCCTCTAAAGTAGGCGCCATTAAACCCGAGGCCAAGATTTATGATATCGCCGCCAGAAAAGCGGAGTGTCCATCTGGCGAAATACTGCTCATTGACGATGCGCGCGTTAATTTGATGGCTGCCGAAAAACAAGGTTGGCGCGTGCTGTGGTTTGACGATTATCGCCCAGATGAAAGTATCGCCCGTATCCGTAGTGCACTAGAACTAGCAGATTAAATAGGCCCTTGCCTGTTCCGGGTATCGCTTAAGTTTTCTGGTGATCCGTGAATGGTGATACAGTTTGCACAGCGACCCTGGATTTCAATCTGGTGGGTGGTGGGTGTAAATCCGTTTTCGTGCGCGATAGAGACGATAAATGACTCGAGCTGCTGTCCGTTGATGGGTGTGGTGCGGCCGCAGTCGAGGCACGTAAGGTGATGATGATGAGCGGCGAATCTATCGGTTAGCTCAATTTTATATTTCCACCCGGCGTGCAGTCGCTGAGCAATGCCCAGCTGCTCAAACAGGTCAACAGCACGATAAACACTGGCGCGGTCCACGCCTGCCGCCTTTTCAACCAGTTGGGCCATACTTAGGGGTTCTTGGTCGAGTAGTGCCTCAAAAACCGCTGTACGTGCCGCTGTGTGGCTGTAGCCGGCCTCTTTTAGGATGACCCGAAATGTTTCTTGCAACGTCATATCGTATAGGCTACCATAAATTGCGATAAAATTGCAATTTATGGATGGTTACTGTTGGAAGCGGGCAATTTCAGCGTCGATTGCCGCCAGACGGTTTTTTGCATCAAGCAATTGCTGACGGGTTTGGTCCACTACGGCCTGTGGGGCGTTGTCTACATAGTTTGCATTGGTCAGGCGAGCTTGCAGACGCTCGACGACTTGATTCTCTGCGGCGCGCTTGCCGTGCAAGGTGTTCAAATGGCCGCGGGCGACATCGCTATCGAGAGCCAGCCAGGCGTCAAAGCCGATGCCGGTCAGTCTAAAGCCTTCCGACGATTCGACTTCATGTAGAGCGCTCAAGCGCGCCATGCGCTTAATTACCTCGGCATTATTCCGGATGGCCGCAGTCGAAGCATATTCTAGCCGACCAGTGTTAAGACCCATATTCTTGAGCGTGGCGCGAACCTCTGTAATGAGTGTCTTGACTGCTTCAAAGTCCTGACTTTTAGCCTTATTGCCTGCCTTGATCTTTGGCCACGCGCTCGTAATGAGTAAGCTGTCATCTGTGTTGATGGTCTGCCAGATAGTTTCAGTTACAAATGGCGCAAAAGGATGAGCAAGCACTAGAACACTTTTTAGTGCGTAAACAAGCAGCGGCAAATTCTCTTGAGCCTTAGACGCTTCGATATACCAGTCGGCAAAATCGTCCCAAACAAAATGGTATAGGCGGTCATAGGCTTCTGCAAATCGGTAGTTTTCTAGGTCGTCGGCAATGCCGGCGGCCGCCTCATTTAATTTGGTGAGTATCCAATGATCGGCATCGGTTACTGGTGTTACTTTGTCGCCGTTGTCGGCTGCCTTGGCTTCGACATAGCGGGCGATATTCCAAAGCTTATTGGCAAAATTACGCGCATCTTCCACCTTGCGAGGGTCGTAGCCGCGGTTGACGGCCGCTGCACGCCCGGCGACTATGCCCATACGCAGTGCATCGGCGCCGTATTTTTCGATTACCTCTGGCGCATTAATGACATTACCTAGGCTTTTGCTCATTTTGCTGCCATCTTCGGCCATGACGTACCCGTGAATGTATACGGAACTAAATGGTATTTCTCCCGTCACGTAGAGGCCTAGCATAATCATGCGGCTAACCCAGGGGTATAGAATTTCTCCGCCAGTTTCCATGAGACTCAAGGGGTAGTGCTGCTTAAAATCTTCACTGTCGGGATAGTCCAATGTTGCATAGGGCCAAGAACTGCTTGAGAACCAGGTGTCAAACACGTCAGAATCGCGACGATAAGTCTTGCCGTCAACTTCGATGATCTCCTGCCCTACTCGCTCGTCATAAATCCAGTCGTCAGAGTTGTCGACATTTTGAAATGCCGGAATAGGAATTCCCCATGCTATCTGGCGCGAAATATTCCAGTCGCGCAGGTTTTTTAAATAGTTTATAAGTTGATCTTTTTTGGTTTCGGGATAAAAAGTAATCTTGTTTTCTTCCAGGGCTCTGAGTGCTGGTTTTGCTAAGGGTTGCATATCAACGAACCACTGATCGCGTAACAGGGGTTGAATCACGGTGCCACACTTATAGCAGTGGCCGACACTATGCGAATAATCTTCGATTTTTATCAAATACCCCTGCTCTTCTAGGTCGCTGATGATTTTTTTTCGGGCTTCGGTGACTGAAAGGCCGCGATATGCAGCTGGAGCTTCGGCGTTCATTTTGCCTTCGTTGTCTATGATCGTGATCATGGGTAGCGAGTGCCGTTCACCCAATGCGAAATCATTGGGGTCGTGCGCTGGCGTGATCTTGACGGCGCCGGTGCCAAACGCCGGATCGACAAATTCGGTATCGGTGACTATAGGAATCTCCCGTCCGACCAATGGTAAGGTCACGGTTTTACCGTGAAAATCACGATAACGAGGGTCGTCAGCATGTACTGCGACTGCTGTGTCGCCCAGCATGGTCTCTGGCCGGGTCGTAGCGACAACAATTTCACCGCTGCCATCGGTAAGTGGGTAGCGGAGCTGCCACAGCTTGCCCTGCTCTTCTTTGTACTCTACCTCGATATCTGCAAAGGCTGTTCCATGAAAGGTGCAGTAATTTACGAGGCGTTCGCCTCTGTAAATGAGACCCTCGTCCCACATTTTTTTAAAGGTCTGGTAGGCTCGTTTGACGATTTTTTCATCCAACGTAAAAGTAAAGCGCGACCAGTCGACACTGCCGCCTAAGCTTCGAAATTGTGCCTCAAATCCTTTGCGGTTAAGGGCTACAAAGTCCCAGATATTTTTGTATAGTTCTTCTCTGGTAAAATCGAATCGACTCTTGCCTTCTTTGGCCAAATGTTTTTCGTAGACTGCTTGTGTTTCAAAGCCGGCATGGTCGGCGCCAGGCACAAATAAAACACTCTCACCTTTTAATCGGTGGTAGCGTATGGCGATATCCTGGAGTGTCATAGTAAGGGCAAAGCCAATATGCAAGTTGGCGTTGGCGTTCGGAGGAGGGACAACCACCGAATAACTCTTCCCTGCTTTACGTGGCTGGAAGGCTTGGGATTTTTCCCATAGCGCGTAGATGTCGGCCTCATATTTGGAAGGCTCGTACACTTTTGGCAGATTCATCATTGTGTCCCTAGTTATTATTGATTAACAGATTACAGCATATCATTATGTCGTAAGTTTTACCATCTGCCGGATCTTTTCACGTGAAATCTTTTAGCACCACAAATAGAGCTTTCCCGTGAAAACCCATCACAAACTCACATTTGAAATTTTGTGTATTTTGTCTAGTCATGCCTTGCAAAAAGGTACGGTCTGTATGCGCAGACGTTATTTTTCTCACGGTTTTTGTTTTTGCTCGCACATCCTACGCTTGGTTCACCCTAAATTGCAAGCACAAAAATAAAAGAAGCGTAAGCCCCGACTGTACTGCGGAATAAATAGAGTCACATCGAAAGATTAGGTGCTACTTCCAACGTCAATGCATCCACTGTCGGCTGACCTAACATGGCTTTATAGCAGCCCAGCGTCGCAATCATGGCGCCATTGTCACCGCACAGTTTAAGATCGGTATACGAAATAGGGAAGGGTAGGCGTTCGGCCAGTTGTCGGCGCAATTCGCTATTAGCCGCCACGCCACCGCCGATCACTACGCTGTTAGGACTAAATTCTTCCACGGCCAACAAAACCTTGTCCACAATAGTTTCGCAGGCAATACGCTGAAAACTGGCAGCAATATCGGCCTTCTGCGCTTCGTTCAATAGCCCAGGGAGCTTTGTAGACGGCAATGAGTAATCATGACCGGTTTGTTCCTGGGCCAGCCTTAAAACGGCTGTTTTGAGCCCTGAAAAGCTAAAATCATACTTTTGCATGCGGGCTTTTGGCAGCAGAAAAGCCTGGGCATTACCTTCAATTGCCTTTTTAGAAACATTAATTCCGCCAGGGTAGGGCAGTCCGATAATTTTGGCCACCTTATCAAAGGCTTCACCTATGGCATCGTCCTGAGTTTGCCCCAGTAACGTGTAATCAAAATGATCCCTCCACAGCACCAGCTGACTGTGGCCGCCGCTTACAATAACTCCTAGCATGGGAAATTCAGGCTGGGCAGCAGGCAGGGTATACCCGGGAAGGGGGGTTTCGGTCAAAAAGTTGGCATAAATATGACCTTCTACATGGTTTACTGCGTACAAGGGCTTATTTTTGACCAGTGCCAGTGTACGGGCTGTCAATACGCCGATCAACAGACTGCCGAGAAGTCCAGCTCCGTAGGTTACGGCTATGGCGTCGATATCATCCCATGTGCAGCCCGCGTCATCCAGCGCTTGTTGTGTAACTGGAATTATTGCTTCTATATGGCTGCGTGCAGCGATTTCGGGGATAACGCCGCCGTATTGGGCGTGTAAATCCATGCTGCTCGCAATTCGATTGCTCAGTAAAACACGTCCGTCCTTTACAACAGAGACAGCGGTTTCATCACAACTCGACTCGATTCCCAGTACAATCACGTATCCAGCATACCACAATGTAGGGGTAGAGATGGCTAAGAAACATGGTTATTGACATTACGTCACGTTTATGCTTGAATGATATTAGTAAAACACAAAATAAAAATCATCCAAATAACGAGCAAGAAAGAATACAGCCATGATACACCAACACGATACCATTCCAGGAACAGCACCTGTGGAGCAGACGCAGTTTGTTCCCTTGCCTGAGCAGTATGCAGGCCAGCTTGATCCGCACAATGCTAACCGTACGCCATTTACCCATAATCGGTTCGATCAGGCACCGGTTAATCACCTTGCAAGACTTTCAGAAGCTCAGTTTTTGAATCAAATTCAAGATATTGTGGGCGAAGATGAAGTAAGGAATGTGTTGGATCAAGGCGGCACTCAAGGTGCAGAATCTTATTTAGCCGAAGTTAGAGCGCAGGCCCGCGACGCGGTCCTAAACAAAGCTCTTCGCGCCCGTGGCGAAGACCAGAACACACAGTTTGGTCCCAAAACCGAATTTAAGAGCAAAGAAGAGATGAGCCGGTTCAGCCCTCTCTATGATGCTGTTTATAAAGAAGTTCGAGAAAAGTTGACCACTATGACTCCGGATCAGGTTCTGGCTGAGAGCCAACGCCCTAATCTGGCCCCTGGCTACGCGGTAATGGTTAAAGAGCGTGTTAGCGAGCTTGCGTACGCCCAAGCACGCCAGCAAGCAACCATGGCCGCAACCCGTCAGCCTCGCATAACCAACGTTAATGTGCCTAATGCACGAAACGTCGTTCATCCTGCCACTCACCCCGGTCAGCCTACCCAACCCCATCGGCAAACCTCTCCGCCTCTAAAGGGTAAGGTTATTCCACATCCAGGTCAGCACCGGATTGGTAGCCTAGTGCCTCCAACTATCCTGAATCCAAATATAACTCAACCTATCCCAAAGCCTAATATTGCCCCTCAACCGCAGCAGAACCCGAATGTGTTGCCTCATGGCCAACAACGCCCCAACCTTCCTACTCCACGGCCGGGACAAGGGCACAACACTCAGCGCTTGCGTCCAAACACTCAGCAATCTCAATCACAAAATCCCAACGTACATCGTCAACACCCCGGCAACACTGGAAATATAAACACGCCATCGCCGATCAATCCTAACAGGATTCAAGGTACTCTGACGCCTAATCAGAACCCGGCACCGTTTATGACACCGGACGAATTTAAGCGGCAGGCAGGCAAGACCAAGAAAGGTGCACGAGCAGCCGCGCAAAGACTTTCTGACACTCAGTTGGAGCAGGTTATCGCTATGGCTGATGCTAGCAGAAAGCACAAAATTTACACGGAACAGTCCCAGGATACCAAACTTGCAGAATCGATCCTAAAGTATGACCTTGAAAAAATGCAGGCAGCCTATGATAAGGCAAATGCCGAAGGCAGGGACGACGATAGGGAACAAATCTACCAGGAGATGGTGAGACGACAGGCTTATGCTTTTGAGCCCATGGCAAAGGCTGCAGATAAGGCACGAGAAATAGCTGATACTATTCCTTATCATCCCGGCCTGAAGATTGGCAGCAAAGAGATGAGTGCATTGCTGGATGAGCGCGCGCGCCGCGCTAACGCCCGCCGCAGTATTGAGCAGAAATTCCAGCCTACCGCCCACGCCCGTGACCAACACATCAAAAACCTACAGGCACATAATGGTATCGAGAACCATGAAACAAGGCAAACAGCAGCGGTTGCCCGGCAGGAATACCTGAAGTTTCTAGGAGTGGCCGAAGAAAAACGCGGACTCATAAAAAGGCTTCGCCGTACACCCAAGGCCAACCTGAGCCTGAAAGGCATGGACCGGCTGGAACGCGCCGCTTACAATGAGCAGGTTTTAAATACGCTGGATCCGGCCACGGCATTTGAGACAAGGGAACGCGCGCAGAAGATCTACGCCCGCCTAAGTACAAAGCATGCTCGTGACGTATTTAATCAGCTCTATCAGATTCATTACGGGCGACAGGGTAAACCGCAAAAGGCTCTCTGGGCAAAGTAACCTAACTAAAATAGTAGCTGAAAATACGGCCTCTAGCTCTTCGGCATCGGAGGCCGTATACTTTTTGGTATGAATATTCGAAAAATTGTGAAGATGTTTATTCCACGGACCCTATTTCGGCACGTGGAACCGTTCGGTCATTTGTGTGAGGCTATTTTATTAAATGTTTTGTATGGTTTTCCGGCGCGCGGTATGAAGGTTATAGGAGTTACAGGGACCAATGGCAAGACTACGACGTCATTTTTGATTCATCGTATGCTACATGAATCCGGTAAAAAGGCGGGGCTCATGAGTACTGTGGCTTACGGTATAGGCGCCGATATTCGCCCACAGATGACGCACATGACCACGTCTTCGGTCCCGGTTTTGCTGCGCCGGATAAAAGAGATGCGTGCCGCTGGCGTAGAATGGCTGGTGCTGGAAACGACTAGTCATGCACTGGCACAGCACCGGGTGTGGGGAATTCCGTATACCGTGGCAGTACTGACCAACATTACGCACGAACATTTGAATTATCACGGGACTTTTGAGCGATATGTGGCGGCCAAGCGCATGCTGTTTACGCAGGCTAACCGTAATCGCCGAGGTCTCCGTGTGGGTGTAGTTAATGCCGACGACCCCAATGCTGAAGTGTTCGCTTCGGCGGTGGATAATCCTTTACTGTATGGCACGGACGCCGGCGATTTGCGCGCCACTCATATAAAATTATTGCCAAATAAAGTGACGTACGTGGCGCAATACGCAGAGCAAATTTATAACATCACCTGTCAATTGCCCGGTAGCTTTAATGTTTATAATTCGCTGGCGGCAGTGGGCGTGGGTCAGGCAATCGGCTTGTCTGCGAGGGAGATAGAGCAGGGGATTGCTGCACTGACCAGCGTGGAGGGTCGCATGACTCCCGTAGAGGAAGGCCAGGACTTTACTGTGCTGGTGGACTACGCACACACGCCAGATAGTTTTGAAAAACTTTTTCGGGACATGAAACCTGTAATCAAGGGTAAATTGATCGTTTTGTTTGGCTCCCTTGGCGGCGGCGACGAGACTAAGCGAGGCGAACAAGGCCGACTGGCCGGAAGTTATGCCGATGAAGTAATCGTGACTGAAGAAGACAACCGCAATGAGGATCCGGAGCGCATCCGCCGCATGATTGCGGATGGGGCTGCTGGTGCCGGAAAAGTGTTGGATAAAGACTTATTTATGATTGCTGACCGTGCTGAGGCCATTACATTTGCTTTTGGCCGTGCGCGTAGGGGCGACACGGTAATGCTGCTGGGTAAAGGTCATGAAAAAACCATTGAACGGGCCAACGAAACGATTTCCTGGGACGAAGTAGCCGTCGCCCGCAAGGCATTGAAGGCTTTGAAGAAACGGAAGTAAAACCCCCTCATCAGGGGTTTTACTAAATTATTTCTTGTTGCGCTCGAGGTAGCGGGTATACCAGCTGTATTCTTTGCCAAAGAAGGTGGCGATGAGTTCGGTGGCTAGTTCGGCTGTTTTGCCGTTTTCGTCTTGCATGGGGTTGTATTCTACGACGTCGACGCCTACGACGTTGCATTTTTTGCCAATATGGTCGGCAAGGGCGGCGATTTCACGGTAGGTCAGGCCTTTTTTGTTGGGCATACCGGCGCCTGGTGCATAAACGGCGTCGATGGCATCCAGATCCAGGCTGACCCAGATGTTGTCTACCCGGGCTGCGAGCATGTCGATCATGGTTAGGGCTGGTGCCAGGCCTTGAGTCATCAGGTCTAGGATGCTAAAGGCCTGCAGGTTTTCACGGGCTACCAGTTCTTTTTCGGCTTGGTCAAAATCGCAGCCGCCAATATGGACCAGGTTTTCTTTGTGGATCTTGACCTGGTCACCGTAGACATGAGCCAGTTCTGGTGCGCCAAAACCCATCAGTGAGGCCAATTGCATGCCGTGAATATTGCCGCTGGGCGTGGTTTGGTCGGTGTTCATATCGCCGTGAGCATCAAAATAGATAATGCCCAAGTTGCCCTTTAGCCCCACCGATGCACCAGATACGGCACCCAAGCAAATAGAATGATCACCACCTAATACAATAGATTTCTGGCCGTCTTTTGCGGCGGCTTCGGTAATTTTGGCCGTTTCTTCGCTAACCCGGACAATTTCAGCGACACGGCGAAGCTTGGGGTTATCTATCACAACGTCGGCACGGCTCTTGACGGAAATGTTGCCCTTGTCGGTAATGTTCAGCCCGGCGCTTTTTAGATTTTTTATGATTCCCTGATGACGGAAGGTGTCGGCGCCCATCGACACGCCCAAATTTTCGGCGCCCAAATCAAGCGGCACTCCTAGGAGTATCGCTGTAACGGTATTGTTTTTAATCATAATTTAATGCTATCTTTCGGGCACAGTAAACGCAAGCATAAGAAGTATTGACTAGCAAATGTTAAAATGCTATAATATTCTATTAAATAGAGGTTGGGTTTGCTTAAAATTCACGAAAGACTAGAGCTAGTTCCAGAACTGAAGGATTTGGACCGGTTTACTGCCTGCGCCTTTGAAGGACGCGAAAAGGTGGTTAGGTTCCTGCTTGGTGATCTCGACTATGAGTATGCAAGTTCCTCTGGCTTGCTGGATGTTTTTCACTATGATCCCGATACCGGGCAGGACGGGTTGATGCATATCTTGGGTGGTGAGTTGAGGATGAGCAAGAAAGGCATGCAGATTTCTGCGGGGTTTCACCATGAACCCTCTGGAGAATTGATGTGGCCGGGTATTATCCGTGGTGATGGAAGCGTGGTGAGTTCGACCCGCGTAGAAAGGGTCACAAGTGGTGGTCAGGTTAGCGCAAGAAAGCTAATGGAGCCTTATGCCGGAGAAGTCGTGATTAACGGTCTCGAAAAGTTTACTCTGCGGCGCAATCCGAACACCAAGCAGCCTGAGTTGATGCGGGCGGTAAACACCATGTTTCCGAAGGAGTATGATCCACTTAGTGTGCTGCAAGCAATACGGATAGCTCGCGAGAATCGTGATACAGAGAACGAAGTCCTTCAGATTAGCGGTAAGATACCCCCGGCTATTTGGACAAAAGGTAAGGCACCTATGATTGACGGTATGTCACAGATGGCGATCAAAATGATCCTTGATTTTGAAACCGAAAGGGTGGTTACGGCAATGCCGTTACCTGAGGAATCTGATGTCATGGATCTAGATGAAGCGCAACTTTGGAAACATTTGACATATGGGTGGGGGTCGTAATATGAAATGCAACGCTGGCGTTTCTGGTGAGTATAGGGATGGATTTAGTGAGCACATTGAAGGCCAGATAGCCTTTTTGGGCGTCACGCAGGTTATGGGCTATGCTGCCATGTCGCAGCTTATCGAACAAGCAGACCAAGCTTATGCACGAGGCAATGAAGGCGTAATCTTTGATGGGGGCGATGATTCGGAGGGTGATTTCGTGGGAATAATTGTGATAGCGACCGGGGAGAGGGTTGAGTTTGAGTATGGTGACGAGAGCTATAGTCTTTCCCGGGCGGTGGTGGGTCATCTATTGCAGGCAACAGCAGACTACGTTAGGCCCGATCAAGAATCAGCCTAATGTTGCTTGACAACCGATTCCAACCTCTATTATAGTGAGGGACGATGAGTTAGCACTCGCAGGGTGCAAGTGCTAACTCCCCCTGGTTTATAACGCCACTAACGGAGGATTATTATGAGCATCAAAGTGCAACCCATGGATGAATATGTTGTTGCTGTTGCCGAAGAAGCACAAACCAAAACCGCGAGCGGTCTGTATTTGCCCGGCGGTGCGACTGAAAAACCGAAGGTCGCGCAGGTAGTAGCGGTGGGCAAGGCCGTGGGCGAGGTCAAGGTAGGTGACCGAATTCTTTATAAAAACGAGTACGAAGCTACCAATGTTAAGGTAGATGGCGACGCCTATATTATTGTGTACGCTCGTAATATTATCGCGACTGTTAAGTAGGAATATAGGAGAGTAGGATGGCAAAACGAGTTTTTTATGATGATGACGCGCGCCGCCGCGTAATGGCTGGTGCCAAGATTCTGTATGATGCGGTTAAAACGACTATGGGTCCTAAGGGCCGTAATGTGGTTATTGGCGAGAGTTTTGGCGCGCCTACGGTGACTCACGATGGTGTGACTGTCGCCAAAAGTGTAGATATCGCTGATGTGGACGATGAAACCTTGGGCTACAAAGTTGGTGCCGAGCTAATCAAACAAGCTGCTTCTAAAATGAATGATGTGGCCGGCGATGGTACAACTACAGTAACCGTGTTGACCTATAACATCCTAAATGAAGCCAACAAGCTAATTGCCGCTGGCCACAACCCAATGCTACTGCGTAAGGGACTGGAGGCTGCCGCTCACACTGTTTTGGAAAACCTGGACACTATGCGCGAAGACATTGCTGCCAACAAAAAACGCATTGCCGAGGTAGCTACCATATCTGCGGGTGACGCCGAAATTGGCCGGTTGATCGCCGATGTAATGGATAAAGTCGGCCGTGATGGTGTTGTTACTGTCGAAGAAGGTCAGGGACTGGGACTGGAAAGCGAGGTTGTTGAGGGCTTTACCTTTGATCGTGGTTTTGTGAGTGCCTATATGGTGACGGATACTGCGCGCATGGAGGCCGTATACGATAAACCCGCCGTTGTAATTACCGACAAAAAACTAAGCTCGATTCAGGAATTTTTGCCACTGCTGGAAAAACTGGCTGCTGCTGGCAAAAAGGACCTGGTTATTATTGCCGAGGATTTGGACGGCGAAGCGCTGACTACCTTGGTGCTGAATCGACTGAAGGGGGTCTTTAATACCGTTGCTGTCAAAGCGCCGGCTTTTGGTGATCGCCGCAAAGAGATCTTGGAGGACATCGCCATATTGACCGGTGCGACGGTTATTACCGAGGACCGTGGCCTGACCTTCGAAAATGTCGAATTGGATGTTGTTGGTTCGGCTCGCAAGGTAATCGTTGGTAAGGACGCTACTACTATTATTGAAGGCGCTGGTTCTGCTGCCGATTTACAGGCACGCATCAAGCAGATCACCGCTCAAATAGATGCTGCTAGCAGCGAATACGACCGCGAGCAGTTAGAAAATCGCCGTGCGGCGCTGACCGGTAAGGTTGCTGTTATCAAGGTTGGTGGCGCTACTGAAACCGAGCGCAAGGAAAAGAAATACCGCGTGGACGATGCCGTGGCTGCCGTGAAAGCAGCTTTGGCTGAAGGTATTGTGCCTGGTGGTGGTGTGACGTTGGTCAACTTGGCCGACACCATTAAACACCCAGAAACTGCCGTAGGCGAGGCGGATGTAGCCTTTGCACATGGCATGTTTTTACTCAAGCGCGCGTTAGAACAACCGTTCCGAACACTTCTAACCAATTCTGGTATTAATGCCGACGAATGGCTGCCAGCGGTGCGTAGCGCTAAGCCTGGTTTTGGTATTAATGTTAATAATCCGATTACCTTGGTCAATCTGAAAGCGGATGGGATTGTGGACCCGGCCCGCGTAACTCGCGAGGCTATCCAAAATGCCGTATCGATTGCCGGAACCAGTATGACCATGGGTGCTCTGGTTGTTGATATTCCAGAAAAAGAAAAGGCTACCGCTCCTGATATGAGCGGTATGGGGATGATGTAGTTACGTGCAACAGGCTATACGCAATTTTCCCTAGAGTGCGATAGTATAATCACCCCAGCGAACCTGGGGTGATTATTGTTTGAAATAGTTTTAATGGCGCTGAAAGATGATTTTGTCGGCGTAAGCGACGGCATGGACGGAGGTAGAATGGTCTAGTCTTTTCGGCCGCCATATGGCCCGCTGCCGTAACCCATATTTTGTTTTCCTAAGGCGGCGTCTTTGTTGGTTAGAATTTTCAGAATGGCACCTAGGCCAAAAAGCGAAGCTACGCCAAAGCCTATTGTCGCCAGAAATTCTTTTCTGGTCATTTGTTTTTGCATTAATTGATTGATTCTTGGCATTGCAGACTCTTTTTATGCGCTATTTTAAAAAAACGTAAGCGTATTCTAGGCTAGGTTGCCCGCATAGTCAATGTTCATAATTGATGCTGCTTGCCTTAGGGTTATGGCATGTACTATGATGCTAACTTGATTGTTTTTTAGGGAGGCTTTTATGAAAAAGAGAGGTTTGATACTAGGATGGAGCGCGGCAGTCTTGACGGCCTGTGGGGGTAATTCTGCGCCGGAGACTTATCCGACTGTAGCGTTTTCCACCAATACAGAAGCACCATCCAGGGCAGTTCCCAGTTCCGCTGCTGCGAAAGCTTGCGGCAGACTCTCATTGCCCGAATTTATCCTTGGCAAGCCTCCGCTTTCAGGAGAAGGTGTATTAGCTAGAAATCAAGGCGAGTGTGCAGAGGTTCATGATGAAAACACATTGCAGACCCTGGGTAGTATTGCAGCGGGCGGTCAGTTTGATATCCTTTGCAAGACCGGCCCCAAGCCTACAGGATTTAGAATAGAGATGGGTTTTGGCGATAAAGGCTTGCAAGGTGAGGTGCTATTGGATGAGGCAGCAGCTGCTATCTTAAATAATGACCAACTTTCCATATCGGTCCCAGACTGTGCCTAGAAAGGCTATACGCGTGATCTATACCCCGAAAAGGATGACAGGTTATAGGAAGGTCGATTAAAATCGTTTAAATAGCGGCGTCGGGCGCTGCTTTTTATGGGACGAGACTGCGATGGTCGGTGCGATGCAAGCTGGTCTTTGACTACAGGATTAACCGACTTTGGCGGGAGTGGGGTAGAGGTGTTAAAAGTTGTTTTTGGCTGTAGTAGGGGTGAGTGGCTGGTAGTCGATGCGTCTGCGCATGTTTGTGGGAGAGATTTTGATGCGGATGGTAGTGCCTGGCGGGACAGGCGGGCTTGAGTAAATTTTGCCTGCCGCTCCGAGCGATTTTTATCGTCTGCTGCAAGAAGCGCTCGGACTCTGCGCGAGCGTTTATTGCCACGATTACGAAGCCAGATTATGGCGACGCTCGTTTCGTACATGAGAATGACGGGACCGGTTAATAAGAGTTGGTTTTGAATATCTGGTGTGGGACTGATAATGGCACCGGCTACAAAAGCCCCTAAAATGATCCATCGCTGCTGGCGAAAGAGTGAATGTGGACTGAGCGGCCTTATGCGATTGAGCATTAGTAGAACGAGCGGTAGCTGAAAGAGTAGCGCAGCTCCTAAAAGATAAAGCAGCACAAAATTCATATATGATTGAATGGTTATGAGTGCCTTGATTTGTTCGGAGGAAAAGCTGGTGAGCAAAAAATGCATAGCCGCCGGCAATCCGATAAAATAGCCAAACGCTGCACCGCTGACCGCCAAAAGCGTAGACAGTAATGCGGCACGGCGCAGAAAGTGTCTCGTTGGGTGTGCGAACAGTGGTTGAATATATTTGAAGACCTGATGAATAATAACTGGAATACTGGTCGTTATTCCAGCAAACAGGCAGAGTTTTAACTGAAAATCAAAGCCGCCACCGGGGGTGGTGAAGATGAATTGCTGTCCATGCGCAGGTGCCAGTAGCCAACGCGTCAGCGTTTCTTGTGCCGCGAAAGCCAGGGCACTGCAAACAGCGACGGCGATTCCTATAAAAAATAGCCGTCGCCTCAGTTCCTGGACATGCGCAAACAGAGTCAGTTTTTCTGCTTGTTTAGGATGCGGTATTTGATTCCGTCTTTTTGTCGGCGTGTTTTTGGTTTGCTTCATCACCATTCAAACCTTTTCGGATTTCGCGTGCCGACGAGCCAAGACTTTTGGCTAGTTCTGGCAATTTGCGCCCACCAAAGAGTAGGAGCGCGATCAGCAGGACGAGTAAAAGCTCTCCTGTGCCTAGATTTAGGAATGCAAATTGATTGGTCATTAAAAACCCTCACTATTAGATTACGCATTCGGTCACTTGCTGGTATACTACCATAAACATAAGGATTTTTAAAGTTACATAAGTATGAAGTATATGTTTTTTGCACAAGGGTATGGCGATGGCGTCTACGGTGCTTGTGGGTATGGTTCGGCACAAACCGGGACTACTTGCCCCGCAGTGGAAAAGCACAGCATCGGACCTAAATCTGAACTGGCCAATACTGGCATAGAGCTGTGGGCGGTGGCAACCGTTGCGTGTTTGTTGATTTTTACCGCCTTAGTGGTCCGTATTTGGCGCCGTAAATCATTGGGAGAAAAGAAGAGTGGCAAGACCGGTCCTGGAAGTAACAACAAAAGGGACGCCCCTACACCAAAACGGTAGCCGCCAGCGTGTTTATAAATAAAAGCAAGGCCATGCTGGCCAGCAATATGCCTAGTAATAAATAAAAGCGCGTCTTTTCGCTCATAACGACACCTCCGGTTCGGCAATAATGACCAGGCGGTCTTTAGGTAGCCATAACGGCGTGCAGGTGTATAGGGTAAGTCGGGCATTATTGGTTGGAGCTTCGATAGGTGTTTCGTTAGCGCCAACTACCTTGATTTCCCGCACCTTATACCGGTAGACCTTGCCTTGCCAGACAAGACCAATCTGATCACTGGTTTTGAGTTTGTCCAGATGATAAAAGACGCCTTGGGGATTTTGATAGGTAAAGCGGTGGCCGGCCAAAACAACATTGCCCGGCTTGTTTGGAGCGGCGGATGCTGGCCTGTGCCAGATACCTTTTTGTAGGATGCGAGGAGATTCACCATCAATACTTCGTAGTCGAAGCTAATTGCAGGAATGATCAGACGGTTTGAGCCAGCCAAAACAGCTGCAGATGGACTGTGAATATTTTGCAGTAGCCTATGGGGTGGGTTGTCGTGTTTTTGTTTGGCAAAAATTAATTGTGGCAGTAAGGGGGCTGCCACAATATAACCATTGACTGCGATAATGGCGACAAGGAGTAACGTATTAACTCGCGAGAGTTTCACGCCGGTATTTAAGGCTGCTATTAGGCCGCAGCGTTACCGCCGTTGTGGGTAAAGTAGTTGATCTCGTTAACAATGTCCAATAACGCCTGGGCACGGGCTTTTTCATCGCTGATTTTTTGAGCGGCGGCGTAGGCTTTTTGGATGAGGGCGTGATTGTCTGAGGCCTGAATCATCATCATGGTAGTGCGAAATTCGTCTTCCGGGGTTTGCTCCAGGTGATCTACGAGCGGCGTAAGCTGCTGTAATGCCTGCTGCTTGATGTCCAACAGGGCATCGGTATCTGGTTCTTCGGTGGTGGTTGGCGTGTCGGCAGCCGGGGCCGTCGAAGGTGCTGTAGCTGGTTCGGGAGCGGCGGCTGATTCGCTATCACTCGCAGCCGGAGTTTCATCTTGTGCTGCGGCCGGAGCTACAGGATCAGGATGCGTGACGGTTGGTTGGGTGACTGGCGAGTCTTCGATATATTCACCGGCAGTGTCGTCGGCTGTTTGTGGCGCCGTTACGGCGCCGTCATCTTGAGTTAGAGCGCCGTCAGGATTGGGTGCCGGCAGCGTGTTGTCATGGTGTTGTTGGTCATTGTTGTGCCCAAACATTACATTCCCCCTTAAAGTGTTTACGTTTATAATACTACATTAAGCAACTAGCGAAAAGGAGTTTGAACCCATGCTTGACGATCTAAAATTGATTCATCAGCGAGACGCCGAAGATGCGCTGGGTATTGCTGAAAAACAGGGGGAGCAGCTGCTCAAGGCCTTTGAAATTACCGGAAATACGACGTTCGAAAATGTCGACAATGTAGTATACGCTGGCATGGGTGGGTCGGCGCTGGCAGCATCACTGTTACCAACCTGGCCGGGCATCGCCGCGCCGTTCGAGATTGTGCGAAATTATGAACTGCCGGCTTACGTAGGGCCAAATACTCTGGTGATCGTTGCCAGCTATTCCGGCAATACCGAAGAAACGTTAAGCGCGCTAAAGGATGCGGAAACGCGAGGGGCGCAGATTGCCATTATTGCAGGTGGCGGGAAACTACAAGAGGCTGCTGAAGAAAAAGGTTATCCACAGATCGTTTTACCCAAGGCCGCACAGCCGCGCTATGCGGTTTTATATAATTTTCGAGCGCTTCTGGATATTTTGGTGCTAACCTCATTGTTGGACAAAGGAGCGGTCATTCCGGAATTGGAAGGTGCTGCTGCGTTTATATCGGCAGCGGCAAAAGCGTGGCGTCCTGATGTACCCATCGCCCAGAATCCGGCCAAGCAATTGGCACTGGAAATGATTGGCAAATCTGTGGTGGTGTATGGCGGTCCAAAAATGTATCCAGCTGCCCGTAAATGGAAGATTGGCTTTAATGAAAATGCCAAACAGGTTGCATGGGCGGGCCAATATCCAGAGTTCAATCATAATGAATTTATTGGCTGGAGCAAGCAGCCTGTGGATAAGCCCTATGCGGTAGTTGACCTGCGTAGCAGCTTTGAACACGCGCGCGTAAGACGACGTTTTGAGGTTTCTGCCCGACTACTTTCCGGCATGCGACCCGATCCATATGTTGTAGAGGCCCAGGGCGACACGCTTCTGGAGCAATTGCTATGGACCATTGTATATGGCGATTTTGTAACCATCTATACCGCCATTTTAAATGGTGTGAATCCAGCGCCAGTCGATTTGGTGGAAAAGTTTAAAAAGGAATTAAATTAAGTGGACCAACAATCACCCTCGTTTGATAGGACCGATTTTAGTACTGCGGCGTATGTGCGCCGCATTGAAAAGCCGTGGGGCTATGAATTGCATTGGGTTCCCGACAGCGCACCGTATATGGGAAAATTGATACATATTAATGCTGGTGAGCGGTTGAGTTTGCAGGTGCATGACCAAAAGCAGGAGAGTTGGTTTGTTGTAAAAGGCCGCGGGTCGGTTGTTTGGGAAGACGCCGACGGTAATTTGATCGAAACTGAACTACAGCCCGGCGTCGGCTATACCACTCAAATTGGCCAAAAACACCGGCTAAAGGGCATAACCGACTGCGATATTATAGAGGTTTCAACTCCGGAGGCCGGCACCACCTGGCGTCTGGAAGACGACTACGCCCGACCACATCAAACCCCAGAAGAACGCGACACCGAATATGACCAAAACGCCCGCCCCGAGCAAGAAAGTCGAGCCGAATGAAAGAGCGGGTAGTAGTTTTGCCGGGTTATGGATCTCGTCTGGATTTGCCCGTCTACTGTGGTTTGCACGAGCTTGCCCAACAGAATTATCAAGAAGTAATTGAGGTAGATGTGCCTTGGGACGAAGGAAATATTACCGACTGGTTCGATGCCGCACGAAAACAAGTTCCAAAAGGCAAATCCGATGTTATCGCCTATTCATGCGGTGCTTTATTGGCGTTGCAGCTGGGTGCCGACGAGCGCACCGTGGATGTGGAGATAGACAGAGCGACTTTTCTTTCGGTTTCGTGCTGGGGAGGAAATCCACAGAGTATGCAGGTGGCTGAAAGGGATGGCATTTTTTTTACGCCTGAACAAATTGCTGCTTTCGAAAAGCTGCCGGTAGGCTGGATGGCGCGCATGTTTCGGGCACGGTCCGTAGATCTTTTGTGTGGCGAAAGCGAGTTGTTTGAAATGATTCGACGCAGCCAAGATGTTCAACAACTAATGGGCGTCGAAGCAACGCTCACTATGATTCCTGGAGCCCGCCACGCTGATATGCTGAAAAAACCGGTCCTGAGGGTAGTTGAGCGGCAGTGGAAAGAGTCTGACCAAAAAAGCCGCTAGTATTGACAGCAATACCATTAAAGGTAATTATAGACCTGACAATAATGTACTAGCGCCTAACAGGGCCTTTACGGGAAATGATCGAGTGGTTGCAAGGTGACCGTCTCGGAAAGCAACGTGAGCCATATATCTGAACACGATCCCTCGCAGCATCCACCTACGGAACAACTGCCCGCAGCCGATCTCCGCTATGCCCCTTGGCTGGGACGTAGCGCGGTCAGGCTAGAGCAAGCAAGGGTGGAGTTTGCTCAAAGCTGTGCCGTTGATGACAGCGGGGAAGTAGTTGACCCCGAAAATCGAGTAATGATGGATCGAGGCCGTAACCAAATCCAGCGTCTTATCGAGGAAGCTCGCCATACTCTCGCCGAAGCACCCAGGTTACGACATGGGGCGCTCGCAGCGAACTTGGATCTACAGGGTATGCCTGGTGCGCTACATAACGCGCTACTAGGCTATAATTCCGTGCCCGGCACGAACAAGTGGATTATAAGGGCTTTAAACTCCGTGCCCGCTTCACGGAAATGGCTTACGAATAGATTACTCATGCACCGGTTCATGGCGAAAAGGTCCGACGGAAGCTTTATTGCATCCGACGAAACCGCACTTAATGTGTTGCAATGGCATAATTACCGCATGGCTCATGAGCAGGCAATCTTCGAGCGGTTGATATTGCCTTATAAGCAAAAGTTTGTCGAATCGGTTTATCAGGCTGCTGCTCAAGGCTGGCTGCTGCCTACAACCGTTAAAAATCTAGACCGGCTAGAAAAAACCGGAATATATGTGAGCGATGGCACTGATACGCTCGACAAAAACTGGGCGGGCTGTATGGCCATGAATCGAAATGGTTCATATACGGTTAGTTTGCTGCCTAGACTTGCAGGTAAGACGCTCGGCCACGAACTGGTCCATGTATTGGAGGGCGTGAGTACGTCTCATCCCGAGACCGGTGCTATGCCAATTTTATCCCATCCACGTGGCCTTCGACGGCTCTTTTCGGAAGATAATGAAGGCATGAAGATACTTGGCGAAACAATAACAGAGCTGGTGGCCCTCTGCCTTAGGCGCGGCAGATATCCAACGCGGTTCGCATTGCCGAAGCGTGACTCCTATAGCTGGGGATTGCCACTGGTGCAAGCGCTTGCTACCGCCGGCAGACATCCTATCGCTCCACATCTGTTTATACACGCACATCTGGAAGACGATGCCGTGACCAAGGCACTGGGATCGCAGTCGGCAGTAGTGCGTCTGGGTCGCGCCTTCCAAGAGGCGTTTCCGTACCGTGATGTTATCGAGGACATCGCAAATCTCCAGCCGGAGCCAGAAGCCAAAGAACCGATGCGCCAACCTATTATAAATTTGGCGAAAAAACTTCGTGAGTCATAAGGTTTGCTATCCCAGGTTCTTCAGCAATATTGCAGTACAGAGGTGATATTATAGGAACATATGCGAATTTTGGTTGTAGAAGACGAAGTAAAAATTGCCAAGAGTTTGGAAAAAGGGTTAGTTAGCGAGGGCTACGTGATTGACGTGGCTTTTGATGGCGATGCGGCCGAAACGTTGGCTGCCGCCAATAATTATGATCTGATTTTGCTGGACTGGATGATCCCCGGTCGGCATGACGGGCCCGGCCTGGTTCAATTATGGCGCAGTGAAGGCGAACAGGCGCCGATTTTGATGCTGACCGCCCGTACTACCATCGGCGATCGTGTAGAGGGTTTGGATGCTGGCGCTGATGATTATTTGGCTAAGCCATTTTCTTTTGACGAACTCCTTGCCCGCGTGCGGGCGCTCTTGCGCCGGCCCAAGGCTCATGGCAGCAACACCCTTGAAAGCGGCGGACTCAAGCTTGATGTAGTGGCTAAAACGGTAACTGTCGAAGATAAACCTGTTCATTTGACTGCCAAAGAATTCCAACTGGTCGAATACCTGCTGCGCCATAAGGGCGAAGTAGTTAGCAAAGACCAGCTGCTGGACCATGTCTGGGAGGACGAAGAGCGTGTGCAGCACAATACCGTGGAAACTTTTATCGCCAATGTGCGCAAAAAGATTGGTACCGGCGATTCCTTAATTCAGACGGTGCGCGGCTATGGCTACAAGGTGGTCTGATCGGCTGAATATGTTCCGGTCGGCGCGGCTAAAGCTGACGCTGTTTTATTTGGCGATCATCGCTATTTTTAATCTGGTCGTGACCTTGAGCGTGCGGGTGTACGCCGAGCACGAGTTTTTGCGATCTAATAATGCCCAGCGTAGCGAAGTGCGGGAATGGGTTATTAGATTTATCGATGGTCCTATGCCGCGGTCGGATGTGACTATTCAGGATATCCAAGAAGAGCAGGCGGCAATTGTGCGTCAGCATCTAAACCAAGGGTTGTTCGTGATTAATATGTGCGCGCTCCTGTTGGGCGGTGCGTTAAGTTATTGGTTTGCCGGGCGAACGCTGCGTCCATTGCAAGAGGCGCACGAATCCCAGGCTCGGTTTACTGCCGATGCCAGTCACGAACTACGCACACCACTGGCCAATATGCGTCTGGAGAACGAAGTTTTTTTGCGACAAAAGCATTTTACCGAAGAAGAGGGGCGTGAGCAGTTAGCGAGTAATCTGGAAGAAATTCAGCGCCTGGAGCGGTTGTCCAGTAATCTGTTATTACTGCATCAGTATGGGCAGGCGGCACTGGCACGCAGTTCAGTGCGAGCCCGGCGAATAGTTGACGAGGCTGTTCGTCAAATTACTCCCACGGCCGAAGTAAAAAAGGTGCAAGTGGAAACGGATGTCGCTGACAAAAGCGTCCTGGTTCACCGCGAAAGCATGGTACAGGTGATGGATATTTTGCTGGACAATGCACTGAAGTACGGCGCCAAGGGCGGTGAGGTAACGGTGACTGGACACGAGAAAAACGGTAAATATATCATTAGTATCAAGGATAAGGGTCCTGGGCTGGCGGCGCAGGATATTCCCCATCTATTTGATCGTCTATACCGTGGCGACAAAGCGCGTTCCACGCATGTGCCCGGCTATGGCTTGGGCTTAGCGTTGGCCAAAGAAATTGCTCAGGCCAACGGAGCAACGATAACGGCACGCAATAACCACGACGGCGGTGCGTGTTTTGAAATTTGTATGGAACCGGCCCCTAGGAAAGCCCCGTAATCGCGGCCCAAGAAGTAAGCTTGATATAATAGGATTATGGCAAGGCGTTATCTATCTGCCCGTGTAAAGCTTGGAGCTGCCCTGGGACTGGCTAGCCTAGCCAGTATTGTTTTGTATATAACTGGTGATTGGGCCCAGCACCAAAACGCTTTTGCGTACATGATCTGGAATTTGATTTTAGCTTGGGCGGCGCTGTTTATAACACTTTGGCTGGAATATGTGATTCACCGCAATCTGTGGTCCAGCTGGTATGCGCTGCTGGTGACGTTCTTATGGATGGTATTTTTGCCCAATACGTTTTATATGATTACTGATTTTATTCACGTGCCGGAACTACCGGCCGGTAGTTTGCTGCACGGTACATTTATGTTTGCGTCGTTTGTTTTTACTGGTGTTATGCTTGGATTTATTAGCACCTACCTGGTGCATATGGAGTTGAAAAAGCGCCTTGGCATGCGGCCAGCCAGTATTATTATCGGGGGAGTGTTACTGATCTGTAGTGTGGCTATGTATGTGGGCCGCGAGTTGCGCTGGAATTCGTGGGATATTGTAACCAACCCGGCATCATTACTATTTGATGTAACTGACCGACTATTGAATGTGCCTGAGCATCCGTATATGTTTGCTTCGATCAGTAGTTTTTTTGTACTGATAGTCATCATTTACGGCGTTTTGTGGTGGCTGGTGCGCGCCGCACGCAATCTGCCGGCGGACAACTAATCCGTATCTGTTATAATAAGTAATATGAATAGTCTATCTGCCGCGCTCACGCGCGTTGTCCAGGATGTTTTTGACGTGTCGATCGCCCCGGAAATGTCGCGTCCGGATGAACAATTTGGTGATTTTGCTACTAATATTGCTTTGCAGTTGGCCGGTCGGTTGAAGCGGAATCCGCGCGAGGTGGCCGAAGAGTTAGTGTCGGCACTCCGCGAAGCCCTGAGCGATGAGGTGAGCGATATATCCATTGCTGGTCCTGGATTTATTAACATCCGATTAAGTGACCGGACCCTAATGGCCGCTGGCAGTGTCGCGCCAACGAATAAGCCCACTACCTATAAGGACCAGGTTGTCGTGGCCGAATATTCCGACCCAAACCCTTTTAAAATTCTACATGCCGGTCATATGTATACCAGTGTTGTTGGCTACGCCGTAGCCAGCCTGGTCGAAGCGGCTGGTGGAACCGTACATCGTGTCACTTTTGGCGGTGATGTTGGCTTGCATGTGGGCAGAACCATGTGGGCTATGCTGCGAGAACTTGGCGGCGAAGATCCCGAAAAACTAGCTGATATTCCTGAGAGCGAGCGCTCGACCTGGATGGCAAAGTGTTACGTAGCGGGTACTAATATCTACGATGAAGATGAAACGGCCAAAGCCGAGATTATCGCCTTGAACAAACGCGTATACGAACTGCATCAGACAAATGATCACGACAGTCCGTTCGCGCAGATTTATTGGACCTGCCGTCAGTGGAGCTATGATGCCTTTAATGCCTTTTATGCCCGAATCGGCACACCATTCGAAAAAAACTATCCAGAAAGCGTGACGGCACCAATCGGAATAAAAACCGTCAAAGAGCACATTGCACCCGGTAAATATGAAGAAAGCGACGGAGCAATTGTATTCCGGGGTGAGCCTTATGGCCTACACACTCGCGTGTTTATTAATTCACACGGTATTCCAACTTACGAAGCCAAAGACGTCGGCCTAATTATACTTAAAAAAGCGGATTACAATTTTGACCGTTCGTTGGTGATTACCGGCAATGAACAAGAGCAGTACATGGCCGTGGTGCTAAAGAGCATCGAACAATTTGCCCCGGAATTGGTAGGGGCTACAACCCATCTGACGCACGGTCTGCTCAAAATGAAGGGCGGGATCAAGATGAGCTCGCGCAAAGGCAATATCTTGCGTGCAACCGACGTATTGGATGCTGCCGAAACAGCCAACAGAGATGTCAATGGGCGCGACGACGAACGAGCGGTACTGGGCGCTGTTAAATATGCCTTTCTAAAACAACGCATCGGGCCCGATATTATTTATGACCCCGAAGAATCGGTTAGCCTGGAGGGTAATTCCGGACCGTATCTGCAGTATGCGCATGCCAGAGCCCGCAGTATTCTTCGTAAAAGTGGTTTGAATCCCGTTATTCCAGCCAATCTGGAGGCTGGTGAACGCAGCCTGGTTCGTAAAATCAGCGAATATCCCGAGGCTATCCAAAAGGCGGTTAACGAGCTAATGCCGCACCATATTTGCACCTATTTATATGAATTGTCTCAGGCGTTTAACCGCTTTTACGAGCACAATCGGGTGATTGGGGATGAGCGTGAAACAGAGCGTCTGGAGTTAGTGACACTGTACGCTGACATTTTAAAAGACGGTCTTGGCCTACTGGGCATCGCCGCGCCCGACCAGATGTAGTGACAGCAACGTACCAAAGAGCTGTTATTTTGTCTGTATAATGGCCGATTGAAAGCCTTTTAGTCGTACGGTATCTGGTCGTTTTGGGTGTATCTCCAACTTTTGATCCAGGCCGGATAGCAAAAGCAGGCTGTCGCCGATGTTACGCTCTAAACGTACTTCTCGGTCTTCCTTGCTAAAGTTCATTATGGTCACTGTTTCATTTTGGCAAGTGGCTCGGCCAAAAACTAATATGTCCTTATGGGGTCGGTCCCCTCTGTAGTAGGCGGTCATGGGTATAAATACGCCAGCCCGACTAAGTGCGGAGTGGGACGCTCTAAGAGATAACAGTTTACGATAGTACGCCAGATGGGAGGATTTGTTGCTCTGCTGCGCTCTTATGGAGGTATACGAACCGAAGGGAATGGGCGGTAACCAGCCTTCTTTGGCGGTTGTAAAGCCGCCAGTTGGGCCTGTACGCCAAGGCATGGTTGCCCGCTGCGGATCGCGACGCAAATAAGAATCGTTAATTTTGTGCTCGGGGATTTCGGCGTTTTGGGCGCCTAATTCATCGCCCATGTAGGTGTAAGTAATGCCCGGAAGGGTCATTTGGACCATTGCCAAAGAGCGCGCCGCTCGTCGGGCCTCCCTTGGAGATGTATGTGTGGCGGCCATAATTCGATCTACGAGCCGGGGCTCGTCATGGTTGCCCAGTACATGAGTAGGCATTGCGCCTAGGGGTACCAGGTTGTGATAATCTTCATATGTTTTTTGGTAGGAGCGTGCATTCCACGGACGCTCATACACAGATTGAAAATTAAAAGGCATAACACGGTTACCAATCCAATAATTGGCATAGTCTTCCATGGGGACGTGTGCTTCGGCGACTATGGTGCGTGGTCGGCCGTCGCGAGCTTCGTATTCCGCCAAGACATCGGCCATTTCTTTGATGTAGGTCACGGCCGACGGGTAGTTGCAGCTGTTGCGGTTGAGTAGGGCATCGCGCGGCCAGCCCTGACCAGATACATAGTGGGGGTTAGGGTCTTCGTCTAACAGATCGGGATGTTTTCCGATATGGTCTACGACATCTACTCGAAATCCGTCAACGCCACGTTCCAGCCAAAAGCGCATAATGTCGGCGAACTCTTTTCGCACCTGCGGATTTTCCCAATTAAGGTCGGGCTGTTCGGGCGAAAAACTATTCAGGCGATAGGCGTTCCGTTGATGATCAAAAGTCCACGCGGAACGTGGTTTGTGTATAAAGCCGCCGGTTGCTTCGTCTCGCTCCCAGATGGGAAAATGTGCTTGCCAATTGTTTGGTATTTCATCGCGCCATACATAGTAATCGGCGTACTGCGGGTCGCTGGCACGGGATTGTTGAAACCAAGGATGTTGGTCTGATGAATGATTTGGGACGAGGTCGATAAATACTTTTAGGTTTCGGCTGTGGGCCGTTTTTACCATTTCGTCAAAATCTTGGAGTGTGCCAAAGCGGGGATCAACATCGGTATAATTACTAATATCGTAGCCGCCGTCTTTCCATGGGGAGGGGTAAAAAGGGGTAACCCAAAAACCGTTAAAACCGGTTTCCTGCACGTAGTCGAGTTTTTCGGTGATGCCGGCCAAATCTCCCATGCCGTCGCCGTTTTTGTCGTAAAAACTGGCCGGATATATTTGGTAGTAGGCGTCGTAGGCCGGTGCTCGCTCGCTCATAGACTAGTACTATACAGCAGGATTTCAGCGGTTTGTATCAAAAATATCACTCTTTTGGAGCGGTGTATAATAGTGATGACGGGTGGACAAAGGAGTTACAACGATATGACAGTAAGCCAGTCGGCATCAGCCGATAACGATAAAAAACCTGCCCCCACGCTGGCGCAGGCCAAACGCGAAGTGAGTGCCGCCAAAAAAGAAGTGGCCGCTGCCGAAGAGCGCACCAAAAAAGCCGAAGCAAAGGTGGTTCGGCTGGCTAATAAACTTGAGCGACTGAAAGATCTGGATAAGGTTGGTGTCAGCGGTAAAGTACAGGGCTTTATTGAATTCCTGCGTGAACAGAGTGTGGTTGGTTTGGCTATTGGTTTGGTGCTTGGTACGCAAGCCAAGGCCTTGGTCGACCAGATGATCGCAAGCTTTATTAACCCTCTTGTGGGTTTGTTGCTGCCAGGCGGGGGTACGCTGAAAGACAAGGCATTTACTATCGCCTGGGGTGGTAAAACCGGGACCTTTGGCTGGGGGGCCTTTGTGCTCGCCATTTTGACCTTCGTAATCGTGGCGGCAGTGGTATATTTTGCCTTTAAGGGCTTAAAACTCGATAAACTCGATAAAAAGAAAGAGAATTAACATGATTAAGTCTGACGAGGAGTGGCGTCAGCAGCTGACGCCTGAACAATATCATATTTTACGCGAAAAAGGGACGGAGATGCCTGGCAGCGGCGCATTGCTGCACAATGACAAAACTGGTGAATATGCCTGCGTGGCCTGTGGTAATGTGTTGTTTGATTCGTCGGCGAAATTTAAAAACAATGGTATTAATGGTGGCTGGCCTAGCTTTAATCAAGCTATTCCGGGCAGTGTCAAGCTGGTGCCAGACGAGAGCCATGGCATGCATCGCACCGAAGTTATTTGTTCCAACTGTGGTGGACATCTAGGCCATGTTTTTGAGGAGGCCAGCCAATCTACCGGTCAGGACTATTGCATTAACTCGGCAGCCCTTACGTTTAATTCAAAACAGTAGCAAGGTGTATAATAAAATCCTATGACGAAAAAGAGTGTAATTCCAACCAAACTGCTGTGGGTGGACCTGGAAATGACGGGCCTGGAGCCGAATAAGGATGTTATTTTAGAGATCGCCGTCGAAGTGACGGATTTTGATTTTAAGACACTGGCAAGCTACGAAGCGCGCGTGCAACATTCCAAAGAAATTGTCGTCGACCGCATGCAAAAAAACCTTTGGTGGAAGGATTTCCCTGAAAACCGCGACGATTTTGTGCGCAAACTAGATCAAGGGAAGCCCTTACATCAAGTAGAGCAGGAACTGATCGAGCTAGTGCAGCAGCATTTTGGCAGCGAGCCGGCAGTGTTGGCTGGCAACTCAATTCATAACGACCGCAATTTTATGAAATACTGGTGGCCCGAACTCGACCTAAAACTGCACTACCGCATGCTGGATGTTAGTGCTCTAAAAGTGCTGATGCAGGGTAAATATGGCCTGGAGTTCGAAAAAAAAGAAGTGCACCGCGCCTTTGACGACATTCAGGCTTCTATAGCCGAATTGCAATACTACCTGGAGTGGTTTAAAAAACAGGATTAGGTATGCCCCGGATCAAGGCTATTATTTATGATTATGACGGCACCCTCATGGATACATTTAGTGTCATTAAGGACGCATACGATCATCTATCCGATCTGTATAACCGTCCTCGTCCGGACGAGGCCTATCTACGCGAGCTATTGCGCCACGCCACGCCTATGCCGCAGATCATGGAGACGCTGTATCCAGGCATACCACAGGCTGATTTGTTCCGAGAAAATGCGAAGTTTTTCACGGATAGAATTTCGGGTGTAACTACCTTTCAGGGAGTAGAATCGCTGCTGATCGGCGTGCAGGAACGTGGCGTGTTGCAGACTATAGTGACGGGCGGCGATAAAAATGTCCTAAGTGTCATGGAGCATCACGACATACTCAAGTTTTTTGCTAGCGTTGTGCACTGTGATCGTGTGTCGTTTGGCAAACCTCATCCAGAGGGGATCTTGCTGGCACTCGAAGAATGTGGTGTCGCGCCGGCCGAAGCCATAATGGTGGGCGACAGCCCGAGCGATATCTTGGCCGGCAAAAATGCCGGTGTCGCGGTGACGGTGGGATTTACTGGTGGTCATGCTACCCGCGCCGACCTAAAAGCCGCCGACGCGGATCATATCGTCGATTCGATTGCAGAAATGGATCAATTATTGACAACATTTATTACGAATCAATCTCGCGTAGTAGCTCCATAATTTCTGGATTGGCTCGAATTCTTTGTTTGGCGTGCAAAATTAACTGACTGGCATTAGCACCCATTATTTTATTTATATCGCGTAGAGAATGAGTATCGTTATTATTCAGACCAAAGCGCAGATTTATAGCTCGGTGTTGCCTTTCGTCTAATATGCGTAGTAGGACGTGCTGCACCAGGGTAGGTGTTTCTATGCTAAGGGCAGCTCTCTCAGGATCCATAGTATTATCCTCGTCGACAATTATATCGCCGAGCAATCTGTTGTTCTTATCCTTGCTAACATTCATCTCCAGCGACAATGTCCCAAATATGTACCCGGCGTACCTTTCTAGTTCTTCTATTTGATCTTCTTCCATCTCCATTGCTTCGGCCATGTCACTGCGGGTGGGGGTGTGGCCGACTTCTTGGGCAAAACTTTTTTTAATCTTCATCATCTTTTCGATCTGCTCGCTGCGGCCAGCGGCTACGCGTATGGTGGAGCGGTTATCGTGAATCCCGCGTTTTATTGCTTGGCGAATCCACCACGTGGCGTACGTAGAAAACTTCCAGCCTTTGGTGTAGTCAAATTTTTCGATAGCTCTCATCAGGCCCATATTGCCTTCCTGAAGTAGGTCGCTAAATTCCAGTCCACGCCCTTTGTGATTTTTGGCGATACTGATAACCAGACGCAGGTTTGATTCGATGAACTGTTGCTTGGCTTTGGCTCCTTCCCGGGCTACAGTGAGCAGGTCATCTGCCTGGCCTTTGTCATGCTTGCCTGTATCCAGCAGGTGCTGGGCGTACAAGCCGACCTCAATTTTTTTTGCCAGCTCCACCTCTTGCTCGGCGGTTAGAAGTCCTTTTGGTATCTGATTAAAATAGGTACGGATATCATCACCGCCAGGTCCAGGTTCGGCACTATCAAAAACACTCTCGATTTCCTCCAAGCTGCCGTAAGGGGATTCATCATTAATACATGACGGATCCTGGTGCACATCGTCGAAAATAAAAAAATCCGGCAATTGCTCACCGGATTTGTTGTTTGCTTGACTTATATCGCCGACACGCGGTGCCGGTATGTGGCTTTCACTCATATTCTTTTCACAATACAGGCCACGAAGGAATTTGTGAAGACGACTTATTAATTAATTGGTTTTTTCGTTATCGCCGCCTGGAATTAACAGATTAGAATATGGTAAAATATACTGCGTATGACACACAAAGAGGTTGAACAATACTTACTTGCGATGCCGCATGCCCGCCTGGATTATCCCTTTGGCGAAGGCGTGGCGGTTTATAAAGCAGCAAATGATAAAATGTTTGCCTTGGTCGCCGAAGACAGCTCTCCCGTCCGGTTAAGCCTTAAATGCGACCCTCGACTTGCTCAAACTCTACGTGAA
>DASVXH010000039.1:0-56036 GCA_036392795.1 Saccharimonadales bacterium (SeqCode)
CCGGCTACTGCAATCAGTTTTTGTTTTTTTTGCTTCAACAGAGCGTTTAAAAATTCGTCGCGCTTAGTAGCTTTTATTTGGTGATCGGCACAGAATTGCAGCTCGGGCGCATCGGGGTTTTCGATAGGCAGGGCAGAAGTATATACAAACCACTCAATAGGGTGGCGCTCGTGAACGGCTGCCATTTGATCGTAGGTCTGCCCAACATGAATATCGCTAATACCGTGTTTTTTTAGATATTCCAGATATGAACTGTCCTGTTTGTCTGAACCGGATACCGCAAAACCAGCTTTATGAGCAATGAGCGCGAGTGGACCAACGCCAGCACCCCCGATGCCAGAGAAATAGACATGCATACAATCAGTCTAGCATGGTACACTGAAGAAAACGACAAACACCAACATGTATAAAAAGCAACTGCACTACATCTGGACTTCGTATATACGACCCGTCAAAATTTGGTATTTGCTGGCGGTTTTATTGCTGCTCATTGTGGTGGCGGTTTTTGCGCTGAGAGCTAATAATTTACGCATGGTCGAGCTGCGTCAGGCGGTGTACGCGGCCGACGAAAAGGGTGAGAATGTCGAGCAGGCTTTGCAGGAACTCCGTGCTTATGTGTACGCTCATATGAACACCGATCTATCCTCTGGCGCTAATGGGGTGTATCCGCCCATTCAGTTGAAGTTCACCTATCAAAGGCTGCAAGAAGCCGAACGTCAAAAGGCCCAGGCCCAAAATAGTGATGTGTATACACAGGCCCAGGCGTACTGCGAATCGCAAAATAGTACTGACTTTTCCGGCCGCAACCGTGTGCCTTGTATAGAACGGTATGTGTCCGAACATGGTGGCGCTAAACCGCGTGTAGTACCGGATGCTATGTACAAATTTGATTTTGTGTCGCCTAGTTGGTCGCCGGATGTTGCTGGTTTTAGTGTGCTGCTTGCGGTGATCGCTGGTGTTGCTCTGGTGCTGCGCATAGTGGCCGGTTATGCTGCCAAGCGATTTTTGGACTAATTTTTTGTTGACTAACGATTTAGGAAACGAACCAGCTATAGTCGCTCTTGCTCCCTAAAGAATTCATTCCAATGTCCGCACCGTCCCCCTAACGGTAGCCGACCGTCTAGGCACGCTTGTATTGCGAGACCCACTACCTCTAGTGCTCGTTCGTCGGAAGGTAGTATCAGTTGTTCTTGCATGTCTGCCGACATCGGCATAAGGCTGTGAAAATCGGCAGGGTCCACGCTATCATCGGCATCAGGATTAAGTGTGCCCATGACAAATTCGTGAGTGGCACCTTGGCGATTATAGATAACTGGCGGCGAACCCGGAATATCGCGCAAATGAACCAGTGTCGGTGCATAGTAATTAAATAAGGGGTTGGCATACGGAGCTTCGATGAGCCAGGTTCCCAAGAACGCGGCACTATTTGGGTTGGTCCTTTTAAGTTCGGTAATGTCGACCTCCCAGGCTCGTCCCATTTCACCCTTAAAATGCGGATTTTGTAAATCTTCTCATTTGCGTCGCATATGTCCTCGCTGACAAATTAATTAACCAATGCCATTGTAGGCAACGGCTCTTAAATCGGAGTTAAAGCCTAAGCTTAAAATACAAAGAGACTTCCGAAGGGAAGCCTCTTTGTGGTAAAAGTATTTTTATTGTTTTTTGCTATTTGTTGTTGTGCTGGTGTTGTTGCTGGTAGTTGTGCTGTTGTTTGTTGTTGATTGACTCTGCTGGGTACTGTTGCTTGTTTCGTTACAGCTTTGACCATTTGGATTCTGTGATTTGAATTGTTCGATCGCTTTGGCAACTTTGCCGTCGGTTTTTAGGTTTTCCCAGAAACTGATTTGGTCGCGATTAATTATCATCTGATCGGCGGGACCATGCAGCTCACATCCTAATTTAACGAGCGAGAAGCTAGTCTGCTGGGCTTCATTTTTATTGCCTGATTCTGGTTGCTGCTGTGAGTTGAGATAGTAGATTTCTTGAAGGTCTACAAAACTATCGTGGACACGATTTAATTTACCAAAATATACCTGTCCGTTGGTCAAAAAGACCGCCTGATACTTGTCTTTTATGACATATTTAGCTTCTTTGTTTTTACCAAAGTACAAAGAAATGGCAATTGCGATCGCTAGTACGGTGATCGAAAAGAGTAGCACGACAAAAACGATACGCAGCCAACCCGGTTCGTTGTGATGGCCACCCATTACTTTTTTAAAACTATCACTTCCAGCTGCTACAGATGCTGCACTTTGACTACTGCTAGGCCTTGCTGGTTGAGACTGATTGTTCGCATTGCGATGCAAAAAATCCATTTGGTTCCCCCGCCCTTAAAAACTTTCTTATAGCCATAAGTGTAATACATATTGGCCGCAACTTGCAATACTACATAGGACGGTCTCTAGAGAAAAAATTTGACAAATGAAAATTGGTCAGAGTATGGTAGGGGTACCATTACTAATGCATAAGAGAGGGAGAAAATCTAGCAATGGGCTACAAGCACACTAACTCAAAGGGTATTACTTACTACCTGAACTCAAAGATGGTGACGCTTCGCGGCGGTAAGCAGCAAATGATTTACTACTTCAGTAAAGATGAGCGCAAGGATACTGCTACTGACTTGCCAGCTGGTTTCGAAGTCAACGAAAACGTACGCAACGGCTTTTTGACCGTTAAGCGCAGCAAATAGTTTGTATTTTCACAAAGCACCTTTGGTCATTGACCCAAGGGTGTTTTGTTTTTCTCCCCTCCCTCTTAAATTCTCTTCCTCGTCCACTGCTATCAATGATATAGTAGTACGCATATGAAAAAACCCATCCTCTCGGTTAAAAATCTGACCAAAACGTATGGCGACAAACAGGTTGTCAAGGGTATTAGTTTTGAGGTCCGCGAAGGCGAGATCTTTGGTATTCTAGGGCCAAATGGTGCCGGTAAAACGACGACATTTGAAACTATTGAGGCGCTTCGTCCCGTAGAATCCGGCGAGATTATCCTGGACGGTCACAACGTAGCCAAAGACCCAGCAGAGGTCAAGGAAATTATTGGTATTCAGCTGCAAGCCACGGCCTTCTACGATAAAATAACACTGGTGGAACAGCTAAAAATGTTTGCCAGTATTTACGGTCGCAAAGTCGATCCGATGGTTTTGCTTGATGAAGTCGAACTGCGCGACAAAGCCAGTAGCTATGTAGAACGATTATCGGGCGGTCAAAAACAGCGCTTTAGTATTGCCTCGGCGTTGGTTAACGAACCACGCATTTTGTTTTTGGACGAACCGACCACCGGCCTAGACCCGCAGGCCCGGCGTCACCTTTGGGATCTGATCGCTGCCATCAAAAAGAAGGGCATAACGGTCATGTTAACTACTCATTACATGGAAGAGGCCGAACTGCTCTGCGATCGAGTGGCGGTGATGGATGATGGACAAATTATTGCTCTTGATTCGCCCAAGGCACTGGTTAAGCAGTTATTGGCCCGCGGCTTTAAAAAACCGCAGCATGTCGAACAAGCCGATCTGGAGGACGTGTTTATTGACCTAACTGGCAAGGAACTGCGGGAATAATATGAAACGATATTTCACAACCGTATTTACCCTGGCCGGCACATTTATTAAACGATTCAGTCGCGATCCGGTCGCACTGTTCTTTACCTTTCTGTTTCCATTACTGTTTTTGTTCGTATTCGGTTCACTCTTTCGCAATACTGACGTCAGCTTTGACATTGCGGTGATCAATCATTCACAGACCGAATTTTCCAAGGATTTTATAAAACAAGCCACCAAAGACAAGGTTTTTAAGGTCAAAGAAAACATTAAAGATGTCGAGACGGCCAAAGAGAAAATGGGCCGTGGCGAAATCGACAGCTTTATCGAACTGCCAAAAGAATTTGGTTTACCAAACAAAGACCTGCTGCCCAGTGGCGATGTGGTGGTATATGTTGACCAAGCCAGCCCCGAAAGTGGCCGGACCGTGGCAAGCGTAATGAGTGGTGTACTAGACGGCATTAACAGTCAGCTTACCAAGACCGCTGACCCCCTCCGGGTTAAGCAGCAAGCCACCAAAATAACCAACCTCAGCCAGTTTGACTATCTGTTGTCGGGTATGCTGGGCTTTTCGATTATGTCGCTTGGTATCTTTGGGTTGGCGAACGGATTCCCGGCTGATAAAAAGACCGGTGTCCTGCGACGCCTGCGTGCAACGCCTTTGACGGCTTCGCAGCTTGTCTTAGGTACACTAATCAACTATGCGCTTGTCGGGCTATTGTCGCTGGTGCTTATGTTTGTGGTTGGTCTGACGGTGTTCGACTTTAACATGCGGGGTGATTATCTCAGTCTGATAGTGTTCTCGATAGTGGGCATTGTGGTAATGTTTGGTTTTGGTCTGGCCATCGGGGGCTGGGCAAAGAACGAGAACCAATCGGCACCGTTATCAAATTTGGTGGCGTTTCCCTTGATGTTCCTGAGCGGCGTTTTCTTTCCAAGATTCCTGATGCCCGAATGGCTGCAAAGTATTACTACATATCTACCACTGTCCCCCATCGTAGACGGGCTGCGTTACATTTTGACCGAAGGCAAGACGTTACTGGACCTTGGCCCGCAGCTGCTTGTTTTGGCAGTGTGGGCGGTGCTGATCTATGTGTTGTCGTTCAAGATTTTTCGTTGGGAATAGATTGTACTTTCTGTCATGAAAAAGAATTTCAGCCAGCCCTTTGAAAAAGGCGTCACTACCTATGAATTAATCCTGCAGCACGCAGTCACAAATAAGTTTTTGCTGTTTGAATCGACCATCCCTTATTACGAGGAGGGCTGGCATCGATCTTTTAGGGTCGAGGTAGCCAAGGACGAACAAGTGGCGCAATCTGTAGGACGATATTTATATCAAAAAGGGTTAATCCTGAACAGTTACCGCGAGCTGACTCGTTACTATGAGGTAGAATTTAGTTTTGCGGACAACTCACCGGGGAGCCAAAAAACACGAGCCTGTCTTTTGGTGGTGATTGATATGCCAGATACTACTAAGCTTGATACTAGTGACGAAAAGGCTGTTTTTGTGGATGTGGATGAATTGCGGGAGAGATTTTTGACTAGTCCAGAAGTTGGGCAGGCTGCCTGGTTGGGTCTGGTCCAGCTGCTAGTAGAGGCCAAAGAACTGGGATTGTCCACCGCTGATACTGTATAGTTGGGCATTTTATTGTATAATATAGATTAATGAATAGTTACGGACAGCTACCAAAGCCATTTTTTGTATTGGCGCCAATGGATGATGTGACCGATTCGGTTTTTCGTCGCATTGTGCAGGATTTGGCTGCACCGGATTTGTTTTTTACTGAATTTGTAAACGTCGATGGTTTGCAAAGTCCTGGTCGCGATCGGCTGCTTAAGAAACTGCGCTTTACGGCCGGCGAGAAAAACCTAGTCGCGCAGCTGTGGGGCCTGAACCCCGATAACTTTAGAAAAACTGCCGAACAAATTGCGGACGGTACATTTGCACGTGAGTTTGATCTGCCCGAAGGCGTTAATTTTGTTGGCATCGACCTAAACATGGGCTGCCCGGCAAAATCCGAAGTAAAAAGTGGTGCTTGTTCGGCGCTTATCAAAAACCCGGAATTGGCGCTAAAAATCATAAAAGCCACCCAAGAAGGCGCTGGTCACCTGCCTGTCAGCGTAAAGACGCGACTTGGTTTTAATGAGGTTGACTTTAGCTGGCATGAGCTTTTGTTGCAACAGAAACTTAGCATGTTAACTGTACATGGTCGCACCCGCAAAGAAATGAGCAAGGTGCCCGCACGCTGGGACGACATTAACACCGTGCGCGAATTGCGCGATAAAATTGCGCCCCAGACCTTGATCGTTGGTAATGGGGATGTTGTATCGCGCGTCCAAGGCGAAGCGTTGGCCCAGAAACACCACTTAGATGGCATTATGATTGGACGTGGCGTGTTTCAGGACCCCTATGTTTTTGCAGCCAACAGCCCCTGGACGAATACGGCGCGCGACGAACGCATAGCGCTCTATGCTAAACACGTTAAGCTTTTTGTAGATACATGGCAGGGCAAGGAACGGCCCATTGCCGTGCTGAATAGATTTTGTAAAATCTATATAAACGGCTTTGACGGCGCCAAGGAACTACGTGAAAAGCTGATGGCTGCAGAATCGGCCGAGGAACTGTTAACGCTGCTGCACGCCGCATAGACACCGTCTCCGTTTACATCTATACTGGACGGTATGATCAAAACCGCTAATCTGTATAAATCATACGGCCGCAAAGTGGCTGTTGATGACATTTCATTCGAGGTGGAGACGGGCAAAGTGACCGGCTTTTTGGGGCCAAACGGGGCTGGTAAATCGACTACGATGCGCCTGATGCTTGGTTTGGACAATGGCCGCGGTCAAACCCTATTCGATGACAAGCCTCTTCACGCATACCAACAGCCATCCAAAGTGGTTGGTATTCTGCTAGAGGCTAAGGCCTTTCATCCAACGCGTACCGCCAAAGAGCATTTGCATGTACTGGCTGCGGCCGGAGGTATTCCGGACAGTCGTGTCGATGAAGTGCTTGGTTTGGTGGGTCTTAGCCAGGTGGCCCGCAAGCGGCCCGGCAAATTTTCGCTGGGCATGAGCCAACGTTTGGGAATTGCGGCGGCAATTTTAGGCGAACCAAAATATCTGATTTTGGACGAGCCGGCAAACGGCTTGGACCCTGAGGGGATCGCTTGGCTACGACATTTTCTAAAAGAATATGCAGCTCGTGGTAATGCCGTATTCGTATCTAGTCACCTGCTGAGCGAAATGGCACTTATGGCCGACAATATCGTGGTGATCGGCAAGGGAAAAATGATCGCCAGTACATCCGTAACCGACTTAGTAGAGCATAATTCCAAATCTTCATTATTTGTACGGGTCAATAAACTGGACTCGCTCAAAAAAGTACTTTCCGCCAAATCAATTACCTTTGAGGTGCAAGAAGATGGTCTGAAGGTGAATGGTGTCACCACCGACGAAGTGGGTAAACTGGCCCACAAAGAAGGTCTGACGGTGCTGGAATTGGCCCGCCACGATGTGTCGCTGGAAGATGCATTTTTGGAACTGACTGCCAACAGCGAAGAATACAAAGCAGTGCTGGAGGGATTTAAACATGCTTAATCAAATCTATTCCGAATTTCGCAAACTGGTGTCGCTGCGTTCCACTTACGTCATGATGGGCCTTGGCCTTGTTATGGCGGGGCTGGTCGGTCTATGGGGTATTGGCTACAAAACCGGGGCAGGATTTGGTCCTGATGGCATGGAAGACGCTATCTTGCAGATAGTGCAGGTCATGTCTACGTTTGTTGGTTTGATTGCTATTCTGATGATCTGCAACGAATACCGTTTTAATACCATTTACTACACCTTAACAGCGTCGAATAACCGTATGAAAGTGGTGGGTGCCAAGATAGTTGTAGCTAGTGTGTTTGCTCTGTTCTTTGCACTTATCGCCATTGCTTGGACGGTGCTGATGGTGACGCTGGGCATCAAATTTGGTGGTCACACCATGGTTCCTCAGGAGATTCACGCATTTGACGTACTGTGGAAGAGTGTGGCATTTATGGTTAGTACTGCTTGGTTCTGTATGCTGCTGGGATTTTTGACACGCAATTTAACGTTTTCAATCGTGACGTTCTTTATGTTGCCGGTCGTGGAGACTTTGGCCACGATGTTGCTCAAAATTAATGGCAACTACCTGCCCAATACGGCCCAAGATCAGATTATGGCGCTTGGTGGATCTGTTCCTGGTGTCTTTTCGCCACTGGCTTCGCTCGGCGTGTTTGCTGTATATGTGACCGTTATGTTTATTGCGTCCTCGGTCTTATTCGTCAAGCGCGACGCCAACTAGTTTTCGAACTAATAGCTTTTTGCTGGGAATCTAAGTGGTCATGGAACATATCGTTGATTTGCATATTCATTCGCACTATTCGCGGGCAACCAGTCGCGATTGCACGCTCGAAGGCCTATACCGGTGGGGTAAAATCAAAGGCATCCATATAATTGGTACTGGTGATTTTACGCACCCTGATTGGTTTTTGGAACTACGCCAAAAATTAGAGCCGGCCGAAGGCGGATTGTTTAAACTCAAAGATGAATTATCCCGACCCATCGACGCACAATTGCCGCCGTCAGTCCGCAGTGAATTGATCCGATTTATCCCCACGGTTGAAATTGCAACTATCTACAAAAAAGGCGAACACGTTCGTAAATTACACCAATTGGTTGTGATGCCTAACTTCGCCGGAGTGAGCGAATTGAACGCTCGCCTGGAGCGCATCGGCAATCTAAAGGCCGACGGCCGACCTATTTTAGGCTTGGATTCCAAAGAATTGCTTCGGCATGTACTGGAAGTTAACCCGGATGCATTGTATATTCCGGCCCATATCTGGACACCGTGGTTTGGTTTGTTCGGGTCAAAATCGGGATTCGATACTATCCAGGAAGCGTACGACGAGTTATCGCCGCATATTCATGCTGTCGAAACCGGGCTATCCTCTGATCCTGCTATGAATGCGCGCCTCAGCAACTTGGACGGCATTGCCATTACGTCCCATTCCGATGCTCATTCGCCGGGGAAATTAGGGCGCGAAGCGACCGTGCTGCACACCAATCCTACCTATGCCGATCTTCGCGGCGCACTAACCACCAATGACCAGCGATTGGCTGGTACCATCGAATTTTTCCCCGAAGAAGGGAAATATCATGCCGATGGTCACCGTATTTGTAATGTCAAATTTACGCCGGAACAAACGCGCGATCTCGCGGGTATGTGTCCAACCTGTGAAAAACCGCTGGTGGTCGGCGTCAATTACCGCGTCCAGGAATTGGCCGACCGACCAGTGCCTGATTCGTTAACGAAACAAGTGGAATACATCGTGCCATTGATTGAGGTGTTGGCTGAACTAAGCGGCGTCAAATCTGCTAATGGTAAACGACTACAGCAAGAATATCACGGATTGATCGCCGCACTGGGCAGTGAATTCGATATTCTGCGCAAATTGCCACTTGATGCAATTAGCGACCATTCACCATTAATTGGCCTGGCGGTTGAGCGAATTAGGACAAACCAAGTGCACCGGGAATCGGGCTACGACGGCGTGTTTGGTACAATTAGGGTTTTTAAGGATGCAGCCGAACGGGCAATGGCCACGGCACAGCTTTCACTGCTATGAGTAAAATGACCGGCGCATTGAATGTCGAACAGCAAGCGGCCGTGACTGCGGCCCCTGGCCCTGTGGTAATTATGGCTGGCCCCGGTACCGGTAAAACCAAGACACTGACAGCGCGCATCGCTTACTTGGTTGAGCAAGAGGCCATCGACCCGGCGGCTATTTTGGCACTAACCTTTACCAATAAGGCTGCCCGCGAAATGCAGGAGCGAGTGACTGCACGGTTGGGGATAACTGCCAAGCCCACCATTACAACCTTTCATGCTTTGGCGGCCGCACAATTAACCTTGCCGTCCGAAGCGACATTAATCACCGACATCGAACGCGTTGCCGTATTGGAAGTGTTGGCTAAAAGCCCGCGAAACGAGAAAAAGCTAAAAGCCCGCGATCTAGGCCTAACAATTTCGCGTGGCAAGAATCTTCCGCCAGCCGTCAATCGTGACCCGGCGGAAGACCAACTTATTGCCGCCTACGATGCCTTGCTACAAGAGCATGATTGGTACGATTACGACGATCTGCTGCTGCGTTTCTACCAAGCGTTGGGTCAGCCCGATTTTGTGCAAAAATTGTCCTATCGATATATTTTGGTTGATGAATTTCAGGATACCAACGACTTGCAATACGAAATAGTCAAGTTACTTAACAGTACGGACAATTTATTTGTGATTGGCGATCCGCTGCAGTCAATCTATGGTTTTCGGGGTTCGAACGCTGGGGTGTTTGACCGTTTTCGGCATGATTATGCCCTGGCCAAAGTTATCTCATTGCATATAAATTACCGGTCGGCGCCGCAAATTGTACAGGCAGCGAACGCTATTTTTCCGGACTCGCCGCTTACGCCATTTCGGTCCGACGCGGGCAGTGTCCAAGCTGTTGAGGTGCTAAATGAGCGGGCCGAGGCTGACTGGATTATTAACCGCATCGAACAGGCGGTAGGCGGCAGCACTATGCAGCGCAGTAGTCAGCATCACGGCACGGGCGGTCGTACTTTTGCTGACTTTGCAGTGTTAACCCGGACGCATATCGCGGCGCGGACTATTCAAAGGGCCTTGGCGACATCTGGTATTCCGTATCAGGTAGTGGGTGAAGGATCGCCATACGAGCAACCGCACGCAGTGTTGATAATTCAGGCGTTTGCCTATTTGGTTGGGTTGGGGGAGGCGCCGGTAGTCAAAGAATTGAAAGCATCTCAAGTCGAGCAATTGTTAGAGCCACTCAAACCGGAAGCGCAAAAATTACCGTTAACTCAACTGGCCGACAAAATTATCGCCGCGCTTTTACCGGCCGATCATCCGACAGCCCGTGGTGCGCAGCAGTTTACTAATACACTTGTTCGTTACGATGCGATGACGCCGCCGCAGTACGTGGCTCACGTTCAGCAAATCGCCGAACAAAACTACTACGATCCGGCGATTGGTGCGGTGACAGTGCTGACTATTCACGCGGCTAAGGGTTTGGAGTTTCCGATAGTCTTTTTGGCGGGCGCCGAAGAGGGAATCTTGCCATTGGCCCGTCATGGGGCGGTGAGTGATTCAGAGGAAGAAAAACGCCTATTTTACGTAGCCGTAACCAGAGCCCGTGATGAACTATATATGCTGCATGCCCGAAATCGTCAATCAGAAAAGCAAGAATTATCACGCTTTGTGGCTGCCCTGTCTCCTGTTGTGGCTGAACGGATAACCGACACAGACATGGCCGCTCAACAAAAGCGCTTGCAAAAAAGAGCTCAAAAACGAGCGCAGTCCAGTTTATTTTAGGTGTGAACTGCTCACTGGGTGGGAACTGAACTTTAGTTTTCGTCGCGCATATCACGTATAGGGTTACGCCGAAGATTACGCAGCAGCGGAATACTAATACTGATTAGGCTGACGGCTATCGCCAGTCCGGCCATCAAAATCATATCAGGCAAGTAGAGTCTGAAGAGCGAAAATGTTTTGTCTAGATCTTGGGCATTGTAAGCCACTAAAGCCTGCAATGTTAGTTGATCGGCATATTTGTTTTGGACAATAAGTGCCGCAATTGATCCGCCAACAAGCGCACAGATGCTAATGAGTACCGAAATTGTTAGGGTGTAGAAGATATAAATTTGGGCAATGTCCATTCGTTTGGCTCCGATCGCCCGGAAAACTGCTGTTTCACGCCGACTGTCGGTAATCATACGACCCACCGTTCCCATCATGATGATCGATCCTATGGCAGCTACAACCAGTGCAGCAAGGGCAAAGAATTTTCCAAAGTCCCCTTTGATGCTTTCCATGGCAAGACTATTACTGCCAAAGGGCGCAGGGCTGAAAATTTGGCCTAATTTTTCGCACTCTATATAGGGATCGGGTGTATTTTCAGGATCTTTGAATTCGGGCTCGCAACTCGTCTTGCTAATAAATTCTTTAGCATCCGCAGCCGTACGGAATTCGACGTATTCAGAAGCGCGTCCCCCGGACATAAATGCATTGATTTCGTCAAAGTGGGATTTGATTACAGGGTGCTGCTCGCCAACATCGAGGGGAGTGAACCAGCCGTACCCTAAGGTTGAGCCCATGAGGGATCCGAGGATTTGGTTAACGCCGGCGGCACCTTGCATGACTATATCGGGAACCAGGCCGACGACCCGGAAGGTCAATGTTTCTTGCTGGGCCGGTTTCTTGCCGAACAGCTCGTCAAATTGTTTTTGTTTGGCGTCCAGCTTTTTCTGGTCGGCATTTCGAATATCACGGATAATTGGCGATGAACCACAAGTTTTATCGGGTAAGCCATAGATTAATGATGGCTTCACGTAATCTTTATTTTTCTTATTGCGGTCGATTTCCTGCTGTGTGGCAATGGCGGCGTTGATAAGCTCAGTTGATGTTGCGTTGCGGTAACAGACGCTAAACGAAAGGGCTCCTGCTTTTTGGCGTACTTCTTTAACTCGTTCGAGTTTCTGTTGACTGGATGCAGTGGACGGTAGGCCCTTTAGGCCCAATAATTCTTCACTCGCAGAAAATGGAATAATGACAGGAATACTGCTATCGGCGCCGCGTTTTAGATTTTGATCAGGCAAGGTGAAAGGCTGTAGCAAGTTGCTATCCATTAACTTCCATGAGCCTAAGAACGATTCTGTTCCTTTTGAGTTCGTGTACATTTCTTTTCCACTGCCCATGCTGGAGTCGAATTTTTCCTTGCCACCTTTAAGTACTTGCCAGCTCCCGTCATTGCCGTAGCCACCAACTTTTGACCGGTAAAAGGCGGTAGGGTGGTATGGCTCGGCTGATTTTTTAAATAAGCCGGTCTTTATGGGCGGATTTTTTTGATAAAATTCTTGAACGGCTTGCTGTCCGGCTGGCGATTGTAGGTTAAGGGCTTGCTGTTTTCCCCCGGGCGCATCAAACTCCATGACCGGCCCGTTATCTGCTATAGGGTCATAGGGTATCTCCAATTTTTTTGCCTCAGCTTTTTTACGCGCAACAATGTCCTTGTGGATCTCTTTGGCTCGTTCGATTATCTTTTCATCCGAATAAACATTAACTCCCGAAGAGTTATCGTTGCCCTGAACAATGTAGCGATTGCCGAAGCCTTCTTTATTAAATGACTCAAAGCTGGCAAAGGCGCCTCTGAATACCAATGATCCGGCAATAAGGGCTGTAAAAAGTAAGCTGGAAATAACGAGCGTAATAACTAACCGGATTTTGCGGGTGCGCAGTTTGGTTAGCGCGAGTGTGGCTGAATCCCGAAAACGCATCATACGCGTACCACTCCGTCTTCTAGAATAATCTCTCGGTCGGCTCGTGCGGCAATCTTGGGGTCATGCGTCACGATAACTATCGTTGCGCCAAAGTCTTTCCGGACCTGTTCGAATAGGTCGATGATGGCTTTGCCGTTTACGCTATCCAAATTGCCGGTGGGCTCATCGGCTAAAATCAATTTGGGCTGGTTAAGCAGTGCCCGTGCAATTGCGGCGCGCTGCATCTGACCTCCTGAAAGCTCTTTGGGCAGGTGCCTTAGGCGATCGGCCAGGCCTACGGCTTGGGCAAGCTCGCCAGCTTTCACTTTTCGTTCGGATCGTTTGGTGCGCGCAAACATGCCTGGTACTTCCAGATTGGTTTCCAGGCGCAAGAATGGCTGTAGATAAAAGAATTGAAAGACAAATCCGATGGTTTGATTGCGGAAGGTTGATAGCTTACGGTCACTAAGTTTGGTTAAATTTTGCCCATCAATAGTGATGGTACCCTGGCTGGGTTTGTCCAGACCCCCAATAAGCTGCAAAAGCGTGCTTTTACCGCTACCACTCGGGCCAGTAAAAGCCACAAATTCTCCTTCGTGAATATCCAGCGATACGCCATTTAGCGCACTCACGTGCTGTCGGCCTACCTTGTACTGTTTGGTCAGATCTTTGACACTAACGAGCACTGGTCCTTTTGGTATTTTTCGTGATGATTTACGCATGGGCGCACCGGCTTCACGTAGTGCGGCAACTGCTGCATCGATGTCGCCATCGAACATTGCCAACAGATTGGTCGCTTGCTGCATTTTGGTTATGTTTTTCATGGATTACCTTATATATACACCAATCTGGTCAAAAAGGTGGCATAGATTTTTATAAGAATCGAATGAATAAGGTTTAGCGAATACCGGCAATCGAAAGAAGTCCGGCAATACTCATTTGCGTGATTGCTCTAGCGGGGGATGTAAAATCTCTGCCCCCATGACATTCTAACCACGTAGCTTCACCTGGCCCGGTATTTATGTCAATCAAGTACGATTCTTGAGTATCCCGGTGTTGAATATAGTCCTGGCCAATTACCATGCCAGCCACTTTTCCAACTACGCGGCCCACAACTGGTGCTTGTCTGACAATATCACGGGGTAAAAGGGGCAGATCAGGATCAATGCCATGGGCGGCAAGGACTTCTTTTTCATAGTGCGATATTTCTCGCGGAGGATGCTCTACTAAGGGAATACATTTACCTCCCTGATGAATATTGGAGCGAATATCGCGCGAATTTAGAAAATAATCGCTGTGCGGGTCCTCTAAAGGTCCGCTGAAGCTTTTACCCCAGAAGTAGATCGTACTCGACGAGCGCAGTAGCGGTGGATTTTGATAGGTTGGGGGAATTCGCCTATCACTATCTTTGTTGTGGTTATAAATAAGTCCGGCAGCCAGAATTCCGCCTGTCGGTCCGGTAAGGACCCGGTAGGTGGTGTAGCTGTTACTCGGAGTGGGAATCCACTCACGTACTTCGAATATCCCTCGGGGATTCAGTAGTGTATGGTCTTCGCACATCTGTTGCAGCGTCTCCAGCTGGCCTGGTTCCTCGATAAAATATTTACCCATACCAAGAGAGCCGCTAGCTCTTAGCCTGATTACATGAATCAAGCCGGTCCTTTGGTTGCCTGGGTGATCTAGGTTATCCTAGTGGAATATCTCTTTCACTTTGGGTCGCGTCAGATAGATGACACCTGCAATGCCTTCCAGGCAGGTTAGACCAAACTTCAAGTAGGTAACGGCAACCGATTTTCCGGCTTGTTTTTCTTGCGCGGCTATCGTGGTGCGTATGGCGTCGAGCTGTTGTTTTTGCGCAGGTGTAATTTTGCTCTGGTCAATCCTGCTTGTGGCCGATTCATAGTCGGCTTTCCTGTCTTTTAGCCGCTGCTGAAGGCCTGCAACCAGAAACAAACTTACGCCACTAATCATCAAGATTAAAACCGACACTCCTAGGGCAAGTTTACGGGCTGCCTGAAAGCGCATGATTAAACCGACTGCAATCGCAAGATTTATAAACATGGCTATGATGTATATCATGCTGCTTTGCGAACTGTCTAAAAAGCCGGCGACGAATACCAATAAGTTAAGGCCCGCGATAATGTATATGCCAATGGGCAATTTCTTTTTTTCGGGTTGAAGTTGCGAACCAGCGAGGCCCATAGGTACTTTGTTCGAGGAGGTAGTGCCTGAAGTGCCGTATGAGTTATGTGTTGCATCGGGGTAGATGCTGGCTGGGTCAAACTTTCTTGAAGACATGCCTTGTGCTTGCGGAGTGGAATGGGTTTGCTCGCTCGGGCTAGTCGGCTGATTCGCCTGACTATGGGTTTCGACAGGTGTATCGGGTTGATTGGGGGTTGTGTCTTCCATTTTTTGTTCCGTTATCTATCTAAAAGCATAGTCTCTTGGCGCTTTTAAGACAACGGCCACGGCGAGATTGCTCGCAAAAAACACCGGTCATCAAAAACCCGGTGTTTTTCGGTTCGAGTACCCAGCAAATCCGCTCAAATACTAGAACCGAAAGATAACAGATCAAAAGTGAAAATGTTTCAGGTTTGGTGGGGGCGGCTGGACTTGAACCAGCGACCAATCGGTTATGAGCCGACTGCTCTAACCACTGAGCTACGCCCCCGTTTGGTGACGTGACTAAAAAGACAAGTCAACAGAGATGAGTATAGCAGACGTGGCCGCTAAGGTATATAATCTAATATAGAAAAACGCCAATGGAAGACAAAAAACCGTCAAAACTAGAAATTGTCTACGACTACATCCTGCAGTTCCGCGACGTGCGGGCAGCCGGGCTGGTGTTGTTTCTGGTGGTCGTCCTATTGATAAGTTGGAGTGGTGTCAAGGTGATTGACACTAATTATCGCCTGCAAAAACAGATTTCCCAACTGGAACAGCAGACAGCTGTCCAGCAACTATCCAATACTAATACCCGCCTGCAAAACGAATACTATCAAACCGACCAGTACCTGGAAATCGCTGCGCGTCAAAACTTTGGCCTGGCTAAACCTGGCGAAATCCTGCTGAATGTATCTAGCGAGGTTGCCTTGCGTCACACCGTGGATTTGCCAGATGTCGAACAGACTGAAGTCAAAAAGACCGCGGCCAAACAGCCTGCCTACCAGCGTAATTTTCAGGCATGGATAAACTTTTTACTGCACAGGCAAACCCTTGACCAGGGTCTATAGTCTATGCTCGTTCCGGGGCATTATCTACCGATTGGTTTTGCGAAACAGGGCAATCGGATAGGTAATGATGGCAGCCAGCCCACCTAAGAGTGCTGCGGTGGTAATGGTCCCGCCGGTGACCGGCAAGGTAGTTGGCGGTTGAGTATTTACGGTGCTTATTCCTAGCATTTGGGGAGGATTAACTGACGTTTCTGTCGAAACGCACGGTTGTACCCAAAACACTTTGTGCTTTTTGCCACTACCCTTGGAGCCCGCTGCTTCGACGGTCAGCTTGACGTGATATCCTTGTTTTTCGTGAGCCTGCCCGATAAAGCCGAGTGTATAGATCTCGCGTGCATCAAGATCATTGCCTCCACCGGCTGAATCCTCGCCAATTGGTGGCGTCAGATTACCGCTTTTTATAGTCAGTTTGTGTTCGGACTTATTGGTTGGAGCCTGAAGCTCAAAGCTCACCTTGGCCTTATCGTTATTCTTATCGTAGTTGTAAAACTCTACCATAAACGTACAGCCAACATGCGGATGATTTTGGGGAATAGAATCCGGAGCGGTTTCGTTATTAATTTTGATAAATCCATTATTGCCGGCTGGATTAGGGCCATCTGCGGCATATGCTGGAGCGGTAGCGCTGGCTGCAAGAGCCAGTGTAAGGGCAGCACATAAGGTGATAAAGCGTTTCATCACACTCCTTACAAGTTAATATAAAATAATTATACAATAAATCTACGAATTATACAATAATCATTGACACGACGTAGCACTATGCGTATAATCACCACTTGTTACGTATCCCTATAAAGGGAGAGATATCGCGGGATGGAGCAGCGGCAGCTCGCGTGGCTCATAACCACGAGGTCCCAGGTTCGAGTCCTGGTCCCGCAACCAAATTTATGTATGTTCAGCTAGTTCTAAAATAGGAACTAGTTTTTTAATTCGGAGTATTAGTAAGGATATGTCATTGTAGTCAAAAAACCTAGTAACTTGACTGTTTTTGTTATGATGTGGATATGAAGTCAGACTATTTATCCATTGGCTTAAAGGCCGTCAAAGAGGCTGAGACCATAATCCTTAAGTACCTTAACGAAGACATTAGGGTTCAGCTAAAAGAAGATCAATCACCGGTAACGATAGCGGACAAAGAGGCTGAAGCGGCTATCAAAAAGTGCATTTTGTCGGCCTTTCCAGATCATACATTTTATGGCGAAGAGGGTGAAAAAGTAGACCTAACGAGTCACCACGGTTTTACTTGGATAATAGACCCGATCGATGGAACCAAGAGCTATCTTCGCAAGAACCCACTCTTTGCCACGCAGCTCGCACTGTTAAAGGATGGTGAATTCATTATCGGGATCTCGAATGCACCGCTTCTAAAAGAACTTGTATACGCCGAAAAAGGAAGAGGGTGCTATTTTAATGATAAGCCTGTGAAAGTATCCACCGTTAGTGGGTTACAGGACGCCTATGTCAGTTTCGGCTCGCTAAAGTACTTCGCCAAACACGGCAATCTGGACTCTTTGCTGGACGTTGCTTCGGATGCAAAATGGGCACGAGGAATTGGCGACTTCTGGAGCTATCACCTGCTTGTTCAAGGAAAGTTAGAAATTATGATCGAAGCAGACACCAAACTTTGGGATATTGCAGCGATGAAAGTAATAGTCGAAGAGGCGGGCGGAAGGCTGACGCAGCTTGATGGGCAAGAAATAAATCCATTAACCAGCACGGCTCTTGCGACCAATTCCCTGCTTCACGACGTTGTAGTTACAAAGTTTTTGGAAAGCAGGGGTTAAGTTATGCCGCTATCCAAAATGCTTCGCAAAAGACGCTTACTAGCAGCGGCAGTCGGCGGCGTACTAAGCCTTGGTGTATACAGATTGTATCTCTACATCAATAATAGAGAGCAGTTTGAGGATTCCAATGCACTTGTCGCGTTGGTGTTTGCGAGTATCGCCACGGCCATTATCTACGTCATTTTAAAAATAATTTCGAATATTAGCCCTCCGAATAGACCTTAACTGCTTAACTATTCACGCCTTAAAGATTTTTACAGTAGGTCTTTTTTCAGGCGCCGCCAATCCCTATACTGCGATATATGGAAACGTCACCGGCCGGCGAGCAAAAACCCAAACGCCTCTACTTTAAGACATATCTGCACCTTATCCAAAATTCGGTGGGATCGGAAATGTTTAGAAATTTCTACATTCAAACATCGGATGGGCAGGAGATGGATGCGCTCGCTGACGGCAGTAATTCCTGCGCCTTTTATGTCAGCTCCGTGCTGACACTTTTCAAAAAACATTCCGGTGTTCATGGAACGGTGAAGAGTGTGATTGCAGATCTGGACCGTTCCGGCTGGCAGCGGATAGAGGAAGGCGCTATGATGCCTGGCGATGTCATTCTTTGGACCGCGGTTGAATTAGAAGGCAAATGGTACGAACATGTCGGATTCTACGTAGGCGATAATCGGGCTATTAGTACGTCATGGACAGAAAAGAGGGTTATTGAGCATGATGTTTACTTCGACGGTGCCCGTACTATTGGTCAGGTTTTCCGGCACAACAACTGGAGATAGTATTTTGACAGCAGAGATAAATAGTGATTAACTAAGGTTAGTAGTAGGTTCAGCGGGAGAGCTATCCGGCTTTCCGTCCAATGCGGTTGCTACATAAAGCCATCTAATGATGAGTCTTTATGTGCAGCCCTTTTTTGTGCCATAAAGACTCCAAAAAGGAGAATTATGAAACAATACATAGAACGCGGTCCGCATCAGGCCATTTGTCAAAAATGGGAAGAGTCAGAGTTGGGCTGGGGAGTGCGCCCGGACGGTTTCTCGCTTCACCTTACGTGTGCTGGCCTTAGTCGCTTCGTCAAAGAGCACTGGGATATGCTACCCGCAAGATTGCCTGCCGAATATTCACGTCCAAGCGGTAAACCCTTTGCTGTAGAGGTAAGCTCTGCAATTATCGCCGAAGTAGAGGCTGCCGGTGGCAATCTGCAGTATCCCTTGAACTATGAATACCCGTCTCCAAGTCATGAATTATGGGCGCCAGCCTGCTAATGCTTGCAATGCCCCGGGTATTCTGGCAATATGACAAATCATGAGACTCAATAGTCAGTATACTGCTCCGGACCAGCGCTTCTTTTTTCCCGATAATCACGGGGTTGAATATCATGAATCGCTCGATACAACCAATCTTCCGGGCGTAGAACACATTCCAGGACTTAATCATTACGTTGTGTCCCGGGATGCGTTAGGAGAAGTGCGGGGCGACAGGCTGGATCAATTTGGTGATTACAACTTAGAGGTTAACGACACGATCCTGGGTGTAAAAGGGCAAACTATAGAAGTTGAGTATCCTGTTAAAGACATGCGGATAGGCCAAGAGATTCTGGAGAGCTTCGACGAACAGCCTTACATGCCCCCACAAGACGAAGGTGTTCTGGCCATTGTTCAGGCGCACATATCTGGACCGAAAGGCGTCAACGCTTTTCCAAATGACCGTTTTGATCAGGACAGAGTTGGTGTTCTGCCTCATGGCGAGCCACTTCTCGGCTTTGGCGAAATTGGCGTGCCGGATGGATGGGTGCGCTTTCGACTGCTGGGCTTTATCGCCGCGAATGACAAGCTTGTTACCTGGAGCAGCGAGACTAGCTACACGGCCCTATTGGTTGATTATTCTGTGGCTACTCATTTACGTCAAAACAGATTAGAAGAGCGCCTATTATTCAACACGCTGCCCCGGGGCGGTAGTTTGGTAGGTATGCTCGACGTCAATCACGCCTCCAAAGCTTACCTGAATTATTTTGATGCCAAACGTAATACGGACTTCATGCCCCGGAACGACCCCAGATATCCCTATGAGGAAAGTAGATTTGCCCAGCTCACTCCGGAAGAGCTTGTTCGCTATCACGGGTTGGTGGATATAGCTCGCTTTTATGGGGAAAATAATCGCTCAATAAACCCGGAACGACTGCCGGAATAATAAAAACGACGATGAACATTTTACGATCTGCGCTAGGCCGCTATGAACCAATGGGCTTCCCCGAATACGCGGACTGTGTAATTGGTCATTCCTTTGGTACAAACATCGGACCAGCAGGTGTGAATGCCGCCCTGGCCGGTGTTATCGCCAAACACGCCCAGGACAAACCCATCATTGTCGACGAAGTGTTGGCAAATGCGTTTAGTGCCGATCAACGGGCGCCTGATCTGATTGTCACAGCAAAGACCGAAGAAGACGTGCTTGTCGAAGAACGGGTTTCCACGACGTTTGGCCGGGGCGTTGGAACCTGGGGAACCCTTTTGGCCGCCAAAGATTTCATGCAAGAGAATCAACTGGAGCGTCCCTTGATGGTGGCTCACGCACACCATGTGGGACGCATTGTTATGCAAGGCGAACACAAGGACATGCAAATGTCATCAATCGTTCTAGGAAATTTACCACGCCAATTCGACCGTGATTCTGCACAGTGGTGGACACGTTCTGTTGCTTTATGGTTATTGCGCGAGATCCCCGGCGCAAAGATGCTGCGTGCCCAGGGAAAACTATAACCACGGTTATCCACAGGCATGTTAATGTTCGTAAAAAGTTCTAGTTGTCACACCAGGCGGTACTTTCATACAATACCAATAAGTGACAGCAACGCTTGACAAAACATAATAATTATGTATAATAATAAGTGTTGTGATCACAAACAAAAACTACAAAAAATAAAAAGAAAGGACATGCCACATGAGTGTATTTTCCTTCGAATTTACGCCAACCAATGACAAGCGGATTTCGCGCTTGGACAAGTGGCTCAAAGGCTAGACATAACTAGCTAAGAGTAGATCAGTCAATGTAATAAGACCTAGGAGCAATTGTTCCAGGTCTTATTACATTGACGGGTGTTCATTAGTAGGGTAAGACGGGAAAAACTAAAACATGCCGACGTTTCTCGTAGCTTCGGCCAGCCGCCCGAATAACTTGTTCAGCTTGACCCTTTCTTCCGGCGTTATTTCGTCCGGAAATAACGCTTTCTTTTTGGCAAGCACTAGCAAATGTACGTCAAGCTCGTCTTCGGGTAGGGCAAAGATGTTGCGAGTTTCCAGCAGTGCTTTTTTGTCGATATGCTCGTCTTCTTCGCTTGGTAGCAGATAAATACGACCTTGTCGACTGAAATTAAAGTTTGGGGCATTAAATTCTTTCCTGAGGATGGTGACGTCCCAGCCATAATGACCGTCACGCCGCCGCTGCCTGGGAGGGGCTGGCGTCGCGACGTATCGTCCGTGGTCATCGTCGCTAGCCAAAATACAAAGCGTTAATTGGTGTGCCAGCCTATACAGTTCTTCGTCGGCTGCTTCTTCACCTATTTCCTGAATAAGTTGTGTACGTAACGCTTCGTATGTCTTTTCTAGGCGACTTGTGAGGGCGCACAGTCCTTGGGTGTACTTTGCCACTTTATCAGGTAGATTTTCATCTCCCAAGGCGATGGCGCGCTGTAGCGTAATGGCCTCTTTTGCAATAAGGGCGTTATAGCGGAGTAAACCATTCGGCCTGCCCGTTTCCTGGGTCCAATTATTGCCTGTAATGCGGTTAAAGGCGGCGTGCGCTTGGTCAAAGTGGGCAGCGACGACCTGAGGATCTACGGTACCCACTTTGGCGACCCCCACCTCGGCCTGGAGCCAGCCGTAACTCATTACTTCGTCCGGGCGAAGTCCAGATGCCATAAAATGAAGCTCGGCTTTCTTTAGAGCGCTATCAACGTACGCCGAAAAAACGCTGTATGGGTGATATTCGGCTGGCTGGCTATTGTACCACTGAAGCAGATTTTTTGGGATGTCACGTTTTTGATTGCTTTGATCAATATCTGCTGATATACGTTCCAAGATTGTATTTCTAATGCCGGTAACGTAATTAGAGGAGGTGATTTTATTGGATGAGCCTCTATCTACCAATGCCTGTAAGGTGCCAAAATCATGCTTTGCCGGGTAGCCCTGATGGCCCAACAGTTCCAAAGGCAGGGTGTAGTAATGCTCGGCTACGTGGCTGCCTACCCGCAGACGGAAAGTACCATCGTCGTCCTGAAGATCCCAGAGGCGCAGATTCCAGCCTGCATCAGACTCGGCAAGCGGTTCGGCAAAACGCGATGGTGCCGGTAGGGCCACGAATCTACGGCCGTCATTAACCCGCACGGTATTTTTATACTTACTGAGCAAAAGCGAGTAGTTGGTTTGGCTGTTAATGATCATCATGGCCGCCAGAGAGTGCAGAAAATTTATGTCGTTAGTATCTCTTTCGCGGCGAGAAGTTACTTCTTTGCTGGCCACCTTCATCAAGTGACCTTCGAATTGATCGATCATACTACTAATATCTGGCGTAGCTCCAAAGAGTGTAGCCTGAAACTGTAAAGGTAGGGCTGCCTTGCCGACGGTTGCCCGAGCACGAACACTGGGATCCAGTGGTGATAGCGCATTCGAAAAATGTTTATCAACCTGGCTGACATCATTTAGAAAACGCTCCTGGTCAATACCATTTGGCTCGTCCGGAGAAAGGCATGTGGCCAGTTCGAAACGCATCCAGGCGGCGTGGTAGTGCTCCTTGGGTGTGCGCGCATTTCGCATGACTTCACACCAGTTTTTAAGAGTCGTATAGTCGATGGCTTCGACCGACGGATGAACGCTCAGATACTGTTCTACCGCTGCCGCTGGTGTTATTGCACCTGCCTCAATATGATGCTCTGACATATCTCTTCTGATACTTGCAGGATCTTAACAGACTGTATTTTGAACCGTTAAATTATCGTGGGGTACTATGCCATGAACGATGGCGGCTCTTATGTCTTCCAATTTTGGTCCTACTACGGCCAGTACGGCGTCTTTCATGCCTTCGGCGTCAAGTTCTTCTACAATGATGCCCAGCGTTGTATCAAATTGATCGCCGGTCATGCGGCTAGTGCTGCCATCTTCCAGTTTGCGGACGTTGGCATGCCAGTCTGCCAACTGCTGCAAACTGGGCTCGCGGCCGCCAGCTCCCGCCAAAGCGCCCAGGGACTGTGCTACTTTACGGACGTGCATGGCGCGCGCATCGCGGTCTGCTTCCATGCTGTCTGCAAACATTGGCCACACGGTTTCGCGTGTGCGTTCGTCATGGGGTAGCCGGTGGGCAAATACACGATAGAGTACGCGTACCACAGGATCATCATCATGCGCTTGTCGTTCTAATAGTCCTTCTGTCATGTGTCCCCCTTTAGTAAGTTTGCAGTATACCATGGCCAACACCTTGTTTAACATATGCATTTTTATTTGCGTACCTGCACCCACAACCGCTGCCATAAGCGTATATTGACACAAGACTGTTTATATGTTAATATAAACATAGTAATCATTATCATTATGAAGAAATACTCACAAGAGCGTCACCACGAACAGCGCCTATTCCAGAAGACCGCGTGGGATGCCGCCCATAACCCACTGTATACCGGACCGGTAGTCGATAGGCGAGAGCGTAAACAGCTAACGAGTAATCCGCTCAAACAAAATTTTTCACCGGACGAGCAGGCTTATTTAAGAGCGCATAAACTACGACGCGAAGCCCACGATGCCACCAAGGCCTTGGCGCGTAAGGAGATAGCACAGTGGATCGGCCCTTCTCCGAGTGATAAGGACGAAGTTCTTTGGAGCTCTCAGCAGGCCTGGGCGAATCATGCTCATGATCTTTTGAAACAAGAGATCGCTGGCCCTCGGTTTGCCCAACACTTGAGTCTCGAGGTTGGGCGGCGAACCGGCGGTCAATGGTTTCATCCCGCCGCCGAAAGTTTTCTTGCTAGGCAAGAGCAGCCACATTTATACGCACGAGTTGGTGTTTTGGCTCTGGCTCGGGAGTTTGGAGATAGACAGTTCCATAACTCCGAAGTCGATAATGTTTTGGGGTTAAGTTTGAGGCGAGACTATGCGGATCAGGTTGTTGATCTATTGGTTCATGACCAGGTTCTTAAACCGGATAGTTTTTATCTAAGCGTAGATATGGACGCCGCTCACCACCTGAGTCAACAACCGGTGTACCTGCCACCCCGGGTTGTACTGCCCCAAGTGTCGCCGAATCAATACCACTAGGTACAAAAATAGCCTCAAAAGAGGCTAAAAATTCTGATTTGGTAGCGGCGAGTGGACTTGAACCACTGACCCCAGGCTTATGAGTCCTGTGCTCTAACCAGCTGAGCTACGCCGCCATGTTGAGGTTGCCCGTGGAGCAACGGCTAACAGATACCAAATATACCACGTTTTATATATATTGACCAGTTTTATTTGCTATAATTATGCTTATGGTAAATAAAAAAGGTCATAAGGAGCGGGCTCTAGCTCTCGACCTGGTGATTATTGATTTTTTTAAACGCACGGCGATTCCTCTGGCGCGCTGTGCGTTTTTTGTGGTCTTTTTTTGGTTTGGATTTGTTAAGCTTACGGGCTTGAGCCCGGCCGGACCTTTGGCCGAGGCTCTGACAGCGCAAACTGTCGGCTCGGCTTATTTTGATGTTCTTTTTAAGCTATTGGCACTGCTGGAGTGTATTATTGGGGTGCTTTTTTTGTTCCCGAAGGCGGTGCGCATAGTCGTACCCCTGTTGTTTTTTCATATGTCGGTAGTTTGTGCGCCGCTCCTCCTATTGCCTAATTTAACCTGGCAGGCGCCATTTATCCCTAGTTTGGAGGGGCAGTATATTATCAAGAATATCGTAATTGTGGCGTTGGCCTTTGGCGTTGCTGCTCATACCCAGCCTCTTGCGGAAAAGTCCTGACGCGCGCGTTACTATTTAATATTTTTGGCAAACTACGACTCTGCTTGCGGTGCAGCCGTGCCAAAGCCCTTGTGCAGCACTCTATCTAGTATCCATGCGGTACAATTATCCGTATGGATGTTTCTTTGGATCCGGGTAGATATGTGGTGGCTGTTTCGGGCGGCGTGGATTCGATGGTGCTTTTGGAGGAGCTGCAAAAACTATCAGGAGTAGAACTGATAGTGGCGCACTACGATCATGGGATTCGGCCGGATTCCGGTATGGACCGGCAATTAGTGGAACAGACTGCCAAGCGGTACGGATTGCCATTTGAATATATGGAAGGGCGGCTGGATGCGAATGTCGGCGAGGCCGAGGCCCGCGCGTCACGATATGATTTTTTGCGTCAGGTGCAGGAATTCCATAAGGCGGAGGCCATCATAACGGCGCACCATCAGGACGATGTACTGGAAACGGCTATTATAAATATCTTGCGTGGAACGGGACGAAAAGGCTTGAGCGCTCTTGGATCTGACAAAAATATCGTCCGGCCATTGTTGCGGACAACCAAACGCGAGATCCGGGAGTACGCCGCCGCCCATCCTCAAATTGTCTGGCGCGAGGACAGCACCAATAATAATGAAAAATATTTGCGTAATTACATACGTCGGCACATTATGAAAGGTTTGGGAGAACACGGGCGCGAACAACTTTTGCAATACGTTAATCGCGCGGCAGAATCCAATCCATTAATTGATGTTATTTTACTGCATGAGATTGAATCACAGTCAAAAGATGGGGCCTTAAACCGCCGCTGGTTTACGATGCTTCCGCACGATGTTGCGTGCGAAGTTTTGGCTGCCTGGCTGCGATCACGTCAGATTCGGGATTTTAATAAGAGGACGATTGAGCGCCTGGTGATAGGCCTAAAGGTGTTCCCTGCGGGCAAGGTGTTGGATGTGAATACTGGATATTCGCTGGAGGTCGGCAAAACTACCTTTAGGCTTATCTCTGGTAGTCTCTCGTCAAAAAAGATTATCAGTGTATAATTGCAAGATATGGACAATAGCAAGAAAACTTTCCGTTCTTCTAACAGGGGAAGCAACGGCCGACGTAACTTCAAGGGTGTCGGATTTATAGCCCTGCTGATTTTATTTGGTTTGATTATTTTTGCTGCAATTGGGCAGTCGACAACGATTAAACCCACCCCATTAACTCAAGTTATTTCCGAAGCCAATGCCGGAAAATATTCCAAGATCGAGGTAAGTGGTAACGAGCTTAGTATTACCAAAAAGGGAGAAAAGCAAGCAACCCTTAAATCTTATAAAGATCCCAGTGCTTCGTTGAAGGAGCAGGGCCTTAGCGACAAGGCTCCGGTAGAACTGTCCTACAAGGCGGCATCGTCGGCCGGCTCGACACTGGCGAATATTGGTATTTCGCTGCTTCCTGTCCTGATTATTAGCTTAGTGCTGTTTTTTATGCTGCGCAGCGCCCAAGGGCAGGGTAACCAAGCGATGAGCTTTGGCAAAAGCCGTGCCCGTTTATACGGTAATGAGAAAGACAAGGTTGTTTTTAAAGATATTGCCGGTTCGGCTGAAGCCAAGCAAGACCTGGAAGAAGTCGTCGAGTTTTTGAAATACCCAAAGAAATTTGTGAGTATTGGCGCGCGTATTCCAAAGGGCGTTCTGCTTGTTGGTCCTCCGGGAACTGGTAAGACTATGCTGGCCCGTGCTGTGGCCGGTGAGGCGAATGTACCATTCTTTAGCATTTCTGGTTCGGAATTTGTGGAAATGTTTGTGGGCGTCGGTGCTAGTCGCGTTCGTGATCTCTTTGCCAAGGCTAAAAAGAACGCTCCCTGCATTATCTTTATCGATGAGATTGATGCAGTTGGGCGTCGCCGTGGCTCTGGTATGGGCGGTGGCCACGACGAACGCGAACAGACGCTAAACCAAATTCTGGTGGAAATGGACGGATTTGAACAAGGTCAAAACGTTATTGTCCTAGCCGCTACCAACCGTGCAGATGTTTTGGATCCCGCTTTGCTGCGTCCTGGTCGTTTTGATCGCCGCGTAGACATTGGTTTGCCGGAGCGCAAAGACCGCGAAGCTATTCTAAAGGTTCATTTTACGAAAAAGCCGCTGTCTAAAGATGTTGATCTCGATGCATTAGCGGCTAAAACCGCCGGTTCGTCGGGTGCTGATTTGGCCAACATTGCCAACGAAGCTGCCATTATTGCTGCACGTCTGAACCACAAAGAGATTACCAATTCCGACCTAACGGGCGCATTCGAAAAAGTAGCCATCGGCCCTGAACGCAAGAGCAAGGTCATGAGCGAAAAAGAAAAGGAATTAACCGCGTATCACGAGGCCGGTCACGCGGTGGTTGGTCACGTGTTGCCGGACAGCGATCCTATTCATAAGGTCACGATCATTCCGCGTGGCCGTACCGGCGGTGTAACCTGGTCTATTCCGCCAGAGGATAAGAGTTATCACAGTATCGTTGAATTCAAAGATGCGCTAGCGCGTATGCTTGGCGGCCGTATTGCCGAAGAATTGATTTACGGCGCGGATCACGTTACCACCGGCGCGGGTTCGGACTTGCCATCTGCCGCCGAACTGGCCCGCGACATGGTAATTAATCAGGGTATGGGCAAAAAACTTCGCAACCAGGTCTTTCGTGTTGAAGAAGGCCTGATGCTGGAGCGGATGGTCCATGAACGTCAGTATTCCGAAGAGACTGCCAAGCTTATTGATGACGAAGTCGAAGCTCTGATTACTGAGGCGGCCACGCGTGCCCGTGAAGTTATCAAGGTCAACCTTAAGCAGCTTGAAAAATTGAAAGACATGTTGCTAGAAAAAGAAACCGTCGATGCCGAAGGTGTCAAAGATGCCCTGAAAGGCACTGTCATGCCTAAGGCGGCCGCCCTGTACTAAAGAAAACGATTTTTTCGGTTTTTAACTGGCACTTTAGGTCGTTGGTCACTTATACTGGATAAGAATGAACCGTTTCCTCAACAAGACCAATAAGCGTATTTCCCTTGGTGGAGCTGCGACGCTCATGATTGCGGCTGCACTTATTGGTCAGTTGACCGGATTTTGGCGGGTGCGCCTGATTAGTGCTAACTTTACCAAGTTGGACCCAGGCGCATCGGATGCTTTTTTTGTAGCCTTCCAGATTCCAGATTTCTTTTTCTTTGCTATTGCCGCCGGGGCACTGGGCGTGGCGTTTATTCCGATTTTGACCGATAAACTGCAATCCGGCGACCGCAAGGCACTTTGGAATATTGCCAGTAGTCTGCTTAATTTGCTGGCGATCGTTATGGGGGTTGTCGGCATAATTATGTTTATTTTTGCCGACCATCTCATTCATTTATTGGCGCCGGACCTTAGCCCTGAACACACCCGTCAGGCCGTCATTATAATGCGGTTAGTGGCGTTCAATCCCTTGTTATTCACTTTGTCGGGTATTATAACCAGTATCCAGCAAACTTTCGGGCGCTTTTTCTTTTTTGCCATCGCGCCATTATTTTACAATTTGTCTATAATCGCGAGCATCTTTTTACTAAAAGACTCACTGTGGATTATTGGACTTGGGGTGGGCGCCTTGGTTGGGGCTATTTTGCAGCTGGTTATCGCTTGGTTGGGCATGCATGGGCTCAAATTTCGTTACCGGCCGCACATCAAATTTAAAAACGAAGATTTTCGCAGCGTTTTGCGCCAACTGCCCTCACGGTCGTTGGACCAAGGTATCGACCAGGTTAACAGCATGGTCGAAGTTAACCGCGCCCAGGCCTTGAGTGCTGGTGCGGTTAGTTCGTATAGCTTTGCCCTAACGCTTATGAACGTACCGATTATGTTGATTGGTAACTCGATCGCCACGGCTGCGTTTCCGCGGCTGGCCGAACGTTTGTCACAAAACAGACCAGACTTGATGCGCAAAGAGTTTCTTCAAATTCTGCGGACAATGCTATGGATGACGGTGCCGGTGGTGATTGTGGCGTTCTTCTGCCGTGGCTATTTGGCACGCATGATTTATGGTAGCGTAGCGCCGGAAGTAGCATTGATTTTTGGATATCTAACGGCGGCAATTATCTTTCGTATTATATATGCCATGGTGTCGCGGTATTTTTACGCCTATAAAGACACTAAAACCCCCTTGATCGTGTCAGTGTTTGCCATTGGGCTCAACATTATTTTGGCATTTAGTTTGGCGACCAAAGAATCGTATGGTGTGGCCGGCCTGGCATTGGCGCAATCCATTGTGGCGGTGGTGGAGGTGACTATTTTGGTGGCAATTATGCTGTGGCGTGACCACAAATTGTTCCATGACCAGGAATTTTGGAGCGGCATGTGGCGTATTCTGGGAATTTCCGGTTTTTGTACAGTTGCCGGCTTTATAATGCTACAATTGTATCCGCTAGGACTGCACGACCGCGGCTTGACAATCGGTGCCAAGGTTGTTGGTATCGCCACAGTAGTGTTTGCTGTGCATCTTGGTCTTTCGTCGCTTTTTTCGCTTAACGAAGCTACCGCCGTTTTTGATCGCATCAAACGTTTTGTGGGTAAAACGATTCGGTTTTAACGTCCGTTTAATATAATTATTTATCATGATACATTCTGAATCGCCCTATACAATTGAACAATACCTATTACCTGAATACTGGAATGGACACACCCTTGGTCAAGGGGACTATTATGTCGCCGAACCAATAAGCTTTACTCTTGGTAAGCCTTTTGTGCGCCAAACCATGAAAAATTTCTTGAGTCAAGGAAAAATAATAGACGCGTTCGCACTCTCCTCCTATGGTCACGGCGAGACTTTTGATCCGGCCGATCATGAGGTTGGGACAATTGTTCGTTGTCGTACAGAGTTACTTTTTGGAAAAGACGGAGTTGTGGTGGATGTTGCATCTCTGGAGGGCATCCCGTTACCGCCTCCGGAGGCTATTGCGCACAAGGCAAACAGGATGGTTTTGATCCAGCCTGAAGAAGATGAATACGCTAATGATGTGTATTATGCTGCAGAAAATGAGTGGGGTATTATTGCCGACACGAGCGAAGGGCGGGGGCTGATTGGTATTAGCGAAATAGTTCTTTTTGGTATTGCCCTTGGGAAACAAACAAAGAGCATAAAAGTTCCTAGGCACCGCTTTTGGTTTGCCAATACGAAACCCCTAACCGTAGGCGAAGTTGAGCATCGGAAGCACCGCACCTTTCAAGAACGCGAAATAGTAAGCAGAATAAATAGCATCGACATTTGTGCCCAAGGCGCCGCCCAAAAGGGATCAAGCAAAGTTTGGGGTACCATAGGTCGTGTCGTTGGCCGATTGGGGCTTATAGGATCATCCTAGCGGCTTGGCTTACTTAGTCTGATGATGTGTTTTGCTGACTTCCTGTTATTCTACCTATATGAGTCAGCCCGAAATAAAAAGAAGTAAAGAAGAGGTGCTTCCTTATTTTTTGGCCGAATACTGGGACGGTGAAGTTCTGGGTGCACATAATGACAGGATTCAAACCGACGTGGCCAACGGTAGAGAGCGGCGTTTTGCACGCGCAGAGCTGGTAGATTATCTTGACCGGGAAGGGGACCGTTTTGCCCTCGATGCTTACGGCTGGAATCAAACATTTGATCCTGCGGAATATAAGCCGGGCACGGTGGTGGCCTTCAGGATGGAGCAGGCGACGCTTGGACGACAGGTCACGGCGGCATTTCTTGGAAAGTGTGCCGGGCTGGAAGTGCCCTTGATTGATAAGTCGCTGCCGAGATCCAAAGACTTTAGGGAAGCTGCGCTATATGCGCGGGATCTCAGGGGTTATTTTCAGTATAACAGCCGAGCATTGTGGGGTGTGGTGGTTGTTTCAAAGGACGAAAGACACCGACTGGCTCAGCCATTTTCGACGTATGTTGATTATTCTCCGCCAAATAGTAGGGTAGGGCACGCGTGGGATTTGCATGACCGGCTTGCTGTCGGTAGTACCGTTCATCATCCAAGGGGTGTACGGCGGGTGACCGCGCTAGAGGTGTGTGTTAACGGCAAAACTGTGCCGCAAAGGGCCGGGGTGTTGGGCTGGCTGAGAAAGTTTGGTCTGGCTGCAGCACACTAATCTAGAAGCTGGCATCGTCGTATCTGTTATAATCTAGAGCAATGAATCAGGATCACATTCGTAATTTTTGTATTATTGCGCACATCGACCATGGCAAGTCAACATTGGCCGACCGTTTGCTGGAGCTAACCGGCACTGTGCAGTCGCGTGACATGAAGGCGCAGCTACTGGACAGTATGGAGCTGGAGCGCGAAAAGGGTATCACCATCAAATTGGCCCCTGTTCGCATGCACTACAAGGGCTATGAATTGAATCTGATCGACACGCCCGGGCATGTGGATTTTAGCTACGAAGTGAGCCGGTCGCTGGAGGCCTGTGAAGGTGCGATTTTGGTGGTTGATGCAAGTCAGGGGATTCAGGCGCAGACATTGGCCAATGTGTATTTAGCCATGGCCGCCGATCTAAAAATCATTCCTGTTTTAAATAAAATAGACTTGCCAGCCGCCGATGTTGATCGCGTTAGTGCAGAAGTTATGAGCTTATTGGGTTGCGAAAAGGAAGATATTTTGATGATCAGTGCCAAAACCGGCATGGGCGTGGACGCAGTTTTGGATGCGGTCGTAGAGCAGGTTCCTGTGCCGTCTGGCAGGCATAATGCACCCACCCGCGCACTGATTTTTGATAGCTATTATGATGATTATCGCGGCGTTATTTTGTATGTGCGTGTTGTCGACGGCACGATTCTTAAAGCGGCATCGATAACTATGTTGGCGACAGGCGCCCATGGTTTGGCGCTGGAAGTTGGTGCACTTAGCCCGCGGATGACGCCCCATGCGAGCCTGCAAACCGGCGAAATCGGCTACATCGTAACCAATCTTAAAACAACGCGAGAGGCCAAGGTGGGCGACACGGTTTCGTTGGCTGTCACTTCACATGAGAGTACGGCACTGCCTGGCTATCAAGAGGTAAAGCCGTTTGTGTATGCCGGTTTTTTCCCAGATAGTAACGAAAACTACCAGTTGCTAAAAGATGCGATAGAAAAGCTGTCGCTCAGCGATTCTGCGCTGCAATTTTCGCCGGAAAATTCGCCGGTGCTGGGATTTGGTGTGCGGATTGGTTTTTTGGGCCTACTGCACATGGATATTGTAAAAGAGCGACTGGAGCGTGAATACGGCCTGGATCTGGTGGTGACTAATCCGTCGACGGATTATCAGGTGAGTTTGGTTGGCGGCGAAGAGCTGGATATTAAAAGTGCATCCGAGCTGCCTGATCCTGCCAAGATTGTCGAGATCCGCGAACCTTGGATCAAGGGTGAAGTGGTTGTGCCAAAAGAATACGTAGGTGCAGTTATTCAGCTTGTGGCGGGTAAGCGTGGTGTGCACAAGAATCTATCGTACGTTGATGCGCAGCTAGCTTTGGTTAGTTTTGAGGCACCTTTGGCCAATTTGTTAACCGATTTTTACGATCAGTTAAAGAGTGTGACCAGCGGTTACGGTTCATTTAATTATGAGCTGGATGATTATCGGGCTGAAGATTTGGTGCGCGTTGACTTTTATGTGGCTGGCGAAAAGGTTGATGCGTTAAGTATTATGCTGCATCGTTCCGAAGCTCAGCATGTTGGCCGAGAAATTGTGGCCAAATTAAAAGATGTCATTCCGCGGCAAAATTTTCAGGTTAGCCTGCAAGCCGGAATTGGCGGTAAGTTTATTGCCCGCGAAGATATTAGCGCATACCGCAAGGACGTGACCGGCTATCTATACGGCGGCGACGTTTCGCGTAAAAAGAAATTGCTGGCAAAGCAGGCCAAGGGTAAAAAACGCATGAAGCGTTTTGGCAAGGTGGACATTCCGGCCGAGGCCTTTACGGTCATGCTGAAACGTGACTAGCGGTCGGGTTTTAGTTTCATATGCATGCTCGGAATGGGGTAATGGTTTTGGGAGCGGTTTTGGTCAAAATGGGGGTTAAATTAACCAAAATTATCTATCTGTTGACAATAAAACAACCGTCACCCCTGTTATTTTCATTTGCGTGGTAGGGTAACCTAGGATAGTATTCAGGCGTCTCGCTCATAAGGCAACGTCGGTCATGCACGCTGGCTATGTGGTCTCCATACAGCGCTTGTTGCCGAGCGAGACATCTCTAGATTTGAATGTTAAGCAGAAGGGTGGGTCACTGGTAAACAAAGAGAATCTTTTATATAGTAACGATATGAAAATCAATGACCTCCTGCTGCAAAAGGTTGCAGCTTACAAACCAGACGCTGGCAAAATTCGCTCAATCGCTGATACGCCGTTGGTTTTTGTGGTTGGGATAGCAGGGGCGGGCAAAGACACTACGCAAAGGGAGTTGCTCAAGCGTCATTCCGCGGAGTATCAATTTATTGTGTCTCACACTACTCGAAAGCCCCGGACCAATAATGGTATCCAAGAGCAGGATGGCGTTGACTATCATTTTATTGATCTGACCACTGCGGAAAAGATGCTGGATGAGGGTCAATATGTAGAAGCAAACATTGTTCACTATGAAGATATCTATGGGACGGCTATTTCCGAAATCCAGGCGATCAAACAGGCGAGAAAAATCGCTATAAGCGACATTGAAGTCAAGGGTATTGACCAGTACATTCAATTGGGTCTTAATGTTAAGCCTGTTTTTATCATTCCACCATCATTTGACGTATGGTGGGAGCGCTTTCAAGGCCGCTACAAAGGACAGATTGACTGGTATGATGCTCTCAAACGGATGAGGACCGCTCTCGAAGAATTAGATGACGCCATGTCGCGGGATTACTACTATATTGTCGTCAATGATGAGCTCGAAAAAACGGTGGAAAGTGTTCATCGGATTGCGCTGGGCACGCTGACGCAGCATAGAACGACTGTCGGCATAGAAACCCTCCGAAAGTTCGCCGCCGATATGGCTAAAAATTTGGAATCCTGGCGCGCTGAACACACTGGTCTATAATAAAAGGGTGAAACGAGCATACGGTAGTGAGCCTGTTCTTCTGGACTCTTCCCCAATTACGCCCAACCCGCAACCTCTAAAAACTGGCGGTAATCGAAGGTGGCGATTGATGTTGGTGGTAGTAATCTGTGTGTGTATCTTTGGGAGCGCGATATATTTTGTGCTTAACAGAGGGGCGGCTGGCACGGTGCCGACACCTATTTTGCAGCAGGCATCGTTCCCGCTTTACGTGCCCGCTTGGTTGCCGCAGGGAATGACGGTGCGGAGCGATTCGTTTGATGCGACATCGCAAGTTGTAACTTTTTCGGTCGATGACAACCGGGGCACGCGGCTTGTATTCACCGAACAGCTACGACCAGGCAGTCAGGAGATGTCGACTTTTTACGACCAGCAGTTAACAGAAAAAAGGACATATAAAACCGGGGGTGGTGAAACAACAGTTGGCCGCTTTGAGGGTACTGGTTTTGCTGCTGTTGTAACAGACAAGACCTGGATCCTTATTCGCGCAGTTGCTGATATTGATCAAAAACAGCTGGAAAAGATAGCTGATCACTTGAGACTGGCTCAGTAGTTAGCGGCCAGTACTGGTTGTGCCCTTGAGCTGATAGTAGTCCCAGTAACAACTGGCTGTTGCTGCAGTGCCTGCCATGCACGAGAAGGCTGGGGACACGCGGTTAGTGGTATCAATAGTAGTTGCCGCTCCAGTGTAAAATAGGCTGTTAATGCCAGCAACATACTGGGATGTGCCAGCCCCAGTTCCGGTAACTCGTAATTCTAGTCTTACCCAAGTATCTGCAGCCACAAGTACGCTCGACGGCGAGCAGGTTATTGTTGTTCCGTCACCCGAACAGTAGCGCCAGTGCGGATTAACGGCAGTATTCGCCTCCCACCATACACCTGATAGTGGCTGGGCGGATCCAGTGGTTTGTGAGTGTAGGCCTACACGCAAAATGGTATTAGTAGAACTGACACCGACGGCAGTTTTAACAATATTATGTCTTGCCAAGAGCATTGATCCATTGCCCCGGCCTAACAAGAACGTAGTACCTTGATTGGCAACACCAGGGGTTGTAACTGCTAGTACCCCTGGACGGTCACCGCTGGCCGCTGGACTAATGGGGTCAAAATCTACGCTTCCATGAGCGCCGATTGCTTGTGCGTGCCAATTTAGGCTACCAAAGCTATCCGAGGCAAAAGAGGTATTTTGTCCACCCAAGAACTCTTCATATATGGAAAAGCTGCGATCTACCTCTGGCTGGGCGCAATTGTCCCAAGTGCCATTTCGGAAACATCTAAATAACTGCTGCGCACCGTTGTAATATATGGCTCCTTCAACTCCTGCCGGATCGTTTGCCGTGACTTTGTTCCCAAGTACAAGTAGGGTGCCATCAAAGTCATTGTCTGGCCCTATAACGATGCGTCGCGATGCCGTATTCACCGTAAACAACGCGGTAGTGTTCGCTGTTTGGATTGAGAAGCCAATGGCGGTATCGCTGACGGGACGGAAGGTATTGATACCGGCAAAAATCTGCGAGGATGTGCGTTTAGCGATATTATTGTCATTTACTAAGTCGCCGGACGATAGTTGGGCTCCATTCACACGGATACGTGACTCTGGCGTCAAAACATTCCCACTAAATACGATATCAACCCAGTAGTTACTGGAGTTAAATGTTCGCGTTGGAAAAGTGGGTGATAAGCCATAGTTAAAAACACCGTTCCCGCCGTCAATACCACTGGCCAAGGCATGAATGGGACCGTTATCCACACCGGTGGCGCCAAAATATGCACCTTCAGCGGCATAGCCCCCGCCACCCGCTATGTGATAGGAAGCCACATAGGTGGTGTCGGGGCTAATTGCAATAGGTGCCGAGAATGATACTTCTTGCCACCCCGTGCCCGTAACGGTAAACGTCGCTTGGGCTAGTAGTGAACCGGTACTGGTCCACAGACTTCCTGTGTAGGGTCCGGTGCCGGTCGTTCCTCTATAAAATCGAAGGCCCTTAACGATGCCACTGATATCACTTGTGAATTTTACGCCCACTTCTACGGGGCCATTAAAGTCTGGCTCGTTTGGGTGAGGCGGCACGGTGGTTGTTGGCCAAAAACTCAGATTACTTACGGTTGTGCTGGCGGTAAGATTGAGGCCGCCATTGATATTCAGGTACGTTCCCTTGTCGCTCACGATAGAATCGCCGACCGTTTGTGTGCTAGTAAATTTAGGCAGAGTGCCGGGCGTGCCTGCCGGTGTAGTAATGCCCGCAGTGGCATTGGTAATATTGCTAAATACATTACTGATGTTGGTTGTGTTTTGCAGAAAAGTGTTGTTTGAAGTTGTATTGACCAGATTAAGGAACTGTGTGCCGTTATAGTAGGCCAATTGATTGGTCGCCTGATCGTAATAGATTTGTCCGGCGACAGCACCTACCGGTGGTGTGGTTGGCCTCAGGACCATGCTGCTATTAACTTGTAGCTGACCATTTAAGGTGATCTGCTGCTGCCCGTCGATGCCACTGACGGCGCGTTTAAGATCCGAGAATGAAACCCGCTGGGTTTTAAAATCGCCTGCTTTTACTCGGGTTGATGCGCCTTGACGCGTATTGATCAAAATGGCAGTACCAACGCCAATAACCAACAGAAACAATCCCACAATAACCGCGATCTTCCAGGGTCGGGCAAAGCGTAGTCGTGGGAATCGCGATTCGGGAGTATTGGACTGGGGATGCTCCGACTGTACAGAGACTCCATTCTGAATAACGGGCTGATTTAGTTGGCCCGCATCGCTTTGTTCGAGAGACGTACCTGTACTGCCCTCAAGCGAGCCGGGCATTCCCTGTATAGAATTTTTTTGTTCGTTTTCCATATTTACTCACACCATATGGGCAATAACCGCTCACACGGACTGTCTTTTATTTTACATTGCTTATGCTTTGCTGAACACTGGTTTTTTAGGTGGTCAATATAAGATAAACACTGCCAAGCGAAAGTATGGCGGTCAAAACGACAATTATAATCACACTGATTAGTCCGCGCTGGATGGCGCTGGCCGCAAGCGGGTTGCGTCCTAGTGAGATGATTCCCGATCGCACCGAAGTATAAATAAGGATGGTGATGCTGCCAAAAGCAAAGAACAGCAAAACACAGCTAATAAGAATTCGCAGTACCGAAACTGGCCTGCCGGCGATGCTATTGGCCAGGTTTTGTAAAAAGGCAGGCATAAACTGGCTGGTGGGGGCTATGTAGTAAGAAATAGCGATCTGCAGGGGAACGGTGCCGACGTGGACGGTGTGGGTTTTGCCGTTTTTGTCGGTGATTACCTTGGTTTTGCTGTTTTTGAGGGTAAAATCACTCTGTGCCGTGCCCACGATTTGAGCGTCTTCGGTGGCTAGCATGCCTATGCCACTTAAGGGGGAGGCGGTAATTTTGTCGCCTGCTTTGATGGGACCATTCAAATCGCTAACGAGTGCCTGGGCGTTGCCGTTTAGCAGCACTTGAACCTCGCCGGGCTGGGTGTTAGATAGCTCCACGAGCGCATTGTTGCTGACGATACCCGCCAGGCGGGCGGCTGATTCGGCGGTGGCCAGCTCCACGACGTCGGGATTGCTTGATTTGGTGCTGACGAGGGCACCTTGTACCAGCTCGGAATCGGTTGCCGTAAAGCCGCGCGATATAGCGCCGGACTGATTCTGCGCCCAAACCGGGACCGCAACCAGGCCAAAAATGCCTACCACCAGCCCAATCCCTGCCAGTCGAAAGATAAGTGTGGGTCTCTTCGTTTTCATACTATGCATAACCATTTTACATGAGTACTCACAAAAATTCCTAAGTGATTGATATCGCATACGCATAGGGTTATCCGCACATGTATTGTTTATAGCTAGCACTCTTGACACTAGAGTGCTAATAGAGGTACACTAACGCTATAAGAAGAGACGTTATGACAGATCGACAGAAGCTAATTTTGAGCGCTATCGTAGAACAGTATGCCGAGGTCGCATCGCCAGTCGGTTCTAGCCTGCTTGCCAGAGTTTTTAAGGTTAGTTCGGCTACTATCCGGGCTGAAATGGCCGAACTTGAACGTCGGGGGTTTATTACCCAACCCCATACCAGCGCTGGACGTGTGCCCACTGATAAGGGTTACCGATTTTATGTCAACGCCTTGAGCGGTAACCGCGAAATGCAGTCTGGTGCTGAACGACGCGGGGAACGCGCTCTTACGGCTCGTGTCCAAGATAGCGGCGTTCCGGAGCGAGCTATCCGTAATGCCGTCGATACACTCGTGGAGCTGACGCACAATTTAGGGCTGGCCACTATCGGCAACCAGCTTTATATGAGCGGCCTGTCAAATTTGTTTGGTCAGCCGGAATTTATGCATGCCGGACAAGTACAGCAGGTAGCCAGATTATTGGACAATCTAGAACCTTGGCTGCGCGAAGCCGCCCCCAATCAGCCACTTAGTGTCTATATTGGCCGTGAAAATCCCATCGGTCGCAGTGCTGGCTGCTCGCTGATTATCAGCAAATTTCACAGCCCCTATTCGGACCGGAGTTATATTGGGGTTCTTGGTCCTACCCGCCAGAGCTACCGCGATGTAATGGCGCTGGTCAATCAGGCTGGCAAGGCACTCGAAGACGTCCTAAAATAAACTTTTGGCCTGATTGGCCGTATAATACGCTTTAAAAGGCGACGCTAAAAAAGAAAGGGCAAATAATGACTAAACCACAAACCGATATTCCTGGTGATGCCAAAAACGTCGAAAATATGGAACTATTACAGCAGCAATTGGAAGAACTGACGGTCGCTGTCCAGCGTGAACGCGCCGACGCTATTAACATGCGCCGACGTCACGAAGAGCAATTGAACAACCTGAAGACTACCGTGCGCGCCAATGTAGTGCGCGAGCTGCTGCCCGTTATCGATAATTTTGAGCGTGCCCTTAAGGCCGTCCCCGAACATTTGGCTGTTGATGATTACGTTAAGGGTGTTCAAAACATCGTCAAGCAGTTCGAAAAAGCTCTGGCAGATCTGGGCGTAGAACGCATCCAAACCGTAGGTGCGCCCTTTGATCCCCGTTGGCACGAAGCCGTTATGATGGAAGAGAGCGACGGCACCGAAGAGGTCGTTTCTGAAGAGTTGCAGGCCGGCTATAAGATCGGGGACGAAGTTATTCGTCACGCTATGGTCAAAGTCAAGATGCGCTAGCGCTTACGTTTTCGCAATCGTGCCGGTTGACCGTGGGTTCAAGATGATTGCCCCGGCACATTCGGCGACGGTTCTTTTAATAAACTTGTTTTTTCTATCGATTCTTCCATAACTGTCTTTTGCTTGTCTAATCCAGGCCAGCGGTGACGCCCGTAGACGATGCTCTTCGGCGGGTGGGTACATCAACGTCGAAGCCAGCCACCGGACAAATGGTTCATTGGTATTTTGTATTTCTATCTGTAAAACGTTGGGGTGAACGGTGATAATCTCGCCTTTGTTCGTATTCGGGGTGACGATACTTTCTGGTGGACGCAGTAGCTGTGTCTGATCCATATACGGTATATCTAATCTGGATTTATGAAAATTGGGATCGGGCGTTGATCGTCCAGGCCCGGGAATGGCGAAGCGATACAGAATCGCAAAGCTGTCGTCTATATCATACAAATTATTATGGAGAATAAATTCGGCCCCGCGCATGATGCGGTTCAGTTGTTCAAGGTCGTAACTAACTCCTGTTGCTTCGGCGCGGACTATTTCAAATGCCTGCGGCGCAAAGTAAGTTGGGAGCGATGTGTGGCTTTCTGGTAAACTCATCTATGTACAGTAGCTTCTTTTATATAGAATAGTATTAATTTTTTTACAAAGATGCCAGGCGGTACGGTACGGGTTGGTGAATTATGGAGAAACTAGAATCCATATCTGTAGATGTTAATCATATTGCTGAGACCTTTGCCGATGATGTAGACCTGCACCAGGCAATTTCTTCGGATAAGGCGCCTGATAGCCGAGCACGAGAGAGTATGGCTGCGGTAATGCCTCTGGCCTTGGAGGTACTGTCCAACCACGCCCGCTATCATCCCCATGGGAGTCAGCATAACGATGATATACAAGAGGCGCGCCGGCAGTTTTTTACCTATATGCGCATAGAGGACAAGGATCATGGATCACACAACGCCCTTCAGAAATGCAAAAGACGACTGAGAGGCGGATATCCCCGGCCCTTAAATTTTATTCGTAATAGTAGTATTTTGTACCAGCTGCAGTGTGATGTCGGTGTATCCATGCAAGACGAGCACTTCTTCATCAGATTTATTGATGAGAAGACTCTCCCGGACATGGTAGGGATGTTGGCTACATACGATTTGTCGATCCGGGAAGTGCCTGAGGCGTTATTAAAGAAGATGACACCGCTGAAATCTCGGCTTCAGGCGACCGCCGCGCGCATTGCCAGACTTGGCTGGCCCATTGATCTGAGGGACGTTTTAGCCAAAAGAATGCATTTTTTGGACGACCATCCTGCCCGGCATGAAATATTGGTGTCATTGGTAGAGGCGGTTGGTGATCCTAGTGGCTGCGTCGAGGAATTGTATAAACGGGGATTTTCGGCAGATGAAGTGAGGGAGCAACTGTCGCTCCTGGCGAGTGCGTCTACGAGGCTGCCGATGGAATCGTATTTGATTGATGTTGTGCAGGGGCGGAGCCTGAATTATAAATCGGCCTATGCACAGAGAACACGACTTAAGTCTGCTGCGGTTCGTCGTTCGCACCTGCTGGAGTTGCTTGATGAGCGGGAGCTGCCGACAAGGCTTGGGTCGGTAATCACGCAGTACTTCGAGTATGCTCCGCTCACGGGTGCCGAGATGGCCGCCTATCCCACGGTCTGCCAATATGCCGCAGCCGTCAATACAGAGCCGAAGAAAAGTGCAAAGAAATCTGAACGATCCGAGATAATCGATCAGCAGCTGGGTTCCCAGGATTTGGAATGGCTGAGGCGGCTCAACCCTGTATTTGACCCCGAGAAAGACGAGAAAAAGGCATTCATGACCCTGAAGCTTTGCAATGATGCCATGATTAAGGGTTCGACTTCAATGCACGAAGTGAGTGTTGAGGAGTTTGCCGAAATACGACAGGCCTGCCAGGAATTTTATGCACATTTGGGCTGGGACGATCCCGGCCATCCGATGTATCATGGGTTTCAGGTTTATTTGGAGAGACATGCTAATCACTACCCTATACCATTTAGGGCGGTTCAGCTTATCCGTAGACTTAATCCGATAGCGGGCGATGCCTTAACAGCTCTTCTATCGACCACTTATTGTCGGGCTTTAGACCTGCATCCTCGGTCTATACCGCTTCGTGAGGCTCGTTGTGTAGAATGGGCACAACAAAGGGGTCAAACCCTTGAACAATTTTTACATGCCTGCCCGTCGGCTTTTGTTAAGTTGCTCGCTCCCAAGGTACTAACTCCAACCCTCCCCAAACAGCCGAGGTCTGGGTCCCGTTCTTGGCCAAAGGTGTCTCGGTCGCCAAAGGAAAAAGCCGTGGAAACAAAGCCGGAGCGCGCACTGAAAGCTGTAGAGTCTCCGACACAGCAACTGGTTGATGATGAGCCGGAACAAGAGCCTATCGGAATGATAGTTGCGCCCGAAGAAGAAGTGTCGGCCACTCTTCCGGGGTTAAAATTACCGCAGCTTGAGCATGAGAAGCCCTCTATTTCTTTCGAACGTTCCCAGCTTTTGCTGACACTCGCGGAATGTATCAGCGATGCCGTTTCATTAGAGGTTGTCACTGATACCGTCGCTGTTGCGGAAATCTCCCTTGATGGTCTGTACGGCATCATGAAAACTGCCCAAAGTATGGCTGAGGCAGATCAGGATGTTAGTTTGCGTTGGTTGACGCGTCAGGTGATTCAAGCAAGCCGGCAGGAGAAGTTCGGTTAGCACTCTTGACAGGTGAGTGCTAATTTTCTATGCTATAACTACATTAGCAATCATACATATAGACTGCTAGAATAAACAGTGAATCTGAACCATCTTAAATCAAAGGAGGATATCTCAATATGGGTAAAATCATTGGAATCGACCTTGGTACGACTAACTCAGCGATGGCTGTTATGCAATCGGGTAAACCCGAAATTATTGCCAACTCCGAGGGTAATCGCACCACGCCGAGTGTTGTGGCGGTCAACAAAAACGGTGAACGCCTGGTAGGTCAGGTTGCCCGCCGCCAGCAGGTGACTAATTCTAAAAATACTATTTATGAGGTAAAGCGTCTGATCGGCCGTCGTTGGGAAGATAAAGAAGTCCAGCGTGACCTCAAATTAATGGGTTACGAGATCAGCAAAACTGGCAACGCCGTCAAGGTCAAGATGGGCGACAAAGAATACAGCCCCGAAGAAGTTAGTGCCATGGTGTTGGGCAAGCTAAAGGCGGACGCCGAAAGTTTCTTAGGCGAACCGGTAACTGAGGCTGTTATTACCGTTCCCGCATATTTTGACGATTCACAGCGCCAGGCTACCAAGGACGCTGGTAAGATTGCCGGCCTGGAAGTTAAGCGTATCATTAATGAGCCAACCGCTGCAGCCTTGGCTTACGGCCTGGACAAAGGTCAAAAGACCGACGAAAAGATTGCCGTCTACGACCTGGGTGGTGGTACGTTTGATGTTTCTATTCTGGAACTGGGCGACGGCGTGTTTGAGGTTAAGTCCACAAACGGTGATACGCATTTGGGCGGTGCCGACTTCGACCGCGTTATCATCAACTACTTTGCCGACGAGTTTAAAAAAGAGCATGGCATCGACATTACCGAAGACAAGGCTGCCATGCAGCGCTTGCGCGACGAGGCCGAAAAGGCCAAGATCGAACTATCCAGCGCTCAGGAAGTGGACGTAAACCTGCCCTTCCTAACCGCTGATGCCGACGGTCCTAAACACTTCGAGCACAAATTGACGCGTGCCAAGCTGGAGCAACTAGTCGCTGATCTCATCGATAAAACTGCCGATCCGTGCCAAAAGGCCCTGAAAGACGCCGGTTTGGCTGCCAGCGATATCGACGCAGTCGTATTGGTGGGGGGCATGACCCGCATGCCTGCGGTGCAGGAAAAGGTAAAGAAGATTTTTGGCAAGGACCCGATGAAGGGTGTAAATCCTGACGAGGTCGTGGCTGTTGGTGCCGCTATCCAGGGCGGTGTGCTGCAAGGCGATGTCAAGGACGTGCTGCTGCTGGATGTGACACCGCTGTCTCTAGGTATCGAAACTATGGGTGGTGTCATGACCAAACTTATCGAGCGCAACACCACTATCCCAACCAGCAAAAGCGAAGTATTTAGTACTGCCGCCGACAACCAGCCCCAGGTAGAGGTGCATGTGGTGCAAGGTGAACGAGGCATGGCTGGCGATAATAAATCACTTGGTCGCTTTATTTTAGACGGCATCCCGTCTGCGCCGCGCGGTGTTCCTCAGATCGAGGTGACCTTTAATATCGACGCAAACGGTATTCTGAACGTGACCGCCAAAGATAAAGGTACTGGCAAGGAACAGAGCATCACCATAAGTGGGTCGGGTAATCTGGACAAAAAAGACGTCGAAAAAATGGCCAAAGATGCCGAACAACACGCAGACGACGACAAGAAAAAGCGTGAAACCGTCGAGGCTCGCAATATCCTGGACAACACTATCTATCAGGCTGAAAAGATGAAGAGTGACTATGGTGATAAAATGGATGAAGGGGACAAGAAGACCCTGGAGGAGGCTATCGCCGATGCTAAAAAAATTGATAAAGATGGTAATAAAGAAGCAATTGAAGCTGCCACCAAAGCGCTAAACGACAAATTAATGCCAATCGGTGCTAAAATGTACGAATCTGCGAAAGAGGCCGATGCCGCCGAAGGTGACGGTAGCGACCAGACTGCAGATGCCGATACTAAGAGTAAGAAAAAAACTGACAAAGACGGCGCCGTAGAAGGCGAAGTCGTTGACGAAAAATAAGACCTAATTTCCCCTATATAAGGAGTTCTCCCACCCATGACCCCTCGGCCAAACGCAATGCCTCGTTCTTTGAGCGAGACCGGACTAACCAGCGACCAGATTCTGACCCAGTCCAGTGAACTTGTCCCCATGACACCCCCGGATTTTTTTAGCCCTGATTTTTACAGAGGACAAGAATACCGGGAATGGCTGGAAAGTAACAGGGCTATGACGCCGGCTGAAAAAGATACTTTTGCTTTGGCAATGGCCGCAGCTCGTCGGGAATATGCCGGGCCAAGAAGTGGGATAGCTCCTGGATATACACTTTTCCGTAATCGAACCGAAGCAGATAGAAGTGTCATGGTAAGGGCGTCCATAGGTCTACTGGAACTGATGGCTGGAGCGATTGCCCACGATAGAGCCCCGGTGGTTGACGAGCAGAAAACCGAGGCGATTGATGCAGACCTGCATGATGAGGCCAGTCTAAGCGGCAAGATCGACGGTACCTTGATTGCTGATCCGCTTCCACCGATCGACAATGCGGCCGATGCGACCATGTACGCTCGCCCGGTCACTTTACCGCAGGAATTGAGGCCTGGAGACAATCAAACTGACTAAGCTATAATAAGGACGGAATATGCTTGGATTTGGCGATAAACACGAACATTCAGTCGATCCCACAACGTTACCTATCTTTGTGCACGCTGTCCAAAGTGTCGAGGCTTTTGGCCTGGCCGAAAAAGTATGGCAAGCCAACGGACGCTATGTAATGCTCGATGCCGACAACCGTAAGGAATTGCTCCGGTTTGTGTTTAATGATCCAAAATGTGTGGTCTGGCTGGAACGCGATCAGGGTCGCCAAGACACCTACGAACTCATTTTGTTGTGGGATGCCAAGGGTAAAGAAGTGGATGTGAGCGAAGTGTATGTCATTTCGAATGTCGGATCGCCCGCAGGCGACGATAGCCGGCTCAAGAGCTTGCTGGCAACAGTTTTGGCTTCGCCGGCGCTTGTGCCGGCTAGTCGGCAAAGTGGTCAAACGGGTCAGACCGCGACTCCAATCTCTACCCCTAACCAAGCGCAGAACGGGAAATAACTATGTCAAAACGTGATTATTACGAAGTATTAGGTGTGGGAAAAGATGCGAGTGCCGACGAAATCAAAAAAGCATTTCGCCAGCAGGCGATTCAGCACCATCCCGATAAAGAAGGCGGTGACGAAACTAAGTTCAAAGAAGTTAATGAGGCCTACGAAGTACTAAAAGATCCATCCAAACGGCAGCGCTATGACCAGTTTGGCCATGCGGGAGTGGGCAGTAGTGCGGCTAGTGATGGCGGTAATCCGTTCGGCGGAGGTTTTGGCAGCGCTGGCGGCCAAAACGTGCACTTTGATTTTGGCGATCTGGGACTGGGCGATATCTTTGAGAATTTCTTTGGCGGCGGCGGACCACGCCGACAACAAGATCGTCGCGGCCGGGATGTTGAAACGGCAGTAGAAATTGGGTTTGAGGCTGCGATTTTTGGTACAGAGGCAACGATTCATGCCACTCTGGAAGATACGTGCAGTCACTGTAAGGGTACGACGGTCGAACCAGGCCATCAGCTTAAGACCTGTCCCACCTGTCAGGGAGCGGGCCAGACCGTCAACGTTGTAAGGACCATTTTTGGTAACGTGCAACAGGCGGCCATTTGTCGAGAATGTAAGGGCACGGGCAAGGTTCCGGAAAAAGCCTGCAGCGTCTGCCGCGGCAAAGGAACAGAGCGTAAAACACAAGATGTAACGCTCAAGATTCCGGCCGGTATCGACGACGGTGCAGTGATCCGGTTGCGCGAACACGGCGAGGCAATTGCCAATGGCCCTAAGGGCGATTTATATGTAAATGTTCGCGTTAAATCACACAAAAAATTTACCCGTGAAGGCGACTTGATCCTAAGCGAGGAGCACGTAAGTATGGTGGATGCGGCATTAGGAACAGAGATCGATGTGGATACCGTTGATGGCCCCATGCGCATGCGGGTACCAGCGGGTACCCAAAGCGGCACCGATTTTAAACTTTCCGGTCATGGCGTGCCCCACCTAAGGAGTGAAACCCGCGGCGCTCACATTGTGACGCTGATCGTGGACACCCCAACCAAACTGTCCAAGAACCAACGTGAACTTTTGGAAAATTTTCAAAAAGACGGCGGCAAAAAGGGCTTCTTTGGCCTATAGAAGGTTAGTTCTCTTGACTTGGTAGTGGCCGCGGCTTTGAGCAGGTCTAGCCCTTTAAGATATTTGTAATCCCGATGCCCTTCTCCTGTGGCGGTATAACTGTGGATATATTTGAACGGATATAAGGCGCTCTCGCCTGTACCGACATGTGGAATGCCGCGTCTAACCGACGCCCTAACCTGTTCGCCGATCCTGCTGATTGAATGACTCTATTCAGCAAGGTGGGCGTATCACCGTTAATGGTATAAATTTGGCGCTACTTCTAACGCAGATTCAATAGCCGGCAGCTTATCACCGCCACCAATTGCAACAATATTCACGGTTAACCCTTTCGTCTAAGAGATATACAGAATACAATAATAGATGATTATAATCAAATAACAGCAAAGGCGGTACATAATGTCGCAAACTAAGAGATTGCTTTTTATTGGTCGACCCGACGATCGGTCTAGCTACGACACCCCTGGTTCTATGGCGACGCGCATGGCTGAAAGCGGCAGTGGGCAGATTGCGTATGACTCCTGTACGATCGAGGACTTGATCTTTATTTTTGACGGCCAAAAACTAATGATTATATTCGACAAAGACCGATCACTCACTGATTATGATGGCATTTTTTTGCTAGGCTGGTTTAAGTACGCTATTCACGAGGATATGGCTTTAGCGGTGGCGCGCTATGCCGAAGCCAAGAATATTCCTCTTCTTAACACAGAGGCGTTGTTTTTGCGGTCGCGGTCCAAGCTAAGTCAGTATGTCATTGGCGCACTGAATGACATAAAGATGACGTCATTTATAGTAGCACCGCGCGGTGCACCGAATAATATTTCATCTCTGATGCGTCAGGCCGGTCTGGGCTTTCCCTTGATCGTTAAAGGGGTGAGTGCCTCTCGAGGTAACGATAATTACCTCGTGCGTTCATCGGCAGAACTACAAGACGTATATCAGAAATCACCGGAAGTGACGTTCGTGATCCAGAAATTTATTCCCAATGATGGTGATTATCGACTGTTGGTTATGGGTGATCGTGTGCGTGTGGCGCTGCATCGGCAGGCACAGGGGGACTCGCACCTTAATAATACTTCGCAGGGCGGCGAGGCAAAGCTGGCCGACCTGCGCGATCTTAATCCGGCAATGCTAGCTGACTCGGTAAAAATCGCGCAATTACTACGTCGTCCGGTGACGGGTGTGGATATGATTGTGGATAACCAGACGGGTGAATATTATTTTCTAGAGGCAAACAATATGCCCCAGCTTAGTACGGGCAGCCTCGTTCCAGAAAAAATGCGTGCTCTCGATAGTTATTTTTGTGAGTGGCTTGCCGATCGCCGCAACCATTGATCGAACGGTTCATCTACCGACCCGTATTTCTTTGGCGGCTGTATATAAACGTATGGGTGAAGTAGCAAATTATCATGCAGATATTGCATGGTCCCCTCGACAAGACGATGACCGGGCATAACTTCTTCCGCCTTAGCCGTATAACCGACAGGACATTTCTGTCGATATACGACTGGTTGAAAGTTTGGACCTGAGGTTGGTGCCTGATCGCCGCTATAAAGTTGACGCGGTGGGGGCACCTCTCGAGCGGGCCATGTTAAATGGGCACCATATTTTTTATTGGTTTTTATGTCAATCCACTCATAACCACCCTCTAGCGAGCGGGTAAAGACTCCATCTATACGCTGGGACGCGCGTATTCCATCGAGCAGTAGATTTTTTATCATTAAGGGTATGTGTTCTTCGGTTATACCTTCGGGGATCACCGAAAGAGTATTGGGCATGGCAAAACGGAGCATCATTTTATGAATAGGATCCTTCGAGAAGCGAATAATATTGCCGGCAGTACCAGCGATGGCCCGGCCATGTGTTTCGACGTTCATATAGTGTGGGTTCAGACTATTGCCCGCGGGTTTAAATAAGAGGTAATCAGGAGAAAAATCTCGATCAAAGGAGCTTCGACGACGGTAGGCAACAGGTTTTTCCATGAGTCCGCTATTTTTCGCTTCTACGGCATGGTGGTGATGGCGGGCGATGACTGAATAGACATCAATGCCGTTGACATACCGATCACCTTTGTATGACGCCATATAGTGCCTTGCTGTTTCCTGCATGTCGTTTTCTATATGGGACAATGCGACGCTTCCCGTAACCACTCCCAGCGAGCGTTTTGGATCCAGGATATCGCCTTTTTCCATGTCGCTGAGATTGACTGACTCAAATACCCATTGATTTCCCGGGTGGTGCAGTCGGTGGCTATGCGCCAAAAAATCATTTGGCTGGACTATCTCATTAGTCCAGCCTCGAATAGCTATGCCAGCCAAGCCAAAAGTAATGGCGCGGTAGGCATTCAATTTATCGAGGGTGTTTGCATTGCTGTTTAAAACGGCTGCGGGTACATCAAAGGGCTCTAGGCTCTGTGCCTGCAGTGCCTGGCGCATCAAATCCTGGCCCAGAAAATCAGGGGTTACTTCACGCATCAGCGTACTTTTATATCATAATGAAATTAGAATATCAACTAGTTGGCTGTGTTCGTACAGACACTTGAGTGTCCAAAAAAGTACGGTCTGCTGTAAATTGGGCAGCATCGGCATGGTGCAGAATAACCACGGCGCACATCTTGAAGCCGTCCGATGATTTTCCTGCGAATTCACCTGGCTTGGCCTTGATGCTTAGATAGTTAAACGACGGCAGTTCACGCAGAGCCGACTCGCTTAGAATGTCAATAAAAGCACCCGGCTCTTTAGGAAAGAGTTCGAATACGCCAACCGAGTCATGTTTTTTAGAAGTGTTGTCGGGCTGGTCGCCGAAGGCTAGTTTGAGTGCATTGCCGGTAATGTCGATGCCGTTGGCCAAGGTATGCATGCGCTCGCGGTAGCCACCATTCCGCGCGCCGATTTCGACGATTCTGGGGCCGTCTTTGGTTAGGATGATTTCGACGTGTGCCGGTGTGTTCTTCATGCGCAACGCACGGCAGCCTAGATCGGCAGTGTGCCGGATGGCTTCGATTTGATGCGGCATTAATGCCGACGGCAATAGGCGGCTGTAATGAAAATTATCGTCGTAGCCAACGTCGTAGCCGGTTTGGTAATCGACGACTGCATCCAAAACATGCGGCGTACCATCCTTGTCTACAAAGGCGTCTACTGAATGTACACTGCCTTCCATAAACTCCTCGACGATCAATTTTGGCGTGGTGTGTGGCGCGTATTTGGCGTATACGGCCGCCATGCGTTCACGGGTCCGCGTGTAGGTTTCGATTAATGCTTCCAAAGAATTGCATTTGCTAACCAGAAGGCTTTTTGATAGATTGGCTGGTTTTAGGATAAGGGGAAATGTGTGCTCGGCGGCAAATTCACGCACCGTTTCTTCGTCGGTAGCAATGGCAAAGTCCGGGCTAATTTTTTTTGGGGCAGATGCGAATAATTCACGCATGATTGATTTATCGGTGCAGGCCATGGCGGCATTGACTGGAAGGCCGGGCAAATGAATATGATGCGCGATGCGTGCCGCAGCCACCACATATTGTTCGTAGGTAACCATAACACCGTCGATTTGACGCGCCGCGGTTAGCTCATCGACGGTGCGCAGCATGGCATCGGGATTGCTAAAATCACAAAATACGCGGTCATCGCGTTTTTTTGGTTTTTGTGGCGCGCGCAGACTGTCTTTTAAGACGACATAGTCGACGCCGTGTGTTTTTAGGTAACCAGTCAGGCCGGCGAAGGCTTTTCCAACGATGAGTACAGTTTTCATAAGAGTTATACCATTGACAAACTTACGATTTTATAATAAAATTAGCACGATTTTTCAGAAACGTAAAGAGCAAACACTATCAGTTTGATACTATGGAATAAGGATGGCAAGAACGGATTTTCACAAAGTCATTATCGGACGCTCAGAACTCCTTCATTTTTTGGACGAGTCTATTGCCGATATCCCTGCAAAAGTTGACACCGGGGCCTACCGGTCGGCGGTGCATGCCTCGGACATACAATTGCTTGACGACGGCAAGACGCTGAGCTTCTGTTTGCTTGGCGGCCATCCGGTGTGTGGCAATATGGCTGTAACACTTACCACCCAGAAATTCACTAAAGTTTTTGTCGAAAATTCCTTTGGCCACCGCGAGGAGCGTTACGAAGTGAAACTGCGCGTGAAACTCGGCCCAAAGATTTTTACTGCCGCTTTTTCGCTTGCAGATCGGGGCAAGAAGATTTACCCTATTCTCCTAGGTCGGAAAATGTTGAATAACCGCTTTTTGGTTGACACGGCCTACAGCCAGATTGATCGGGCGGCGCTAAAGGAACAATACGGCATTTTGTTTCCGCTCGACGAAGAGGGAGGACGGTAGCGTATGCGAATCGCTATTTTATCCAAGGGTGCTGCTAACTACACCACAAAACGCCTCCGCGAAGAGGCCGAAAAACGTGGTCACGAAGTCAAGATTATTAACTACGCCAAATGTTACATGGCGATCGAAAAGGGCAACCCCGTTGTCTACTACAAGGGGCAGAGCCTAGAGGGTTTCGATGCGATTATCCCCCGCATTGCCCAGTCGTACACCAAATACGGCTGTGCGGTGGTTCGACAGTTCGAAATGCGCGACGTGTACACCACCACTAAGTCGATTGCCATAGACCGTTCACGCAACAAACTGCGCTCGTATCAGTTGCTGGCCAAGGCGGGCGTGGGAATTCCAAAAACGGTTTTTGCTCACGAAACGGCTGATCTGGAAGACGTTATTCAAAAGGCAGGTGGTGCGCCGTTGATTGTAAAAGTGGCCCGTGGCACGCATGGTAACGGCGTAGTACTGGCCGAAACCAACAAAGCGGCCAAGGCGGTAATGCAGGCATTTTATGTCGAGGGTGTAAGCTTTTTGGTGCAGGAATTCGTCAAGGAGTCGGCTGGTACTGATATTCGTGCGTTGGTTGTGGGTAGTCAGGTGGTTGCTAGTATTCGTCGCCAAAGCCTGGATGACGACTTTCGATCCAATACGCACCAAGGCGGCGTGGGCAAGCCGGTTAAACTAACCGCCGAGGAAGAGCGCACTGCTATTCGTGCCGCCAAGGCGATGGGTCTGCCCATCTGTGGCGTGGATATGATGCGATCCAGTCGCGGGCCGTTAGTATTGGAGGTTAACTCATCGGCCAGTATTAAGACTCCGGAACTGATGACCAATCGTAACGTTGCCGTAAAAATAATTGAATACATCGAAAAAAATGCCAAACAGCGCAACCGAAAAGACAAAGTCGGGGCGTAAAAAGGCCTTATTTATATTCATGAGCAGCGTCATGCTGCTTTCTGTGGTTATTGTGTGGGTTGGTTTTTTCTATCGGCCGTCCGATTTGGTTACCATGAAAGTTAAAGACCGGTCTGATGCGGCCAAAACATTTCAACTGCGCAAGGCGACCACGCCAGCCGAACAGGAAAAGGGCCTGAGCGGCACTACTAATCTTGCCCATCAAACTGGTATGATTTTTATCTTCCAACGCCCCACTAACCTCTGTTTTTGGATGAAAGAAATGAACTACCCGATTGATATGGTTTGGGTGGATAGCGATAAAAAAGTAGTGGCCGTCGAAGCTAATGTTTCGCCCAAAACCTATCCTGAACAAAGCTTTTGTCACGAAGGTAAATACGTTATTGAAGTTCCGGCTAATGCCGCCAAAAAATCTGGCATCACCAAGGGGTCACGGCTGACCTTTTAACCCGCTCATGCTATTATAGTGGCAACATGTCGCACGATCTTGGACTCATAATCGCGCTGGCGGCTCCGTTTTTGCTGTTTGTGGTGCTGCGGATTAATGCGGCTATGGTTTTCTTGAGCCTGTGTCTAGGCTATGTGCTAGTGGATCTAGTAGCCAAAGATAGTAATTCGTTGATCAAATTTTTGACGCCGCATACTGGGTCGCTGAGCGAAACTACCTGGAATCTGGTTATCCTGTTGACGCCGGTCGTTTTGACTTGCGTAATGATGATTTTTAGCGTTAAAGAACGCTGGAAAGTGTTGTTGAATATTCTGCCGGCGGCTGCGACTAGCGTCCTTTTGGCCTCTTTGGCTGTGCCGTTGCTGACACCCGGACTGCGCCATGCCATGCAATCACAGGCGCTATGGCAGCAGATTAACCGTGCTCAGTCGTTTATTATTGTGCTCGGCGCATGTATTAGCCTGATTATGCTGTGGGCCCAGCGCAAAACAATGCGCGGCGAAAAGAAATAAGGAAAAAAAACTTAAATAGTCCGCAGTGGCACTCGCTCGTCTGCTGAAGGTACCGGCTTGACTCACTGGACTCTATAGGCCCAGTGCCAGCGCGGGCTTGGTTTTTTCGAAGTATATCCATTGACTTTTTTGTCAAAACAGGGATAATATAATCTGATATTGCCCATTATTATGGGCCCGTAGCTCAGCAGGTTAGAGCAGCGGCCTTTTAAGCCGCGTGTCGTGGGTTCGAATCCCACCGGGCCCTCCAATCTACATCCTAGTATGAATGTTTGAACTAAGAGTCGCTACGGTGACTCTTTTGTTATTATAATAATTATGAAACATGCTCTACACTTGGTAGATTTAGTTGATAAAAGCGGTGCAGTAGTCGAAGCCAAGAAAAGGCAAGACATTCAAAAGCGGACAGACCTATACCACACTGTCTTTACTGTCCTTATAACTCCTCAGAAGCAAATAGTTTTGAGTAAGATTCCGAATCGCACCGATCTGCCTAATTTGTATGCTGGTTTGGTTGGCTGTACCGTAGCAACGATACGTAGACATGGCGAAACGGCAGACGAGGCTAGTATACGATCACTGCAAAATGAACTTGGCCTGGAAGATGTTTCGCCTAAAAAGCTTGGGGAGTCGTTTCGTGTGCTCACTGACGGTAATCCAGTATATATGAGTGTTTATTGTGTCGTGCATACTGCACCTGGGGATTTTAGTCGTACCGATATTGAAAGCCTACAGGTACTTACTTTTAAAGAACTTACAAATGCGCTAAAAAAACACCCAAGCGCATTTACTCCATCTTTTTTAGCTGTATGGCAAGAATATAATACGGATTTGTTGCAGGTTTAGTAGACGGCTATCCCAGGATAGTATGAAAGACTCTGAAGTGTCTTTATGGCGTAAGCCCTAGTGGCGATGTATAGCGTCTTGTGTTATTATTCGCGCTTAGCCTTAAAAGGAGCGCTTCCGCATGCCCGCATCCATTAGTCCCGAAATTGCTGAATACTGGAAAGATACGCCTGTGTTTGCCCAAGAGGTGGGCCGGGCGCTCGAAGAACGCGAGCGCGACATGGCAGCCATCTTTGATTCGGTTGATGATTGGGGCACGTACGTAAAAGACAACGGCTTGCTTGGTGGGCTGTACGTGCATGGCGATAATCCTTACTCTCCAAAGTTCAGTAGTATGCAAGTTCTACGGGAGCGGTTTCCGGGCCAGGTAGCGATCCGACCGCCGCATGATCAATACGGCAAGACTGGTATATACACTGCTCCTCAACTGGCATCGGGTGCGGCGGTACTTGTGGGTCAGGTTGTGAAGCGTAGTCAACTTGAGATGACCCGTGTTTATAACGAGGAAACTTATGAAGGAGATGCGCATCCCTATGAAGAGTTTCATGATTTTACCTCCTCTGGCATAATGTTTTGTCCGGATGAGCCCAATTTTGGTGCGCATGTAGAAACTTTGGTGCCAGAAGGATATACACTGGACGGATCCGGTGACCGCGGGCTGATCGCCAAACGGGTTTTTATGCGTTCCATTATACAAAATGCAGCGGGACAGATTGAGGCTGGTACACGTATTATAGATCCGAAGCGCGACTATTTGCCACCGATGCATCGCCGCCTTGCATACGAACAATACGTGGCCGCCGAGATACAGCCTATGACTACTCAGCATTTGCAGGCGCTCGGTCGTCTAACGGCCGCCGTGCGTGTTAACTATCTATTTCCTGAACATTAGAAGCTATTTTGTTCGCTATGATTTCAGGTTTATTAATTTTTAGAAACATCAAAAAAAGGACCGACAATGACTGAACGGCAACACGGTAATTATGAACTTCCAGGTATGTGTGCCTGGTTTACGGGGCTAAGCGGTGCAGGCAAGACTACCACCGCAGAAATGTTACAGAAAGCCATCGAGGCCGAAGGACGTCGCGTGACGCTGCTGGACGGTGACGTTGTTCGCCAGCACCTTTCCGAAGGATTGGGCTTTAGTCGTCAAGACAGAGACACAAACGTACTTCGTATCGGCTGGGTCGCCTCTCAAATTGTCTATCATGGCGGAATTGCCATCTGTTCGCTCATCAGCCCGTATCGTGATACGCGGGCACGGGTACGGGAACTTTTTGATGAAGGCAGTTTTTTGGAAATTCATGTCGCTACTCCTTTAGAGGTATGTGAGGAGCGCGATCCCAAGGGTCATTATCGACGGGTTCGAGGCGGAGAGCTTAAAGGCTTTACTGGCGTTGACGATGCGTACGAATCACCCCTGGCACCAGAAATTACGCTTAATACCACCGAACTATCTGTAGCGGAAAACGTTGATCTGATTATGCAGCGGATAGTTGCGAACGGATTAATTCGGCGCCCCTCGGCATAACAATGCGTACATGATTTTGGTTCCTAGACCGTTGTCTAAGGCGCCACGAGTTGAATTCCCCACTCAGGATCAAATGGGATATCGCGTCGCACCTTTCTGGCGGGATCAAATAAGGTGATTTTCTGACGCGGAGAGATAACAGCGCAGTACAGGGCTTCGTCCAATCGGGTTACGTATTGCAGCCAACGTGCTTTTTCAAGGCCGGGTTTTCGGTCGTCAAGGGTCGAAAAGTCTATTGTACGTTCCTCTTCCAGGTCGCTACTCATAAAGCTAAGCCGCTCATTTCCGGTATCGGTTACCATATAGCCATCCAGAAAGGGGTCCAGGTGGAAGCCATGCGGGTTGCGCATGGCTTTGGCGGCGATCGCAATCTGACCCAGTGAGCGGTTGATAACCCAGGCTTCGCCGCGGTGAAAACTGGTCGTCAGCACTTCGCCGTTATTACCATAGGCGGCGGTATTAATGAAGACTGGAGTCAAGTTTGTAGAGAGCCCCAGTCCATCATAGGTTGCGGGATCGTCAAGTACGCAAACGGCGTCTTTTAGTTTTTCGTCGTCTTTGAGCGCTACTACAGAAGGATTATGGGCAACAATGGACATGCCACCGACCGCCGCCTTGGACCGAAAAAATTTTTGCCCCAATACATTGGTATTGAATGGTGTGTCTCGCCAGAGGTCAAGCGTCCAGGTGATATTTCCGTCTAAATCGACCTCATGAATTAGGTCTAATGAGGAAGATGACGTCAGAACGCGATCCCCTTGCTGGTTAAATTCTACCGAATGTAGTCGGGCGAACGTTGGATGACTGATTTCAGAGATCAGATTATCGGGTTCTCCCGTGGGCGAAAAAAGAATTTTGTCCGCACAGGCATAGGCAGTCAGGCCATCTTTTCTACTGTCGATGCCTGTAGGTTGCGACATGGAATGACTGGTTTCGGCATTTTTCTCGTCCAGGCAATCTACGCCGAGAGAGGTTTTGACTATCAGACCTGCATAGTATCGGTTACGGTGCCTCCAGGAGTTAGTGCGCGAAATTCCCGCTACCGCATCCCAGTTGGGGGTGAACATGGCACGCAAGTTTTCATCATGATACGTTTGATTGGTCCATTTTACTAAGATTGTTGCATTGCTTTCGCGGCCAAGCCCCGGATCTTCTCGGTAATCTAAGATGTTATGTCCTGTGCTATATGTTCGCTCGGTGGCATCATGAAAAGTATAAGTCCGCATATCGTGTGTCTCGCCGGAATCTATTCTCATTGTGACAATTCTACCTCTGATATTATGACCCAATGAGTATTATTGTTCAGACCCAAAAAGATGCCGAGCCTACGAATACTACATGCCATTTCGGTTGGGTTGCTCTCTATGCTTTCCCTGGCAAGCTGAAGTTGCTGCTCCCGAAGAT